>NZ_JBFRFP010000031.1:0-52763 GCF_052114885.1 Paenarthrobacter sp. 2TAF44 | reverse complement strand
TCATTGCACTGTCCCAGGCCCGCGACGACCACGAGCGTGAACTCATCAAGCTCTACCACGACGGCGGCAACACCATTGAGCTCTGCGGCCTGACGGAGAAGCTGAAGGCCAAGGGCCTGCTGGTCGAAGACTAACCGTCCGCAATGGGCGCCTGCACACGCCTACCACATTACGATCGAAAGCCACAGCCTATGAGAAGGGCACTGTGCCTGGCTGACCGGAAAGACTGGGACGCAGAGGACTTCGATAATCTCGACGAATACCGCCAGAAACCACGGCGTCAGCAACTGGTCTGCCTGGCCTGCGGAGGCAAGGCGAAGTTCCGCTCAGCCGGTTCCAACCGGAAGGCCACGTTCAGCGCCCGGCACTCTGCGGACTGCTGCCTGAACTCCCCACCATGGACGGTGTTCCGGTACTTACAGTATTGAAGCGTCGGAAGGCGGGTGGTTCAGTTCTTGTCCAGGGTCCCGCTGGCCATTGCTCCGAGTAACCTGCAGTCTTTGTCAGAAATATCCGATAGCGCCCGACCCGACGACCACCACGTGCTTCGTCCGTTGCGCGGCCTGACGAGTGCTTTCATCTTATGAGCCCCGCCGGTCCCCGGCCGCTGGGTGCGGGCTGTTCAGCTTGGCGGGGAGCGGGGCGCGCCGGTGGAAAAGACGGACCAACTTTCATTGCTAGGACAGCTCACGGACAAGTATTCTTCGAGTGTGGAACTGACCGTGACGGCGGTGCGTGACGGAGGCAAGGTTGCCTTCCCAAACGATTACCGCTGCCCAGGTGCGCTTGTCGAATACAGGGCAGGAACCCTGGAAATCCAGGCCCACCACCAAGATGGCCGGCTTCGGCGTTTCGGGCGGCATAATTGCCGCCGTCAGGGGTTCACCCGTGCCGCTTACCGAACGCATGGTCTCCGCCCGATGGGTGATGCGTTTCTCTGCAGAATCGTGAGGAGATCACCCTGTTAGTAAAAGTCCCTGATCAGGCGTCTGAAGCGGTCGACGACGCCTGCGGCACCTGACTGCACACGCCAGTGGACGCCAGCGCTGTCCAGCGGAGGATCGTTTGACAGCGCAGTGGAACATCCTTGAGCGGTCGTGTTGAAGCATGGCTTCACGACGTCGGATGGCTGGTGCGGTTTTCGAAGTTCCCTGCGGGCATTCCCCATGCTGAGGGACCACCGGGACGCTAGTGAATCCCGTCCATATGTTGAAGCTCAGTGATAAGGCCACGTTCGTTCGGTCGAATCTGACGCCTTGGTTTTCCACGAACTGCCGATCCTGGCCTGCCACGGCTAGTCGAATCAAAGGACCAACCATGCAACGCATCTTTTCGTCACGGCCCCTCGCGCTGCTTGCGGGCTTATCTCTTGCAGTCGCCGGGTCCATCGTGAGCCTGCTCCCGGCAGCCGCGCCCGCGGCAGCTGCGGTACCTTTGGCCACGGACCGGATTGTCAGCACGCACCAGAGCACCCCTTCGACACGAATCGTCTCGCCCGCCTTCACGACAAGTCAGACGAACGAACTCCTAATTGCCTTCGTCATGTCGGACGGGCCGCAAGCCCCGGGGGAGACTTTCTCCTCGGTCGTCGGTGGCGGCCTCTCGTGGCGGTTGCGCGAGCGGACCAATGCCCGACCGGGCACCGCGGAGATTTGGCAGGCAGTCGCGCCGACCATACTGACGAACGTCACGGTTACGGCCACCAACTCGGGTTCGTACCAGTCGTCGATGACTGTTGTCTCCTTCGTCGGCGCGGATTTGGTCACTGACGGCGCTGTTGGAACAGGAAACGCCGCTACGGGGGCGCCCAACGCTTCCCTGACCACATCGCGGGCAGGCTCATGGGTGTGGGGAGCGGGAAATGACTGGGACAAAGCCACTGCCCGTACAGTCGGCGCCGGGCAAACAAAGGTCGACGAGTACCTCTCAAGCCAAGGCGACACGTTCTGGGTCCAGCGCCAAAGCGCGATAACGACGGCGGCACCTCCTACCGTGGTGGCGATCAATGACACAGCACCCACAACGGACAGGTGGAACCTCTCCGTCATGGAAATTCTTCCAGCCTCGACGGCAACAGGTGACACCACCGCGCCGGTGATCTCCTCCGTATCTGCCGGCACGCCCAGTTCCAGCGGAACAACCATCACCTGGACCACCGACGAAGCGTCCAACTCCCAAGTGGAATACGGCACGACCACGGCATACGGCCAGAGCACACTTCAGAATTCCGCGCTGCAGACCACACACTCGCAGGCGCTGTCCGGGCTCTCGGCCAGCACCCTGTACCACTACAGGGTGAAATCCGCCGACGCGTCAGGCAATCTGGCTGTCTCGGGCGACGCGACGTTCACCACGGCGAGCGGGTCCAGCACGGACCCGTCAGTGATCGGCTCGTGGGGCCCTGTCGTGGGTTGGCCGGAGGTGTCCATCCACGCGGCGCTGACACCTGCCGGCAAGGTTCTCACATGGCAAGGCGACTTCTCCCAAGGCGGCCAGCAGTACCTGCTCGATCCGGCGACAGGCAACTACACCCAGGTACCGAGCGCCGCCGTCGATCTTTTCTGCGCAGGGCAGGCGGTCCTGTCCGATGGCCGAATTCTCGTCGTCGGCGGGACCTCGACAAAAGGTGGACTGGGCATCCGCGATGTGACGGCCTTCGACCCGGTCACGGAAACCTGGCAGACCCTGGCGCCTATGAACCATCCCCGGTGGTACCCGACGGCGACGACGTTGGCCGACGGGCGCGTGCTGGTGACCTCGGGTTCGAACGCCAGCTTGCCGGACCTCGTGACCATTCCGGAAGTCTATTCACCCACCACGAACTCGTGGACCGACCTGACGGGCGCGAACCGGAGTATCCCGTATTACCCCTTCATGTATCAGCTGCCTGACGGCCGCGTCCTCCAGGCAGGGGCGTCCGAACAAGCCACCTCGACCCTTGCCCTGAATGTGTCCACGCAGCAATGGACCACCGTGGACTCCCGTGTACTGGACGGCGGCTCGATCGCGAACTACGCGCCGGGCAAATTCATCAAGGCCGGATCCGCCTCGGACGGTGGATTCACGGGGCAATCCACCAATACCGCCTCCATCCTGGATATGAACGCGCCAAGCCCTGCGTGGCAAGCGACGGCCCTCATGGCGTTTCCCCGTAGCTTCGTGAACTTGACGAACCTGCCCGATGGCTCAGTCCTTGCCACCGGAGGCGGAACGGACAAATCGGGTCAGGATGTCACCAAAGCCGTGATGCAGGCCGAGGTCTGGCAACCGGCCGCGGGAACGTGGAACTCGATGGCGCCGATGTCGGTTCCTCGCCTCTACCACTCGGTGGCCGTTTTGCTCCCGGACGGTCGGGTCTTCATATCCGGCGGCGGGGACGACGGGGTCACGGACCAGAGAAGTTACCAGATCTACTCCCCGCCGTACCTCTTCAAAGGCCCGCGGCCAACCATCTCCAGCGTACCGGGCAGCGTCCAGTACGGTTCGACCGCATTCATCGGAACACCGGACGCGAGCCGGATCCAATCGGTGTCCCTGATCAAGACAGGATCCGTGACCCATGCCTTCGATGAGAACGCGAGGGCCTTGAACCTGAACTTCTCGCAAACTTCCGGCGGTCTGAACGTCCAAATGCCTGACAACGGCAACTACGCCCCTCCAGGGTATTACCTGCTCTCGATCATTGACGGCAATGGTGTTCCGTCCACAGCCGGCATGGTCCGGTTGCCGGCACCGGGCCAGGACACCACCCCTCCAACGGCGCCGGCGGGCCTGGCTGCCTCTGCCTCTGCAGGGCAGATCGCCTTGACGTGGACGGCCAGTACAGACAACGTGGGTGTCACCTCATACCGGGTTTCGCGCGACGGAACCGTGATCGGGACTTCGCCGTCGACCAGCTACACCGACAGTTCGGTGGTCTCCGGGACGACGTACACCTACACAGTTGCCGCCCTCGACGCGGCAGGCAATGTCAGCCCGCCGTCGAACACGGCCACGGCGCAAGCCGTCGCAGCACCTCCCGGCGTCACGGTCGACAAGATCGTCGCGGTCCACCAAGGCACCAGCACGACGACGATCAGCGCCCCGGGTGTGACAACCACCGGCTCCAACGAACTCGTCCTTGCCTTCATCAGTTCGGACGGGCCAAGCTCCGCGAATTCAGCCCGGATAGCCAGCGTTGCCGGCGCAGGGCTGACCTGGACACTCCGGCAAAGAACCAACACGCAACCAGGCACCGCCGAGATCTGGCAAGCCGTCGCCCCCGGCCCCCTTTCGAATGCGACCGTCACCGCCACACAAGACTCGGGCAGTTGGCAAGCCGCCATGACCGTCGTCGCCTTCCGCGGGGCAGACACCACACCAGGAGCAGCACTGGGTGCGAACGCCTCCTCTGGCGCGCCAACGGCCACCCTCACCACCACCAGGGCCGGTTCCTGGGTCTGGGGCGTCGGCACGGACTGGTCCAACCCGATATCCCACGCGCCAGGGCCGAATCAGACCCTCGTTGACCAGTTCCTGGCGCCAGCGGGGGACACGTACTGGGTCCAACGACAGAACTCCACCTCACCGACGAACGGCACGCCTGTGACCATCAACGACACGTCCCCAACAACCGACCGGTGGAACCTCGCGATCATCGAAATTCTCGCCGCGCCCTAGACCTGGGCGCGACGACGCCATCCCGATTGAATTCGTGGGTGCCAAGGGTCTCCTGGCCCGCCGCCCGTTGGAAGGCATAGAGGACCCCGGAGGGAACATCGTGTACCTCGCCGACCGGATCTGACCTACGCAGACGCGGCGCAACTCACGACTTCGTGCTGAAGATACTTCCGCGGAGCCCTGCTTTGGTGACTTTCCGTTACTCCCGAATGATGTTGTACGTGTCACATCTATTTGCTTCCGGCAGCGTGCGGCCACGATCCTTGCAAGACCTAGTCTTTTTTTAGCGCTTGTCAGAGCGTGCCCAATGGAGGACACAATTTATGACTAACGTTCTTTGGTTTTCTGAGCTTGGCTTGTCCGACCTTGACCAGGTCGGCGGCAAAAATGCATCGCTCGGGGAAATGGTCCGGAATCTCGCCTCTGCAGGGGTGAAGGTTCCGGGCGGTTTCGCGACGACGGCGGACGCTTACCGGCGTTTTCTGGCGGAGTCGGGCCTGGATGCACGGATTGAAGGCATTCTTGAGGGTCTGGACAGCGGCGATGTGACTGCTTTGGCCAAGGTCGGCCAGGATATCCGGACCCTGATCCGTGAGACGCCGTTCCCTGCCGGTTTCGAAGACGACGTCCGCACCGCCTATCAGCGCCTAGCCCAGGAGCATGGCGGGGACGTGTCGTGGGCGGTACGTTCCAGTGCCACGGCGGAGGATCTTCCGGATGCTTCGTTTGCGGGCCAGCAGGAGACGTTCCTGAATATCCGCGGCATCGGGAACATCCTGCTCGCCATCAAGGACGTGTTCGCTTCCTTGTACAACGACCGGGCCATTGCCTACCGCGTGCACCATGGCTTCACCCACTCTGAAGTGGCGCTTTCGGCTGGTATTCAGCGGATGGTGCGTTCCGACGTCGGCGCTTCCGGTGTGATGTTCACCATGGACACCGAAACCGGCTTCACTGACGCTGTCTTCATCACGTCCTCGTACGGTCTGGGGGAGGCCGTGGTCCAGGGCGCTGTGAACCCGGATGAGTTCTACGCGTACAAGCCGGCCTTGGCGGCCGGACGGCCCGGCGTGCTTAAGCGCGGCCTGGGGGACAAAGCTGTGCAGATGGTCTACACCGATTCCGACGAGGTTGGCCGGACTGTTGACTTCATTCCGGTGCCCCAGGATTTGCGGTCCCGTTTCAGCCTGACCGATGCCGAAGTTGAAGAGCTTGCCCGGCATGCGGTGGCTATCGAAGCGCACTATGGGCGCCCGATGGATATCGAGTGGGGCAAGGACGGGGTGGACGGAGAGCTGTACATCCTGCAGGCTCGTCCCGAAACCGTGGAATCACGCAAGGCTGCCGGGACCACTTCCCGGTACACCCTTGCCGAGCGCTCCACGGTACTGGTGGAAGGCCGGGCCATCGGGGCGCGGATCGGCGCCGGGCAGGTGCGTGTATTGTCCTCGATTGACCAGATGGCCTCGTTCCAGGAAGGCGATGTCCTGGTGGCCAACATGACGGACCCGGACTGGGAACCCATCATGAAGAAGGCCGCAGCAATCGTCACGGACCGGGGTGGGCGTACCTGCCACGCCGCCATCATTGCCCGCGAACTCGGCATTCCCGCCGTCGTCGGCACCGGCTACGCATCCCAGATGCTCAAGGACGGCATTCCGGTCACCGTCAGTTGTGCCGAGGGCGAAGCAGGGCTGGTCTATGACGGGTTGCTGGAATACTCGCTGCACGAAACCAGCCTGGAGACCATGCCGGAGGCTCCAGTGAAGATCATGATGAACGTTGGCACTCCGGAACAGGCATTCAGTTTCGCCAAACTTCCCAACCATGGTGTTGGCTTGGCGCGGCTTGAGTTCATCATCAACCGGCAGATCGGCGTCCACCCCAACGCCCTGCTGGCCGTGGCCGGCGAGATCGAGCGCCCTGCAACCCTGGATGACTTCACCGTCCGGCAAATCCAGGAGAAAACTGCCGCCTACGATGGTCCACGCGATTACTACATCAGGCGCCTGGCCGAGGGAATCTCGACCATCGCCGCCGCATTTGCGCCTGAGCCGGTCATCATCAGGCTCTCGGACTTCAAGTCCAACGAGTACGCCAACCTCATGGGTGGTCCTGCGTTTGAACCGGAGGAAGAGAACCCCATGATTGGGTACCGGGGAGCGTCCCGGTACCTTTCTGCAGCCTTCCGGCAGGCCTTCGAACTCGAATGCGAAGCACTGAAGTACGTGCGCAACGACATGGGCCTGACCAACATCAAGCTCATGGTTCCGTTCGTGCGGACCCTGGAGGAGGCCAGCGGCGTGATCGACCTGCTGGCCGCCAACGGACTGCGAAGGGGCGAGAACGGCCTGGAGATCGTGATGATGTGCGAGCTGCCGGCCAACGCGCTCCTTGCCGACGAGTTCCTCGAGTACTTTGACGGCTTCTCCATCGGCTCCAACGACCTCACCCAGCTCACCTTGGGCCTGGACCGTGACTCCGCTTTGGTGGCCGAAGGCTTCGATGAGCGGAACCCGGCCGTGACCAAACTGCTGGAAATGGCGATTACGGCGTGCCGGGCCAAGGGCCGCTATGTGGGGATCTGCGGCCAGGGACCCAGCGACCACCCGGACTTTGCCGAGTGGTTGCTGGGACAGGGCATCAGCTCGATTTCACTGAACCCTGACGCCGTCACCGAGACCTGGCTGCGGCTGGCACGCACCACGAGCACCGCGCTCTAAATGGCAGAGCATCACAGCGTGGGGGCGGGTTCACCGCCCGCCCCCACGGTGTTCTTCCTTTCGGACAGCACCGGGATCACCGCCGAAACACTGGGCAACACGCTGTTGACCCAGTTCCCCGGTCAGCGGCTGGAACGGCGGACCATCCCGTTCATCACCACTGTGGAGCAGGCGCGTGACGTTGTTGCCTTGATCGACAAGGTGGCGGCCACCGGCCCGGTTCCCATCATCTTTTCGACGGCGGTCGGGCCTGACATCCGTGCCGTCCTCGCCCAAAGCCGTGGTCGGCTTTTTGACCTGTTCGGTACCCACATCGGCCAGCTCGAAGAAACGCTCGGCGCCGCGGCCAACGGCAAGCCCGGCCAAGCCCACGGCGTAGGAGACGCCGTCCGCTACCAATCCCGCATGGCAGCCGTTGAATACGCCATCGAACACGACGACGGTCAGTCGCTCCGTGCGCTCGAGCGCGCCGAATTGATTCTCATCGCCCCGTCCCGATGCGGGAAGACTCCCACCACCATGTACCTGGCCTTGCAGCACGGCATCCTGGCCGCTAACTTCCCTTTGGTCGAAGAGGATTTCGACAACATGGCGCTCCCGAAGCCAATTCAGCCATTCGCGGGCAAGTGTTTCGGACTGACATCCCAGCCCGTCCGTCTGAGCCAGATCCGTCAGGAGCGACGACCCGGCAGCAGCTATGCATCCCTGAACCAATGCACGTTTGAGTTGCGCAACGCCGAGGACATGTACCGGGCCAACAACATTCCTTATGTGAACTCTGCCTCCATGTCCGTGGAAGAAATTTCCGCCACGGTCCTCCAACGCCTGCAACTGCATCACTGACGGAACAACGGTGCGAGTGACTCCCGTCCGGCGATGAGTCCGGCGACGTGCCCGGCGTCCCTGCCGACCCCACCCACGAGGCCCGAGGTCAACCCGTATTGAAACGGCATGCCCACGAAGAACAGTCCTGGCAGTTGTTCCACGGCGCCCCGGGAGGTGAGCGGCCAGCCCTCTTCGTCCGCGGGAAGCCCCCGGATCCAGCCGAAGTCCGGTTGGTAGCCGGTGGCCCAGATTACGGTGGAGACTTGAAGTGTTGCGCCATCATCCAGAACAGGTTGGCCCTCACGGGCGCCGGCCAGTCGTCGCAGGCGCGTGACTCCCGCCGCGTCGAGCTCTTGGGTTGAGGCCCGGATCAGCGGGGCGCCGTGCGTGGTGAAGCCGATCGCGACTTTGCGTCCGATGGGGGTTGAACGGGTCAGCAGGTTGTGGATGAGGAGCCACCAGAGCCCGACGGCGTATCGCGTCACCGGATCCGGAACGTGGAATGGGGGAGTTCCGGCGACATAGGTACGGTGCGTGCGCGCGAGCTCCAGGGCGATTTCGACGCCGGAGGTACCGGAGCCGACCACCAGGACGTCCCCGGGCGGAACTGAGTCCGCGTTCTTGTATTTTGCTCCGTGCATTTGCTGGATGCTGGGGTCAAGATCCGCGGCGAAGCTCGGAATCCTTGGCCGCGCATTCGGACCCGTGGCAACAACAACGTTCTTAGCCAGGATCGGTCCCTCGCTTGATTGGACCCGGAACAAGCCGTCCTCGCGTTCGATGCCATCGACCTGGACACCATGACGTACCGGAAGTTCCCAGTTCGAGGCATACGCCTCGAGGTATCCGGCCATCGCGTCTTTGCTGGGAAAGCTGCCTCTAGCGGCCGGAAATGGCAAACCGGGGAGCGAATCGTGCTGTGCCGGCGTGAAGAGGCGCAGTGAATCCCAACGGTTCCGCCACACGTCGCCGACGCGCGGATGGGAGTCCAGGATGAGGAAGTCTTGGCCACGTTTTTTCAGATGGAAGCCGGTGGCGAGCCCTGCCTGACCGGCACCCACAATCACGGTGTTAAGTGGCTCAATGCTGTCCATCGCGAAGCCTCCTGAAGAGCGAATTCCGACTTGATTAGAATACCATTCCAGTCATTAGAATGCTATTCTTTCTCTGTGGAAATCCGGCACAATGACAGACGAATAGCTCAAGCTGCCGCTACCAAAGCCGCCGTGGTGGAGGCCTCTCGTCAGCTGTTTCTGAGCAGGGGATACGTGGCCACCACTGTCGGGGCTGTTGCCGAGCAGGCTGGTGTGGCAATCCAGACCATCTACAACTCCGTGGGCAACAAAGCCGCATTGCTCTCGGCCGTGGTTGACGCTACGGCTGCAGGCCCGGATGCCTCCCGCTCCGTTCCGGAGATTATGCGCGAACGGACAGCGGCCGCCGCTGATGCAGACGCAGTTATTGCACTATTGGCCGACTGGTTTGCCGAAGTTCATCCACGGAGCAGCGAACTATTCAGCGTGATGAGGCAGGCATCCGCCGTCGATCCTGAGGTGGCCGAAGTGCTGCGGGACCGGGCCGAGCTCCGGCTGCGGAACTATGCGGAGGCGGCGGCCGCGCTCAGGAAACGCGGGGTGCTTACCTCCGGAATGAGCGACGAGCAGGCCGCTGCGGTGATCTGGTCGGTGGGTCACCCGGACACCTACAGATCACTGGTGCTGGATTTCGGTTGGGAGCCGGAACGGTACCGGGATTGGGTGCACGCAGCCCTGAAAGCCGCCCTCGCCTAGCCAGGCAGACTGGCGCCAGCTTCTCAGATGGACGCCTTCGCCGCCGACCCTCGCCCCACTGACTTGAGTCAGCCCAAACACAATGGGCGCTGCTTGCTGGCCCTCTGTTGAAATGAAGCATCTAACGATGCGTCACATAAGGTAAACCGTCAGGTAGCTCTCGGGATTCTCGAAGCGAATGATCTTACGGTTCGGGAATGCTTACAAAACCTCAGCTCATCAACAGCGGCATCGGGGTGGCCGTCGTCGGCATTGTCGCCGGCGCCTTTTTTGTGTTGGACGGCGTGCCGCAACCGGCCTCCAACACGGCAGTCCGTACCGTAGCGATCGGCGCAGCGGACCTCACTGCTGTGTCCACCGCAAGCGGTAATGTTTCGCCCGCAAGTACGACCGTCATCAACGCGCAGAATTGCACCGGACCGATCGCGACGGTCTCCGCAGTGACGGGACAGCAAGTTACAGCAGGGCAGGTGTTGGTCACCATTGATCCGACCAACGCCCAGAACGCGCTTGCTGTTGCCCAGGCCCAACTGGATTCCGCCGCGGCGCAGGCGAACCAGCAGCAGGCATCAGCCAACAACCAAGTAGCTGCGGCAAACCAAACTCTGGCCAATGCCCAACAAACGGTCGACCTGGACGCGGGCCAGCAGGCCACTGCCGTGGCAGGTGCGCAGACCGCGGTGAACAATGACAATGCAGCTGTTGCGTCTGCTCAAACCGCTGCCAGCGCCCAGCCGAGCAACCAACAGGCCCAGGCCGCCCTCAGCGCCGCCCAGGCCCAGCTGGCGAAGGACAAGCAGGCGCTGACCCAGGCAGTCAACCAGCAGGCCAGCTCAGCACTCAAGGACAAAGAGCAGGTCGCATCGGCCGCGACGGCGCTCAACGCCGCGAAAAGCGGGGGTGGCGTGACCGCCAATACCACCTCTGCCCAAGTCGCCGTCGACACTGCCACCAAGAACCTGGCGTCCTGCTCCCTCGCGGCCCCGGTTAGTGGGACGGTCACCGCCGTCAACGCGGTGGTTGGTGGCAACGCCGGCAGCAGCGGCGGCTCATCCAGCTCCGCCTCCTCAGAGGCATCCAATGGATCCGGCACCACGGGCAGCGTGTCCAAGGATGCCACAGGAACATCGTCCTCCGGGCTCATCACGATCAGCGACACCGCACATCTGCAGGTCATTGCCAACTTCGCCGAATCGGACATTGCCGCCATGAAGGCCGGTGACTCCGCGACCTTCACGTTTCCGGCCCTCAAAACCGACCCCGCCGCGGCACCGGTAAAGGGCACGATCACGGCGATCGCCCAGAACGCCACCACCACCAACAACGTAGTCAGCTATCCAGTGACCATCTCGATCAGTAATCCCCCGGCTGACCTCCGGCTCGGGCAGAGCGCGAACATCTCCGTGACCACTGCGACCGCCAAGAACGCCCTGGCGGTGCCTTCGCTGGCAATTACCACCACCGGAGCCACGCAAACCGTCAGCGTCCTCAAGGACGGGACCCCCACCCCGGTGACCATCACAACGGGGATTACGGATAACGGACGCACCCAGGTGCTTACCGGCCTCAGCGCAGGTGACCAAATTGAACTCCCGGCCATCTCCTCCACCTTGGACACCACCGGGACCACGGGACGAACCGGTGGCGGCACCGGCGGGTTTGGCGGAGCTGGAGGCGCCAGTGGCGCACGTGGAAACGGCGGGTAAGCAACAATGAACGACGCCGTCATCGAACTGCAATCCGTGAGCAAAATCTACGGCAAAGGCGAGGCCGAAGTGCGGGCACTGGACTCGGTCAGCATCTCCATTCACCGCGGCGATTTCGTCGCCATCATCGGGGCGTCTGGCTCCGGAAAGTCCACCATGATGAACATCATTGGCTGCCTCGATGGGGCCAGCGAGGGTACCTACCACCTCGATGGCATTGATACCGGGACTCTGGATGAATTCCAGTTGGCGCAGATCCGCAACCGGAAGATCGGCTTCGTCTTCCAGAACTTCAACCTGATTCCGCGTACCCGCGCCGTGGACAACGTGTCCATGCCCCTCGCCTACGCAAAGGTGCACCGCAAGGAACGGCGTGAACGGGCCCTGGCGGTACTCGATTCGGTAGGACTGGCCTCCCGAGCCGACCACAAGCCTTCACAGCTCTCGGGCGGGCAACAGCAGCGCGTTGCCATCGCCCGCGCCCTCGTGACCAACCCGGTACTGCTCTTAGCCGATGAACCAACGGGAGCATTGGACACCAAGTCCTCTCACGAGATTCTTGACCTGTTTGAATCCTTGCACGCCAGCGGACGGACCATCGTGATGATCACGCATGAAACCGACGTCGCGGCACGCGCCAACCGCGTCGTGCGGTTCCAGGACGGCCACATCATTGAGGACTACAGGCTCCGCGACGTCCATGGGCGGCCGGAAGCGACGACGGTACCAGCATGATGATCGCCGAATGCGTACGCTTCGCGCTGACGGGGGTGATGGCCAACAAGATGCGCTCTATCCTCACGACACTGGGCATCCTGATCGGCATCGCATCCGTCATCATCCTGCTGGCCGTGGGCGCAGGAACCTCGAACGCCATCAAAGCCCAGATCGGCAAACTGGGAACGAACGTGCTGACCGTAAGCCGCCAAACCACGTCCGGGGGCCGCACAGTCGGGGGACAGGCAGTCACTGGGCCACGGTCCCGGGGCACCAATCTCACCGTCCAGGACATGGCAGCGTTGACTGATCCTGTCATGGCTCCCGACATCGCGGCGACAGCCCCGGTTGTCACTGCCCAGAACGTCACCAGCACGTACCAGGACGCAACCCATACCGTGGCGACCTTCGTGGGGACCACGCCGTCGTACTTTGCCATTTCGAACGACACCCTGGCAGCGGGCTCCTACTTCAGTGACGGCGACGCCGGCAGCGGCACCGCAGTGGCCGTGATAGGCAATACCGTGGCACAGGATCTGGTAGGCAGCTCAGCGACCTCGGCGGTGGGGCAGACCATCGCCCTCAACGGACAGAACTTTGTGGTCTCCGGAGTCTTGGCCCAGAAAGGGTCCTCGGGACTGAATGATCCGGATGACCTTGTGGTCATCCCCTACAGCGCCGCCCAGGACAAGTTCACCGGATACTCGCCCTCCCTGGCCTCCATCACTGTCCAGGCAAAGTCAGCGGACGTGATGAACCAGGCACAGAACGAGGTGCAAATGATCCTCGATGCCAGGCACAACGTCACCTCCGCCAACCGTGACTATCAAGTGCGGAACCAGGCCCAGATCCTCACCACGGCCACCACCACCACGGCCACGCTGACCGTCCTCTTGGGCGCCGTAGCCGGTATCTCGCTCCTGGTTGGGGGGATCGGCGTCATGAACATCATGCTCGTCACGGTCACCGAACGTACCCGCGAGATCGGCATCCGCAAAGCCATCGGGGCCTCGAGGGGAAGCATCGTGAGCCAGTTCCTGATCGAATCCTTCATCATTTCACTGATCGGCGGGGTGCTTGGCATTGCTGCGGGCTACGTCGGCAGCGCCTTTCCCGTGATGGGAACCCAACCCGAGGTCCAATGGTGGACCGTGTGGCTCTCATTCCTGGTGTCCGCAGCCATCGGCCTCATTTTCGGCATCTACCCGGCCAACAAAGCGGCGAAACTCCGGCCAATCGACGCCCTTCGATACGAATAACCGGCCCACTTCCCCCAGCACGTCCAAGAGAAAATCCCAACAGGAGTCCCACATGTCCTACCCAACGCCCGAGCCCGGTTCCAACAACCAGCCAGAGCCCCACCAGCTCGACAACGAACGTCCCACCGCAGGACAGCAAACCGCCGGACAGCAAACCGCCGTACTGCACGCCACCGGCCAGGAACCCACCGCCCAAGGTTGGGGACAGCCCCAGACATCGGAGCCGTTCGTGCCAAAGAAGCGGTTCAAGATGGGCCGCCTGACGCAGATCCTCCTTGCGGTGCTGCTGGTTGCCATCGGTTTCTTCGCCGGCGTCGGCGTCACTAAGGCAATGGATGCGGGACAGGCCCGTCCGGGGCGGGGCCAGTTCCAGAATTTCAACGGCGGCCAGGGGCGGAACCGCCAGAACGGGTCCCCCACCAACGGGGCCTCGCCGAGCGCCATTCCCTCGGCGCCCACCACAGCGGCGCCGTAATCACCTACGTAACTGTTACGTTCGCAGGGAAGCGGAGCCACGGTCGTGAAACACAGACAAATTGTTGCTGTTTCCTCCGGCGGGTCAGGACCTTAGAAAAGGGCCTCGGCCACGGCCCCTGTCACTTGGTGGATGACCTCGGTGCGCTCGGGGACGCTGCTTAGATCCTCACCTTTGGTGTAGACGACAAGGGCGTAGGCGCGGCCATCCTTGTCCAGGACGCCGGCGTCGTGCAGTTCTCCGCCCAGCTCGCCGTACTTGTGGAACACGGTGACGCCGGCGGGAACGGCGGCGGGGATGAGCGTCTCATCGTTAGTGTCCTGCATGGTAGATAACAGTTCAGTGGTGTCCCCGGCATTGAGCAAGTTCCCGGAGTAGAGCCCGGCAAGGATGCGCGCCATGTCCACCGGGGCGAGTGTATTGCTCTCGGGGTCGTACTGCACGCCCAAAGAATTCGCGTACGCCGTCAGCTCCTGGTGGCCGACGGCATTCATAATCAGCGACCAGGAGTCATTGTCGCTTTGCTGGATCATTGCTTTCAGCTGGAAGGACGCGGGATAGGCTGCGAGGGGCTCGTCCAGGGATGCCCCGCCCGTTTCAACAAGATGGTAATACGCTTCCGCGGCCAGGACCTTGGCGGTGCTGGCGGCCTCAAAGGGCTCCTCGACCCCGTATTGATGGACTTCCTGCCCGTCGGCTCCGGCCGACACATCCATGAGCGCCACCCCGATCTGATACTCCGGGTACGCGTCGATGATGCCCTTGATCTTGGCGTCCAATGCCGGATCAATGACGTTGACTGTTCCGGGGACAGCCGCGGCGGATGGAGCTGCGCTCCTCCCCGCAGCCGGATTATTCGTCGTGCCACCCGGCCGGACGATAGACGTCGAATGGGCCTGCGCGGCCGAGTGGACGCCGACAGGCAGCGCCACGGCCAGAAGAATCGCGCCCGTGGCCATTATGACCACCCGGCGGCGTCGAAACGTCAGGGAGCGGAGGCGCGCGTCGCCCATCCGGGGAGACTGTCTCCCAAGGGGCCGGGGTGTGAGTTCTTCCACAGTCGGTACGATAGCCACGGAACCTATGTCGGAGCTTTGAACTGGCTGTCAGGGGGATCTGGTCCAAGGGATGCCCGCTGTCGTGGCCGACGGCTACCATCGGGTATGCGCAAGCTACTACACGGACGAAAACACCGACATTCCACTCAACTGGCTGACGTGCCCCGGTAATTACCGCAAGCCAACCGCATGCCGGGTGGAAGGAGGAAGGTGTCGTTCTTTCAGCTTTCGCTGATCGCCGCGGTCGCGCTACTGGGACCGCTGCTGGCGCTTCCCCGGAGATGGCATTTCCCCGTCGTTCTGGGGCAGTTACTGGCTGGCATCGCCATCGGGCGTACGGGTTTGGGTCTGGTGGACTCCTCGGATGCCACGTTCACCTTTGTGGCCGACGTCGGGTTTGCCCTCGTCATGTTCGTCGCAGGAACGCATGTCCCAGTGCGGGACAAAGCCATCCGCCCGGCACTGGGCGCGGGTGCGCTGCGTGCCGGCATCGCCGCAGTGTTGGCGGCCGTCGTCGGAATCGGCATTGCCTTTGCCTTCGGCACCGGACATGCTCCTCTTTACATCGTTCTGCTCGCGTCCTCGTCGGCAGCCTTGGTCCTGCCGATCGTCGATTCGCTGCGGCTGAGGGGACCACAGGTTTTGACGACGACGGCGCAAGTGGCGGTGGCGGACATCGCCTGCATTGTGGCGCTTCCGCTTGCTGTCGACCCATCCAATGCGCCGAGGGCAGCTGCAGGGGCAGCCGTCGTCGCGGCGTGTGCTGCGGTTTTGTTCTTCGTGCTTCGCTGGCTGGAGCGCAACGGCACGCGCGCACGGGTGCATGCCGTGTCCGAGGACCGGAAGTTCGCCCTGGAGCTGAGGGTCCAACTTGCCGTGCTGTTCGCGCTCTCCGGACTTGCTGTGGCGGGTCACGTGTCCATCATGCTGGCCGGGTTCTCCTTCGGCCTGGTGGTCGCAGCGGTGGGCGAACCCCGGCGATTGGCTCATCAGCTATTCGCCGTCAGCGATGGCTTTCTGGGGCCAGTGTTTTTCGTCTGGCTTGGCGCATCGCTGGATCTGCGCGCCCTTGCCGGAAGCCCCAAAATGCTTCTCCTCGGGATTTGCCTTGGTCTGGGTGCCCTGCTGGTCCATGGAAGCCTGCGGCTATTGGGCCAGCCTCTGCCGCTCGCGGTGCTTGCAGCGTCCCAGTTGGGAGTGCCGGTTGCCGCGGCAACGATCGGCTCCCAATTGCATTTGTTGGCGACGGGAGAAGCCGCGGCCATTATCCTCGGAGCCCTCATCACCATCGGGGCGAGCACCGCCGCAGGCTCACGGGCCGCGCGCACGTTGACGCAGCCCGGCCCGGCGCAGGCGGGCAACGCATCCGGGGGCGGCCCGACCTTGGCTGCGTAGTTCGCCTGCGCTGGGCAACTTCCGCCAGTCCCTGAGTTCCGCGCTGTTGCCGTAGCGTGAGGCCAGCGTCCGCTGGCCGTTGCAGAACTACGAAGCCCTATCCTTCGGGGGCGTGACGCTGTATTCGGCAATAATCACGCCGGTGGTGGTGGCGATGCTGCGTTCCAACTTTAGGTCCGTACGGGCTCCTTCCGGGAAGAGACGGGTTCCTGATCCGAGCACGATGGGGTGAATAAGAAGTGCGTATTGATCGATCAGGCCTGCGGCGTATAGTTGGCGCACTAATTTATCGCTGCCCATGATCATGAGGTCGCGGGGTTGCGGTTCTTGAGCGCGGCTACGGTCGAAACTGCATCTCCGACGAGGAGTTCGCTGCTGGGGTACGACAGCTTGACGTCAGGGTTGTGCGAGACGACGAACTTTTCTGACCCCACCAGTACGTCGACGAATGGGTTGGGCCCCATGGAGGTCCAGTATCCGAGGACGTCGTCGTAGGTGCGGTGGCCAAACAGGAGGCTATCCCCAACGCTCATTCCCTCGCCGGCATACTTCATTGATACGTCGTCCTGGTATCCATCGGCCCACCCGCCGTGCGCGAACGCGTCTCGTGTGTCTTCATCGGTGCGGCCGGGTCCCACTAGGGGACACTGCACAATAACCGATGTCTTGCCGGACTTGAGCTGCGCCCGGTCAAGGATCCACCATCGGACGCTCAGAACCAGTTCAGAACATCTTGCATTAGCCACATGACCAAGCCGAAGAGTAGGAAGATCGGCATCAGGTATAACACCCAGAGGCCGTGAATTTTCCGCTTTGTCATGCGAGGCTCCTTCCGTTGACTGCGAGTTTACCCAGAGCCGCAGCCCGAACTGCCGATTGAGTGCCCATAAGCCGGTGGCTATAAGGACGCTTCAAAGCGCACGGTCAGAGCCTGTTGCCTCATTGCAATACCTCCGGGAAGAGAATACGTTGCCTCATTTGAAGCCTCCGGATGAGTGGCTTCGTTGCCTCGTTGAAGAACCTCCGGATTGCCTAGCCGTTCCAGGCTCGGTTTACGGGTTTGAGGGGTGCTGGTTTCTTGACCAGGGCCAGTGTTTCCAGCTGTCCGGTGAGCGCCAGAATCTGACGTAAGAGGGCTCTGGGCTTGATGCCTTTGAAGGCGCCGGCTGGCACGAATCACAGCAAAGCATTGCAAATGACGAATCTAGAATCTACACTCTAGGGAACGACCAGATGTGGTCGAGCTCACTGAGAGGGAAAGCAATGTCGCTTGCACTTGCCGCGTTGTCACACGCGCCATCATTTGGGAACGTCGATCCCGGGGGAACGATCTTCGCCGAAATGAATGAAGCCCTGGGAGAAGTTCGCTCATTCGTTGAGGACTTCGCCCCGGATGTTACCGTCATCTTCGGCCCGGACCACTTCAACGGTGTGCTCTACTCGATGATGCCGCCGTTCGCCATTGGTGCTCAGGCTGTCGGTGTTGGCGATTACGGAACCGGCGAAGGCCCCCTCCCTGTCGATTCCGAGACTGCCCGGGAACTGCACGCGCTCACCATTGCCCAGGGAATCGACATAGCTCGTTCGGAGCGTCTCCAAGTTGACCACGGCGTCATGCAGCCGTTGGAATTCCTGTTTGGCTCGGGCTTCACCAACCCGTTCGTTCCCGTATTTGTGAACGCCATCGGCAAGCCCCTTACGCCCATGGCCCGGATCCGTCTGATGGGTGAGGCGTTGGGTCGCGCTGCCCAGCAACTGGATAAGCGCGTTCTCCTTGTGGCCTCGGGCGGGCTCTCCCACAACCCGCCGATTCCCGAGTACGACGGCGCGCCCGACCCTGTCCAGCAGCGTTTGGTCTCTTATGCACCGTCTAAAGAAGACCGTGCAGCCCGCGAAGGAAAGATCATTGAGGGCATTCAGGCTATTGCGGACGGCCGCGCATCCAGCGCACCCCTCAATGAGGAATGGGACCAGAAGCTGATGAAGGTGTTCCGTTCGGGCTCGCTGAGCGACGTGGACGGCTGGGACAACGACGAGTTCATTGCCGAAGGCGGAAGCGCAGCACATGAGATGCGTTCCTGGATCGCGGCTTTCAGCGCATTGTCGACGGCGGGCGACTACAGCATGGTGGTGGACCGCTACTGGCCGGTTAAGACCTGGGGTGCCGGCTTCGGTATCACAGCTGCTGTTCCCCAGAACGCATGACCCAGGTAACCATGTGGGGCGAGATTGCCGACCTTCCCCACACCCTTGAGTATGTTCAAGTAGGACCATGGCTGACACGGGTCCTTACCGTGGGCGCCGGACAGCAAACCCTGGTCCTCCTCAATGGCACCAGCGGGCACATCGAAGCGTGGACCCACAACATCCGTGCGCTGGCGCAGAATTACAAGGTCATCGGTTACGACTACCCCGGGCATGGCTTTTCAACGTTGGCTGAAGCCGACTTGGAAATCCCGGACTACGAGGCACATCTGCTGGATCTCCTGGACGTGCTGGGCCTGGACAAGGTGCACCTCCTGGGCGAGTCCCTCGGTGGGTGGATCGCTATCAAGTTCGCCGCGCACCACCCCGAGCGCCTGCACACCATTGTCCTGAGCGCTCCCGGCGGCCGCATGGTGGGCCCTATGTCCATGGATCGTGTCAGCCCAGTGAGTCGCAAGGCCGTGGAGGACCCCAGCTACGAGAACGTCAAGGCACGGCTCCAAGTGGTCATCCACAACCCCGAACAGATCACGGACGAGCTGGTGGAAGTACGCCGTGCCGTCTACAGCCGGCCGGGCTTCATCACCTCCATGGAGCACATCATGGCGCTCCAGGTTCCGGACATCCGCGCCCGGAACCAAGTGACCAAGGAAGACTACGCTGCCATCCCGGTGCCGGCCCTGCTCGTGTGGACGGACCATGAGCCGACGGGCGGTGTGGCAACGGGCGAGACCCTGGCGGCGGCAATTCCGGACGGCGAATTCGCGCTGATCCGCAACGCCGCCCATTGGCCGCAGTGGGAGGATCCCACGAAATTCAACGAAAAAGCACTCGACTTCCTCAGCAGAAAGGCGTGATGAAGATGTCGGACATCATTACGGAGATCGCTGACGATCTCTACAAGGCGCGGACAACGCGCACCCCTATCGAATTCGTTCGCCACCGGCTACCGGAGAAGGACAAGGACGCGGCCTACCGTATCTCCGAGCTCGTTACCCAGCAGCGCGAAGCCGCGGAAGGCCGCCGTCGCGTTGGTCGGAAAGTTGGCCTGACTAATCCTGTGGTCCAGGCGCGTGCCGGCGTGGACGAGCCTGACTACGGCATCATCCTGGACAACATGGTCTTCGAGTCCCCGGTTGAGCGGCCGTCGTCAGCGTACTTCCACCCCAAGATCGAAGCCGAGCTGGCGTTCGTCCTGAAGTCGGACATCCTGGATCCGGACCTGGCATCAGTGGAAGCGGCCATCGACTATGTGACGCCTGCAATGGAACTGGTTGATAACCGTTACCACAGCTACAAGATGGGTATCGTTGACACGATCGCTGACAACGCGGCCTGCGAAGGAATTGTCACAGGTTCGGTTCGCATCCCTTACGGCGAAGTCGACCTCAAGCAGGTCGAGATGGTCCTCTACCGCGGCGACGAAGAGTTGACGCGCGGCGTTGGCGGAAATGTCATGGGCGATCCCATCCATGCAGTGCAGTGGTTGGCAGATACCTCGTTGAGGATCGGCAAGCCCCTCCGTGCGGGAGAAATCCTGCTCTCCGGATCCATCGGATTGATCGTGGACTGGGATCCCAACATTACGTACTCGGCGAAGTACTCGCACGGGTTCGGAGACGTCGTGGCGCACCTGACGGAGGCCGTCCATGCATAAGGTGACGATCGAAACCCGGGTGGCCATCGAGGCACTCGTCGCGGAATTGCTGTGGCGCCTCGATCACGGCAAGGCGGACACAACCTGGGAGCTATACACGGAAGACGCTGTATCCACCGGCCCCTTGGGCGACATGGATGGCCGTGACGCCATCAAGGCCTGGGGCGAGCGTCGCGCCAAGGTCACGGGAGTTGTGGGCCGCCACCTCATCGGCGGCATCCGTTTGGAATGTGTAGGCGGGGAGCTCCATGGCTGGACGCAGTACCTGACGTTCCGGGACTCCTCGGAGAACCCGCTCATGCCTGCCAGCGTGGGTGAATTCCGGGAGGTCTACCGCGAGGTAGACGGGGAATGGAAGATCGCGCGACGCGAGATCAACCCCATATTCGGCGGAATGAACGCTGCCGCCCACGCCAAGCGCCTGACGGAAAGCACCGCGAAATGAAGTGGGAGAGCCGCGGCGGGCGGCCGCCCGCACTGTTGCACCAGGCAATCCCTTCCCTCTCCGTCACGGAGTGGGCGCTGGCTGCTGGATACGACGGCGTGGTGGTCGACCTGCAGCACGGCGAAGTGGGGCTGGAAGCAGCCTGCACCATGCTGCGGGCCACACCCCGCGATTCCGCCTACAGCTATGCCCGGGTAGGAAGCCTGGATCCGGCCCCCATCCTTCGTCTGCTGGACAGCGGTGCACGCGGAATCATCGCACCTACCATCGAGTCGGGGGAACAAGCGCGAATGCTGGTAGAAGCCACCAAGTACCCCGGTGTGGGCAACCGTAGCCTCGGTCCCAGCAGGCCGTCCCTTTATAAGGGAGAGTCCTACACCGAAGCGGGCAACCGCGCCGTGTCCACCATCGCCCAGATTGAAACAGTGGCCGGCCTGAAGAACGCGGAAGAGATCGTCACGACTCCCGGCCTGGACTCCATTTACGTCGGGCCGGCGGACCTGGCCGTGTCCTTCGGCCTTCCGGGCAGGGGCGACTGGGAAGACGGACCCGTCCGCGAAGCCATAGTCCAATTGGCTGCCTTGACGAGGGAACACGGCGTGACTTTGGGCATCTATTCTGGCTCCGGTACTTACGCAGCCGACCTTCTTGACCGGGAACTCGTCGACTACGTCGGCCTCGGCATTGACCTCGTCTTCCTTAGCCGTGCGGCTCAGGAATCCATCAAGACCCTGAGGGGCCCAGAATGAGCGACCGCAAGGACGTAATTATCATCGGAGCCGGTCCGGTCGGTTTGACCCTCGCCAACCTCCTTGGCCAGTTTGGCGTCAACACCGTGGTCCTTGAAGGCCGCGATGAACTCATTGATTACCCGCGTGCCGTCGGCATTGACGACGAGGCGCTCCGGACCATGCAGACCATCGGTTTGGTGGATAAGGTGCTGCCGCACACGGTGCCTGACCAGAAGATCCGGATCGTCAACGGCGACCGCAAGGTGCTGGCGGAAATCAATCCCACCACCCGCGAGTTCGGCTGGCCCCGAAGGAACGGCTTTATCCAGCCCCTGGTCGATAAGGCCCTGCTCGAAGGCCTGGCGCGGTACCCCCATGTGGAGGTGCGTTTCGGTTGCCGGGTGGACGCTTTTGGATCGGATTCCGACGGCGTTAGCGCCACGGTCAGCACGCCCACTGGACAGGGAAGGGTTACCGGCAGCTACGTCGTGGGTTGCGACGGCGGCCGGTCGCTGACCCGCCAGCACCTTGGGCTGGCATTCGAAGGCGAAACCCGATCGACGCGCGGACTCGTGATCGACGTCGCGAACGATCCCATCGGTACACCGCATGCAGTGTTCGGTGGAGACCCCAGCCGCGGCTACGCAACGCTCAGCCTGCCCCACGGCATCCGGCGCTGGGAGTTTACGCTGTTCGAAGGGGAATCGGAAGAGGTGGCCGAGGATGATGAGTTCGTCTTCTCCCTCCTGGCCCCCCACGTACCCGATCCAGCGAGCCTGAACATCATCCGCCGTCGGGTCTATGCCCACCACGCCCGCGTCGCGGAGAAGTTCCGTGTGGGACGTTTCCTGCTGGCGGGCGATGCGGCCCATGTCATGCCCGTTGTGGCTGGACAGGGGTGGAACTCCGGCATCCGGGATGCCTTGAACCTGGGCTGGAAACTCGCAGCCGTGGTCCACGGCAAAGCCAGCGACCGCCTGCTTGATTCCTACGAAGACGAACGCCGTGAACACGTCAAGGCCATGGTGGCTTTGTCGCTGAACATGGCAAACCTCGTGACGGACCACAACAGGCTGCGCACGGCCGTCCGCGATATGGCCGCCGCCGTGGTGGACCGGCTTCCCAAGGCCCGCGCCCGCCTGAACAACCAAGGCTACAAACCCATGCCTAAGTACGATCACGGCATTGTGGTTCCGTCGAAGCTCCCCACGTGGAAGTCTCTCCCGGACAGGGAAGACGCGCCGCGTACGGTGGGAACGTTGTTCCCACAGCCCACAGTCCGCAACGAGGAAGGTATGTCGGTCCTGTTGGACGACGCCACCGGCCAAGGGTGGCGTGTGGTGGTCTGGAACAACGATCCCATGGCGTTCGTCAGTGAGTCTGACGCGGAGAAGCTTGGGAGGCTGGGCGGTGTCCTTGTGCACGCAGTGCCGGCCACGCAGCTGCCGTGGGCCAAAGCTGCTGCCGCGCCTGGCGTGCGGGTAGTGGGCGACGAAAGCGGCGTTCTGAAGGCTTGGTTCGACGAAAGGCCCTTCTCTGCGATCATCGTGCGGCCCGACCATGTGGTGGCTGCTGAGTGCCTTGCACAGGAACTCAGCGGCGTTTTGGGCAAGGTTTTCAGCGTGGCCGACGTCACATTATCGCCGCAGAACGCATAACATGATTAAGAATGCATAATCCATTGACAAAGGCTTAATCCGCAAAATACTGTTGCTGCAACTCGCCAGCACAGGCAGTAAGGCGGGAAGGCCCGCCCAACGTTCACTCAAGGGAGAGCGAATCTCATGAACATCAAGAAAGCCCACGCAGCTACCGTTGCTGCCTTGGGCCTGGCACTGACCCTCAGTGGCTGCGCATCAGGATCTGTGGACGGTAGCACTCCGGAAGCAGCAGGCAGCACATCCGAGGGACTCACCAAGGTCACCTACGGTATCTTCCCGTCCAACACCGTTGCAGCCATGCAAGTGGCCATCGACAAGGGCTACTTCAAGAAGCAGGGCATCGACCTGGAGCTTGTGGTTGGAGCCGGCAGCAGCGCGGCCCAGCTGCCTGCGCTGGCGTCCGGCGAACTCGACTTCATGTTGGCCAGCCCGGTCACGGCGCTGACGGCAACAACACAAGGCCTGGACGTCCGCATTGTTGAGGGCGTCACCCAGAACGACCCCAAGATCGTGGAAGACTCCACGGCAGTGGTTGTTGGAGCCTCATCAACCATCAAGTCGGCCCGCGATCTTGAAGGCAAGAAGGTCTCGGTGAACGCCCTGGGAAGCATCGGTGAGATCGGCATTCGGGAAGCTGTAGCCAAGGATGGCGGCGACCCGAAGAAGGTGGCGTTCGTTCAGTTGTCCTTCCCGGAGGTTGCAGCGCAGATCGAGGCTGGCCAGATCGACGCCGGCATGGCCGGTTCACCCTTCATGCAGCAGGTGGTTTCCAAGGGCGGCAGGGTAGTCAGTGACTTCATCCAGGAGGCCGGGCTGGGTTCGAACGAACTAGTGACCATTTCCAGTGGCAAGCTGGTGGAGGGTGACTCCGATAAGGTGAAGCGCTTCACGGCGGCCATGAAGGAAGCCCTGCCTTTCCTGACGGAGAACAACGACCTGATCCGCGATGCAATGCCGGCCGCTTTGGGGACGGACCCTGCAGCTGCGAAGAAGGCCCAGCTCTCTCTCTACAACCCGGACATCTCAAAAGAAACCATCCAGCTTTTCGCGGATCTGCTCGTCAAGTACGGCATCGTCAGCACCAAGCCGGACGTTGACAAGGTGATCTGGAAGCCATAACCCGCTGTTGTCGGGGCCGCTGGCCGGCCCCGACAACAAATTTCATCGCAACAACCGAGAGCAGAAACCGTGGAAACACAAACTCCGATCCTGAGCCGCGTGGCTGTGCGCTCCCTGCCCACGCGGGAACAGACAGTGCGGCGTGCTGCGCAGTGGGCTGCTATTGGGCCGTATGTCCTGGGTGTCGCTGGCATCCTCGCCGCACTTATCGTCTGGGAAGTCTTCTCAGCCTTCGGCCCGGTCAGCCAGCACCACTTGCCACCACCATCGCTGGTCATTCCAACATTCCTCACCAACTTGACCTTCACCCAATTCTGGATCACCGTCGGCCAGACCATGTGGGCTTGGTTCCTCGGACTCATCATGGCCATCCTGGGTGGCGTAGCGGTTGGGCTCCTTATCGGTTCGAGCAAATTCCTACGGTCGGCGACCCACACCACCATCGAGTTCCTCCGCCCGATTCCGGCTGTCGGCCTGATTCCTTTGGCTGCACTGCTCTTTGGCCCGAGGATCGGCGCCGAGCTACTGATCGTAGTTTACGGTTGCTTCTGGATCGTCCTGATCCAGGTCCTGTACGGCATCACGGACATTGACAAAGTTGCTGATGACACAGTGCACACCTTGCGCATGACCTGGCTGCAGCGCGTGCGGTACCTCGTTCTCCCCACGCTCCTGCCGTACCTGATGACGGGCATCCGGCTCGCAGCTACTGTCGCCTTGATCCTGTCCATCAGCGCGGAGCTCATTGTCGGTACACCGGGGATAGGACGTGCGGTCGCCCAGGCCCAGCTCAATGACAACCCGTCGGCGATGATGGCCCTCATCATTACATCAGGTCTTTTGGGAATCGTCGTGAACCTGATTTTCCGTTTCATCGAGCGAAAAGTGCTCTTCTGGCACAGCTCCGTCCGTTCGGAGGTGGCGGCATGACCGTCCTCAAGCGTTTGGGCATGTGGCTGGGCCTGCCGGTCATCCTCATAGCCATCTGGTGGGCGGCAACAGCCCAGGGCGTCAACTTCTTTGTCCCCAAGCCCGACAAACTGGCCGACACTTTTGCCAAGGTGTGGTTCAGCGAGAAGTTCTTCAACGACGTCCTCCCGAGCATGGGGCGGCTCCTGATCAGCCTCGCAATCTCCCTGGTGCTCGGCGTCGCCCTCGGAATTGCAATCGGCCTTTCCCGCAGCTTGCGGTGGCTCCTTGAGCCGTTGCTTGAGTTCATCAGGGCGGTGCCGTCAACCATCCTCATCCCGGTCCTGCTCCTGCTCATCGGTATCAATGACACGATGAAGGTGACGGTGATCGTCCTGGGCTGTCTTTGGCCCATCCTGTTGAATACGGTTGAAGGCGTGCGTTCCCTCGATGAAGTATTGAAGAACACTTCGCTGGTCTACCGGCTCCGTGGCTTCAACCGCATGCGTTACCTGGTGCTGCCCGGAGCGATGCCGCTCATCATGGCCGGCATCCGGCACAGCCTCGCCGTGGGACTCATCCTGCTGGTCGTTTCGGAGATGTTCGCCTCGACCGACGGTATTGGCTACTCGATTATTAATTTCCAAAACCGCGTTGCAATCCCTGAAATGTGGAGCGGCATCGTCCTGCTGGGGATCATAGGTGTGTTGCTCTCGGTTGCATTCCAAGCGATCCAAAAATGGGTTTTGGGATGGTACTACGGTCTTAAGGAGGCCTCCAATGACGGCTAACAAGTCGGACGTCCGTCTCAGTGTCCAGCAGGTCCGGAAGGTCTACGGCGTAGGCTCCCGCAACGAGGTGGAGGCCGTCAGGTCACTCACCTTCGATCTCCATGCCGGTGAGTTTGCCTGCCTCGTGGGTCCTTCCGGCTCCGGAAAGACCACACTGCTGAAATGCATTGCCGGACTTCTTGAACCAACCTCCGGTGAGGTGGTGCTGGACGGCAAGCGCGTCTCCGGTCCAGCCGAGGGCATGGCGGTGGTATTCCAGGAATACAGCCGCAGTCTCTTCCCCTGGCTCACTGTGGAAGAAAACGTCGGGTTGCCTCTGAAGACATCAGGTGTGCCGAAGGCCGAACGCAGGGTACGTGTCAATGAAGCGCTGGAGGCGGTCAGCCTTTCCCACGCGACCAAGAGCTACCCTTGGCAGCTGTCCGGCGGCATGCAGCAGCGCGTGGCCATCGCCCGGGCTGTGGCATCCAACCCGAGCGTCCTGCTCATGGACGAACCGTTCGCGGCGGTTGACGCTCAGACCCGTGGCGAGCTCGAGGACCTGGTGCGGGACGTATGGAAGCGCCTGAACATGACCATCCTCTTTGTCACCCATGACATCGATGAGTCCGTGTACCTGGCGGAGCGCGTCCTGGTCTTGTCCAGCTCGCCGACCATTGTCCAGGCCGACCTCCACATCGACCTTCCGGACGTCCGCAGCCAAGCAGACACCAGGTCCCTTCCCCGCTTCGGCGAACTGCGCCACGAGATCTATGAGGAAGTGCAGTTTGCCAAGATCAACCCCGGCGGACAACGCTCTGCGACGCGTGGGGAGTTGAACGCATGAGTCCCCGGGCAGGTGCGGATGTCAGCAGCAACGGCAAGACCGAGACCGGCAAGCGTCGCCGCGTCCACCAATCCACGCCGGAAAATGAACGCGCCATCCTCGAAGCTGTGCTCCAGCTGGCCGTGAAAGTGGGCTACGAAGGCACCACCATGGCCGAGGTGGCCCGGGTTGCCGGCCTGCCGATCGGTTCGGTCTACTGGCACTTCGAAAACAAAGAGGGCCTGTTTGCTGCACTGATCGACTATTGTTTCGAAAACTGGCAGACCCGTCACCGTGGACCGGAGAACAGGGCAATCCTTCGTACGAGTATCGCCGGGTCCGCCGCCAATTCGACTGATCCCGAGCACGCACAGGAAGCGTTCTGGATCATCGGCCTGCTCTTCGCCTTGGAGAAGCGGCTGGCAGGAAACGCTGCCCGCCAGAAGTACCTGGAAGTGCGCGAGCAAATGTATGAGCTCATGGTGGAAGCCGTCACTCCAGGGCTTCCGGAAGCCGCGCTGCGCGCCAAGCCCGACCTTGCGCGGAAAGTCGTCATGCTGGGCCGCGCCCTTACGGACGGTTTCTACATCTCGGCATCCGCGGGAGACCAGATCGACTTCGCCGAAGCGGCCGAACTCTCAGCGCTCGCCATGGACAGGCTCGTCCAGCACTACGCCGAGCTCGGCGAGGCGGAGGACAAGGAGTGAACGCACCAGTCAAGGTAGCGCTGGTGGTAGGCGGTGGCCGCGGAATCGCGGGTGCGGCAGCCAGGGCGTTGGCTGATGACGGGTACAAAATCGCAGCCCTTTCTCCCTCCGGCAGTGCCATGGAGTTGGCACGTAGCCTCGGCGGGGTGGGCGCGGTTGGTTCGAACCGTTCCGTTGTGGACCTGCAGTCAATAACCGACTTGGCGCTGGAGACTTACGGGCGGATCGACGTCGTAATTAACAGTGCCGGCCACGCGGCCAGGAAGCCGGTGCTTGAGATCAGCGACGACGAATGGCTCGAAGGCTACGAGATGTACCTTATGAACGTTATTCGCATGGCTCGAATTGTCACTCCCCACCTGCTTGCCGCCGGCGGGGGATCGGTTGTGAACGTTTCCACCAGTTCCCCTTTTGAACCGAATCCGAACTACCCGGTGTCCGGCACTTTCCGTGCCGCACTGGGGTCGTTCACCAAGCTGTATTCCGACGAGTACGGTCCGTCCGGAATACGAATGAACAACGTCCTCCCGGGCTTCACCAAGGAGGAACCCGGTATCGTGCCGGCTGAATGGACCGCCCGGATACCGCTGCGCAGGGCTGCCAGCTCCGGGGAAGTGGCCCGGGTCATCCGGTTCCTCGCAAGCGAGGAATCAAGTTACATCACAGGCCAGAACATCCGTGTGGATGGCGGCTCGTCCCGCTCCGTGTAGGAACTGGGCATTCAAAGAAAGGTTTTAGCTATGGCAGTTGGTGTGATTGCCGAGATGGGCTATCTCGCAATGCGAACCAGGGACTACGACGAGTCCCTTGAACTGGCCACCGATGTCCTCGGCCTGCGTATGACGCTGAACGATGACAACCGTGCCTACCTGTCCGCTGCGGACCGCCATCACGAGCTGGTTTACGTAAAAGGCGAAGAGGACGGAATCGACCATATCGGCCTTGTTGCGGACAGCCCGGAGGGGCTTGAAATCATCCGCAAGCGCCTGGAGGCGGCTGGGTTCCCCATCCTTACCCGTAGCCCACTCGAGCGGGAGATCGGTGAAGGCTTCGCTGTCCTGGGTCCGGAGGGATACGTCTACCACGTCTATGTGGGGATGAAGGACTTCCGTCACGGTCCTGCGTCCTTTGGTCCAGACCGGTATGGCCACATCAATATCCATCCCCAGAACCCCGCCGTCATGAAGGACTTCCTGGTGGAGTTCTTCGGCTTCAAGGTTTCCGATGTCATTGGCCAGGACTTCGCGTACTTCCTGCGGTGCAACCCGGATCATCACGGTATTGCCCTCATCAAGGGCCGCGGTTCCTTGCACCACCACGCGTGGCAGACCCAGTCCATCGCAGACCTTGGCAGGCTGGGTGACAGGTTGTTCGCCAAAGGTCGTCGGTTGATCTGGGGTCCCGTGCGCCACGGAGCGGGACACAACATCGCGGCCTACTACGTCGAGCCCAACGGCACTGTGGTGGAACTGTATACGGATCTGGAGCAGATCCACGACCTCGACCGTCCTCCCATCGAATGGGATCAAGATGACCGGACTTGGTTCAACCGCTGGGGCGTCTACAACGGCGAGGACTTCCGCTTGCACGGTGCCTTCCCCATCGCGTTGAACTAGTAACGGGCCGGGTCGCCCTTACTCGTTGGGCAGCCCGGCTTCGGACGCGGCATGGAACTCGGCTTCTTCGATCACATCGATCGTGCGCATGTAGTGCTCACGCAGAAGCTTGGTGGCCGTCGGAGCATCGCGGGCAATGGTTGCCTCGAGAATGGCCCGGTGCTCGGCCTCTATGTCCCGGGTTTGGGCGCGCTTGTCCGGAGCGGTCCAGAGGCGGTACAGGGCGGTAGCCTCGCCCAGGGTGGCAGCGAAGTCCTGCAACAACGGGACGGGGCAGGCTTCCAGCAGCTTCGCGTGGAACTCCTGGTGGGCCAGGAACCATTCAACCGAAATATGGTTCGGGTCCTCGGTGGTGCGGCGCGGAGTCCGCTCCAGGCGGTGGTGCACTGCAAGAAGATCGGACTCCCAGGCAACGTCGCCCTGTTCGATGGCCAAGGTCAGGCCATATTCCTCCACACGGCAACGAAGTTCACCCAGGCCGCGCAGTTCTTCCAGGGTGTATTCGGAGACGAAAAAGCCTCTGTTGGGACGGAATTGCAGCAACTTTTCACCAGCCAAACGCACCAGCGCTTCACGGACGACAGTGGAACTGGCGCCGTACCGCTTGGTGAGCTCACCAACCTGGAGGTTGGTACCCGGGGCCCACTGGCCAGCAAAGATTTCGGCCCGTAACTTGCCCCGGACCACTTCGCTGATGGTTTCTGCATTCGCTTGTCGTGCCATGGCACAAGCGTACACTTACGCACTCATGGATCGAAAGTACATTATTGACTCAAGAATGCATTCTTTGTATAGTTCAAAAACCGGCAAGCCCGGAGGCAATGACGCCGGCACAAGAAAGGATTCACATGCGCTACGCAAGTTACTTGAACCAAGAAGGCCAGCCCACATGGGGCCTGGAGGCCAACGGAGAACTGCTTGACCTTGGTCCCAGTGGCGCCAGCCTCAGCCCCTCGCTGCAGTCGGCCATCGAGGAAGGCCTGCTGTCAGCTCCCCTGGAGGGGGACAAGGCGCCGGTCCAGCCGGTTGAAGGAACCACCTTCCTCCCCGTCCTGTCAGCGCCCGGCAAGGTCATCTGCATCGGCGTCAATTACCGCAGCCACCGGGAGGAAACCGGACGGGACGAGCTAGGCAAGCCCACCGTCTTCGCACGCTTCTCTGACACCCTTGCTGCCCACGGCGCAGACCTGCCGATTCCCGCAGAAAGCTCCATGTACGACTACGAAGGCGAAGTCGCACTGGTGATCGGAGCCCACGCGGACCACGTCAAGCCGGAAGACGCGTGGAACTACATCGCCGGCTACGCCGCGTTCAATGACTTCAGCGCCCGCGACTGGCAGCGCCACACGGGTCAGTGGACCCCCGGCAAGAACTTCCCACTCAGCGGAGCCTTCGGCCCCTACTTCATGTCCGCCGAGGAAGTCGGTGACGTCACCGAGCTCGTGGTGGAAACCCGTGTAAACGGCGAGGTCCGGCAGCATGCCGCCGTCGCTGACCTCATCTTCGACATCCCCGCCATCATCGAGTACGTCACCGCGTTCACTCCGCTGGCTCCGGGCGACGTCATTGTTACAGGTACGCCCGGCGGTGTGGGGCTGTTCATGGAGCCGCCAACATTCCTGGTCCCCGGTGACGTGGTTGAGGTTGAGGTCGGCAAGCTCGGCACCCTTCGCAACGTCCTCGTTGCTTAAGAATGCGTGGAGGTAACACCATGGAGGACTTCGAAGTTGCGGTCGTGGGGGCCGGCCCGGTTGGACTGACGGCGGCGCTGCTGCTTGCCGACGGCGGTGCACGCGTTGTGCTGCTCGAAACCGCCACGGCGCCGATGGACCTGCCGCGGGCCATCAGCATCGCTGACGAGACCTTCCGGACGATGGACCGCTTGGGCCTCGCGGAAGCGCTGAAGACGGAATCGCTGCTGGGAACCGGCAGCCGCTACTTCGGGTTGAATGACAGGCCCCTTGCGTCGTCCACGCCTGTTCCCTCCCGCATCGGCCATCCTGCGAAGTCGCAGTTCGACCAGCCCGTGCTGGAAGAGCTGCTGTGGAACAAGGCCCAAAACCACCATGGGATTGAGTTCCTCGCCGGTGCCCAGGTAACTTCCATCAGCCAGAAAGCCGACGGTGTGAGCGTCGGATTCGACTCCGACGCCGACGCCGGCGCCAGCGCCGGCACCGTGACGGCGTCCTGGCTTGTTGGGGCGGATGGTGGTCGCAGCTTTATCCGCGAGAGCCTGGGCATCGACCTGGTGGGTTCCACCCAGCAGGAACGATGGATTGTGGTGGACTTGCTCAACATCCCCGGGGCACGCGAACCCTACGCCGAGTTCCATGGAAACGGGACCCGTCCCTACGTCCTGGTTCCGGGAATCAAGGGCCGCCTGCGGCTTGAGTTCATGCTTTTCGACCACGAAGACGCGGACGAAATGACGTCCCCGGAGAAGATCCTGGAGCTGTCCAGACCCTTCCACCCGGAGCTCCGCACCGAAGACGTCAGGCGTGCTGTGGTCTACGTAGCCCATCAGCGGCTGGCACGCACCTACCGTTCGGGACGCGCGTTCCTGATCGGGGACGCGGCACACTTGATGCCTCCCTTCTCCGGACAAGGGTTGAACGCAGGCCTGCGGGACGCCCTGAACCTGAGCTGGAAACTGCTGGAAGTGCTCCGCGGTGTAGGCACGGACCGCCTCCTGTCCACTTACGAGTCCGAACGCCGCACCCACGCGGCCAAGATGGTCAAGGTTTCACGCCGGACCGGTGCAGTAGTCATGGCCGTCGGCGCTTTCCGGACCAATCTCCGGGATATTGCTTTCCGTACGGTCAGCCTGATTCCCGCTGTGCATAGGTACCTGGGTTCGATGCGGTTCATCACGCCGCCGGACTACCGCAACGGTGTGGCCATCAAAGCAGATCGCGACGTTGATCGTCGAGTCGCAGCCTGGGTGGGCCTTGCCCTCAGCCAACCGGCCGTAGCCGATGAGGACGGATCGACGGCGCCACTCGACTCACATCTGGGGAGCGGGTGGGCGCTCATCACACTTGGGGCAGGTGTCGCCGAAACGTTAGCCGGCAGCCAGTTCTGGTCCCTGCTCGGCGCTCGCCGGATCACGCTCACGGGGAATTCCCACGCGACCCGCCGGAATCGTGATGAGCAGGTCCTGATGGATGCGGGGCGTGTTCTCGCGCTTCCCGGGTTGGCCACACGCCACACCGTGCTCGTCCGTCCCGACCGTTACGTCGCTGCCGCGTTCACCGAGCAAAGTGAGCAGGCCGTGATCAACAAACTGCGTTCATACGTCCATCCGCTGTCGCGGCCGTGACGAATCAAGGAGGAAAAATGCCGAGCATGCAGGAAATGAGATCTGAGACGATGCGGTTTGACGACCTCTACTGGCAAACAAGTGCAGAGCCGATCGTCGAAGACGACGTCGACCTGGAAAAGATCGTCGCCCAGGCGGAACTTCCTGTCCTGCTCGCCGCCCTCGCGGCGGCGCTTGGCGATACCACTTTCCTCAGCAGCGATCTGCAGCCTCCCTTGACCCTGGTGGATACCCAGCCTCATCCACACGGGGGCATGTCACCGGATCAGCAGGAACGCGCCAAGGCGCTGGCTTTGGAGGGCTTGCGCAGGCTGCGGGACAAGGAAATCACCAGCGTTGACATGCTGGAGGACGACGCAGTAGCGGACCTCCTCGGCTTCCTCACGGGCGGCCGCGAGCACTGGCACGCGTCGCTGAAGCATGAACTCGACCTCGCTGCGGACAAGGGCGGAGCTCCGCAGTGGAGTTTTGACGAGGTCGCTGACGGACGCGACTTCCCGGTGTTGATCATCGGTGCCGGGATCGCCGGAATTGCTGCGACGTACCGCTATTCACAGGCAGGTGTGCCCTTCACCGTCGTGGAGGACGCACCGACCCTGGGCGGGACCTGGGCCAAGAACACCTACCCGGGTGTCCGCCTCGATACCCCCACGTTCGGATATTCGTATTCCTTCGCCCAGCGTGGTGACTGGCCACACCAGTTCGCCGAAGGCGGAGACGTTTTGGATTACGTCCGTGACGTGGCCGAGCGTGCAGGTGTGGTGGAATCCATCGAGTTCTCCACCCGTCTTGTCCGCTTGTTATGGGACGAGGAGTCACGCACTTGGCAGGCGACCACCCGCCATAACGGCGGCCTGGAGCGGGTGCGCACCTTTGCCGCCGTCGTAAGTGCACTAGGCCAACTGGACCGGCCCAACATCCCTGACTTCCCTGGGGCTGAGCTGTACCACGGCGTGACCATGCACTCGCAGGAGTGGTCGCACGACGCCGACTACCGCGGCAAGCGCGTGGCAGTCATTGGCACCGGTGCCAGCGCTTACCAGATTGTGCCCGCGCTTGCTGACGAGGTCTCCGGGCTGGTGCTCTTCCAGCGCAGCGCGCCGTGGATGCTTCCGGCTCCGAATTATCACGACGGCGTCAGCGACACCTTCACGTGGTTGCGACGCAAGGTTCCCCACTACGCACAGTGGTACCGCCTGTGGGTGACGATTCAAGGCATCCCGGGCCGCTTGCACACGGTGACCGCCGAGGACGGATGGCAGGGTGCGCCGTTGAGTGTTTCGGCCAAGAACCAGGAAGTCCGTGAAGTGCTGATCGACCGCTTGAAGGAGCAGTTCGCCGACCGTCCGGAACAGTTGGAGACCGCCATCCCCAACTATCCGCCGGGAGCCAAGCGGATGCTGCGTGACAACGGGGTGTGGGCCGCTGCCCTCAAGTCCGAGCGCACCACCGTGGTTACCGCCGGGATAGAGCGGTTCTCCGAGAAGGGGATCATCGACAAGGACGGCGTTGAACATGAGGTAGACATCGTGGTCTTCGCCACCGGGTTCAAACCCTCCGATTACCTCGACGAGGTGGAGGTTGTTGGCCGCGAGGGTGTGGAGATCCACGATTTCTGGAAGGGCGACGCCAGGGCCTACAACGGCGTCACTGTGCCCGGGTTCCCCAACTTCTTCCTTATCTATGGCCCCAACGTTGGAGGAGTGGTGGCGGGAAGCCTGCACTTCATGATCGAGCGGGCCGTCGAGTTCTCCCTGAAGGCCGTCCACGAGCTCCTGCAGCGTGGCGCCTCCGCAATCGACGTCAAGCCGGCGGCGCTGGACCGCTTTGTGGAATGGGTCGACGCCGGAAATCGCCGGATGGCTTGGGGGCAGCCCTACGTGCGCAGCTGGTATCAAAACGCGCATGGCCGGGTTTCCCAGGTATGGCCCTACACAAACGTGGAGTACTGGGAAACAACCGAGACGGTCAAAGCGGACGATCACGAGTTCCTTGCGTGACGGTTCTGTGGATTGATATTCCCGCTGGGGAGGTCAGGGCGAGTCTTCGTGCAGGAATACTGGACGCACCCGGACTTCGCTATGGGACGGCGGGTTCGGACCCGCGGAACGGTGAGGTTTCCAGGGTGGTTGCCGGCAACGCGCAAACCCGCCCGGCCGCCTTTCCGCAGCGCCCGGGCATGCTGGACGGGTTGCTTGGCGCTGCGTTGAGCGAGCTTGAACAGAATGAGGATGCTTTTACCTTGCGGGTCCAGGCCCCTGCCGGTGCCCATGGACTGCCCGTGCTCTTCTTCATTCCTGGCGGCGGTTTCACCACCGGCTCCGGGGAGAGCCGTTGGTACGACTCGCCGGACCTTGTGCGGAACGGCGGCTTTGTTCTGGTCACAGTGAACTACCGGCTCGGAGTGACAGGGCATTTCGGCTCGCTCGGGGAACCCTCGGAATCCACCAAACCCTTGCGTGATCTTCGGGCCGCACTGGCTTGGGTGCGGGAGAACATCAGCGCCTTTGGCGGAGACCCCGGGAAAGTCACCTTGGCCGGGGATTCAGCCGGTGCTTGGTATGCCTATGCCCTGAGCACGAACCCGTCAGTGCGTGGTTTGGCAGCGCAAACCCTGTTGATCAGCATGCCCCGCCTGGCGCCACTGCCTGTAGGGGTCTGGCTCAGCCATCGTGCTGCCGTTCTTGAAGCCTTGGGGTCGGGCCCTGAGGCTGCTCGAGTTCCGGCACTTCTTGATGCCCAGGAGGCTGCAAGGGCAGGTCTTCGGCCGTTCCCGTATATGCCCGTGGAGTCAGGGGAGGCTCCGGCCGACCTGGTGAGGTATGCGGATTCGGTTCAGAGGATCCACACCGGCGCCCTGCTCATCCTTACCACCGCTGAAGAGTCCGCGGCGTTCCTGCGCAACCACCCGAGGGACCAGTTCTCCACTGCGGACGTGGACGAGTTCCTTGAGCGAACCTTCGAAGACCCTGTGCTGGCTGCGGAACGCCTGGTGACCAACGGTGAAGAGCCCGATGCTTACCTCCGGATGGTTCGAGCCGCGACATTGGCACAGTTCCGCATCTCCGCCCTGGAGATCGCCGCGCACTCACCTGTGCCGGCCCAGGTGGTCCGATTCGATCACCGAAGCAAGCTTGATGGCGCCTACGCAGCCCACTGCTTTCCGCTCGCGTTCATCTTTGACGGCACTGACCGTTGGGGGGATTCCCCGATGATGGTCAACGCCTCAGAGGCGGAAACCGCTCGGGTGACTGCTTCAATGCGGGAGCTGATTTGCCGATTCCTGCATTGCGGAGTGGCCGAAAGCAGCCGCTACGACGCCGGGGCTCCGCGGTCGTTGGTCATCGACGCTGATGGGGTCCGGTCGGAGCCGGTCCGAGAAGCGGAAGTACGGGCGTTGGGGTAGGGGGGCATTCAGGGCGCGCCTTTTCGCGAATAGGCGAGCTGGCCGTCGATGCCGTGATCGCCACTAGAGCGCCACGGTACGGAATCCGCAGTTGCCGCTGGAGGATTCAGCGGTGTTCGATGTACGGGCTGCAACCCGGTATCGGTTGCAGTAAGAATCGTGACAGAGGTAGGAACCTCCGCGCATCACTCGCCCGGTCCCGATGGTGGGACCTTGTGGGTTATCGACCGGCGAGTTCCGGTAGTACTTGGGCAGGAACCAGTCGGAGCACCATTCCCAGACATTTCCTGCCACCTCGTAGAGTCCGTAGCCGTTGGCTGGAAAAGACTTCACTGGCGCCGTTCCCAGATGACCGTCTTCGGTTGTGTTCTCGTGGGGGAACGCGCCTTGCCAGATGTTGCAGCGGTGCTCGCCGTCGGGTGTTAGCTCGTTGCCCCAGGCATACCGCTTGCCGTCCAGACCCCCGCGTGCTGCGTACTCCCATTCCGCCTCCGTGGGCAGTCGGCGCCCGGCCCAATCACAGTAGGCAAGGGCGTCATTGTGGGATACGTGGACAACAGGATGGTCAGGGATATCCTCCCAGTGTGAATCTGGGCCAGTGGGGTGCGCCCAATCAGCCCCTCGGATATTCAGCCACCAGTGTGCTCCTGTCGCGACGCCGAGGATGTCGTCCGGTTTAGCGGTGGAGAGTAGGTGGAAGACAGCGGACGAGCCAAAGACTTCGGCTTCTGAACGATAGCCGGAGTCGGCGGTAAACGCGGCGAACATCTGGTTGGTGACCGTGGTGGCGTCGATGGTGAATGGGTCCACCCGGACGTTGTGCGTGGGTGATTCCCCATCGCGTGGATACCCTTCGTCGAAGGCATCCCCCATGCTGTAGGTTCCGCCGTGGAGGGGGATTCCCTCATGCGCGGGTTTCCCGGTGCGTGGCCGCGGTGAGTCAGGGTGGGGGAGGAGCTGCGCGGGAAGTGAATCGCGCATTGGGGCGCAACAGCTCTTGCCATGACCCGCATTTGAATCGCTTGAGGTCAGAGGTATCACTTTTTCGTCTTCAGGTCTCGTTGACGGATCAGGGCCTCCAGACGCACTTCCGTCGCTTCGAGCCACGCCATCAGACTGTTGACCATGTAGAGGCCTCTTTCGCTTTGCAGCCTGATGAGTTCCTCGCGCCAATAGCGTTCCTCTTCATCTTCGTCGGGGCCGAAGTCTTCTTCTGCAAGGGCCATGACAATGAGGTGGTTTTGCCGGTGTTCGCGGCGGAAGTGGAGCTCGGTGCGAACCAATTCCAGGGCTTTCTCGGGGCTGTGTGTTCCCGCGAACCTAAGCCGTACCTGGAAATCCGGGTCCAGGGGCCGAACGGGGGGCTCGTAGGGGGAGTCAATCCATTCCTGCAGTTTCCGTCGTCCTTGGTCGGTTATCTCGTATAGCTTGGCATCGGGTCCGGAGTCTCGAGGGTCAGGGACCGGGATGGCCCATTCACGGTCCACGAGCTTGCCGAGTTGGCGGTAGATCTGCGAGGTCTGTGCGCTGTAGCCAACATAGGGGCCGTGGCGGTCAAGCCATTTGCGAACGTCGTATCCAGTCCGGGCGCTGGTGCTTAGCAAGCTCAGAAGGATCACTTCAAGGCGTCCAAGGGAAGTGCCATTTTCGACACGGGAACGCTTCGACGGCGTTACGTTTTCGAGAGGTACAGTTTCCACTTTTACTCCTGGGCCATGATTGTTGCAGCAAACCGCTTCCGCATTGCCTCTCGATCTTCCTCGCTTATGGGCACCTGGGCGTGCCAGGAGACGTGTGTCGCCGAGTTCCCCGGAGTCAAGCGTTCCTCGAGATGCTTGGCGAGGTGGCCCCGACCGGTGTTGCGGAGATGCTGCATATAGTCCTTTGGTTGATTGTAGAGGGTGGGGCCTACCTGAAGTGCCCCCTGCATCGGGTCAGGAAGTGCTCCTGGAGTTCCGGCGTAGAAGCCGAGCCATTCCATGAGGTTGGACCGCATTTGCGTGGCGAGGCCCTGATCGGCGTCGATCAGGTTCTTCGTAAGGTAGGGGTCCTCCGTGACGTTGAACAGGGACTCTAGTTCGGCCCGAAAGCAGCCTGGATGGTAGGTGCGGATATATAGGTGGTCGCGGGTCCGGACGGCCCGCTGGTACGTGTGCGCCCCGTGTCCCCAGACAAGATAAGGGCGTGAATCGATGCTCTCTCCGCGGACCGCCGGCGCATAAGACACGCCTTGCCACTTTTCCGGCTGCTGCAGTCCCAGTAGGTCCAGGATGGTCGGCGCGTAATCAATGTTGTACAGCAACGCGTCGTTGCGGGTCCCAGCTACTCCATGCTGGTCGGTGATCCCGGGCCAGTGAATGATCATGGGGAGGCGATGCACAGGTTCGGACGCAAGGCCATGCTCGGCGTAGAGGCCGAGTTCGCCGAATGATTCGCCGTGGTCCGAGGAGACGACAATGGCGACGTCGTCGGCCAGTCCCATTTCCTCGATCGAGCGGCGAAGCCGGCCGAACTCCGAATCCCAGAAATGAATCGCCCCGTCGTAGCCGTTGATGAGATGTTCGAAATCCGCCCGGGTACGGATCTCGTCCGGCATATTGTGGGGCACGCGTGACTTCCGTGGTCCTCCTGAATAGTGGAGATCAAGAGCGCTGCGCGCACCATATACCTCGGCGTGGCCATCGATGGCCTCCTGGTCCGGCCAAGCGGGAGCAGGGCCCGAAGCCGCAGCTCTCTGCGTCCACGACTCGTCCTGGAGGTAGTCAGTATGCGGGTCCCAGTAGGTGAGGTGGAGGTACCAGTTTTCCACGTCTCTATGCTTCCCGATCCATTCCAGGGCAGTGTCCGTGATCATGTCTGCCGGTTCGTCGCCCATGTCAGGGGTGACTTGGATGTTTTCCCGGAAGTTGCCCATGAAGTAGTAGGCGCGGTGACGTTCAGCGAACGATGAGACCGCGGCACAGGTGTAACCAGCCATGTTCAGTGCCTGGCCCAGAAGCGGACGGTGAGGCTGCGGGGCGTGGCCGGCGTCGAGGCGGAACCGGGCATCGTCGCCAAAGTGTCCAATTACCCCGTTGGTGATCCCATGCTGGCCGCTGGTGAGTGCGGTCCTGGAGGGAAGGCATGGGGAGTCGGAGCAGTAGTACCGGTCGAAGACCACACTGCTTTGGGCCATCTCATCCAAATTGGGCGTGATGTTCCTCGCGTAGCCATAGGTTCCGGTGTGATCGGGGCGGAGCGAGTCCACGTCCACGTAGATGATCTTCATCGATCAGTTCCTTGTCTCCTGGTTGCTGAAGTCCGGGGGTGGTCATGTTTCGGCCCGGCATCCTTTGATGTTCTTAGTTATAGCACTAGTGGAAATGCTGGAACAGTCCCTGCCGCATGTTTGGGCAAGAAAGCTATTTCACAAGTTAAATAGCTCAGGTCTTGTGTCGTGACTCACAATCTGTCATTCTCGAATTACTGCTCAATGCTGAGCGGCAGGTACTGCGGCATAAAACGGCTGGGTGCCTCCACAGCTGAAAGGACGTAACGATGCGTTTTAAGAAGGCCGCCGTAGCAGCCACGATCGCCGCCGGGCTTGTGCTGGCTGGATGCAGCGGTGGCGGCGGGACGAGCGACGGGTCGAAATCAGCGGCCAGCCTTGTTGTCGGCAACATCATCCCGCCGGCCACCTTTGAGGCAAGGAACCTCAACTGGGGTAACCAGTCGGTCTATTTCCAGGCCGTGTACGACAGCCTCCTCAAGCCCTCACCCAACGGCAAGGACGTCGAAGCGAACCTCGCCACAGACTGGAAGTACAACGAAGACAAGACCGTCCTCACGATGAAGCTGCGTGATGATGTCACCTTCACCGACGGAACTCCCTTCACGGCCGAGGTGGCGGCCCAGAACCTTCTTCGGTTCCGCGATGGAACGTCCCCTCAAAAGAGCAAGATCGTGGACTTGGCGGGTGCCACCGCCAAAGACAAGAACACTCTGGAAATCCAGCTCAAGCAGGCAAATCCTGCGTTCGTGATCTACTTGGCCCAGGCCGCGGGCATGCAGGAAAGCCCTGCTGCTTTTGACAAGCCGGATGTCCAGACCAACCCGATTGGTTCCGGGCCCTACATCCTTAACACCGGCTCCACTGTTGTGGGGACGTCTTACAAGTTCGACAAGAATCCCAAGTACTGGAACGCTGATGCAGTCAAGTACGACACCCTGACAATCAATGTTTACAACGACGCGACCTCACTGTTGAACGCACTGCGGGGCAAGCAGCTTGATGCCTCAGCCATCAACGACGTCAGCATCATCCCCCAGGTCAAAGCCGCCGGCTTCACCGATAACGGCAGTGACCTGAATTTCGCCGGCCTGATGCTTTTTGACCGCGCCGGACAAAGCAACCCAGCGCTGGGCAAGGTCGAAGTACGGCAGGCCATCAACTACGCAGTTGACCGTGACGCCTTCCTCAAGGCCGTTGGCCTCGGCTTCGGCAAAGTGACCGGCCAGGTCTTCCGTGAAGACTCCCCGGCTTATGACCAGCAACTGAACGACACCTACAAGTTCGATCCTGCAAAGGCCAAAGACCTGCTCGCCAAGGCAGGCTACCCCAATGGTTTCGAGCTGGCGATCCCCACCTCACCGGGATTCCCGAAGCAAGTGTGGCCGTTGCTGCAGCAGCAGCTTGGCGACGTGGGCATTAAGGTCTCCTACACCGACGTCGGACAAAACATCATCGCCGACCTCCAGGCCAAGAAATACGGCGTGTCGTTCTTCACCCTCCAGCGCGACGCGAACGAATGGCAGTTGATCAGCAACCTTCTGGCCCCGACAGCAACCTGGAACACCTTCAAATACCAGGATCCAACCGTGGATGCACTGGCATCCAAGATCCGCACCGCCGAAGGTCCTGATCGGGACGCGGCCCTGAAGGAGCTCAACAAGTACGTCGTTGACCAGGCCTGGTTCGCCCCGTGGTACACACCCACGAACTTCTTCGTCACCAACGCCAAGACCAAGGTTGAGCTCAACCAAGGCAACGCCTGGCCGAACCTCTGGAACATCACCCCCAAGGCCTAGGACCACTGTCGGGGGTCCACCGAAAGGGCCCCCGACAGCCCTACCCACTGAAAGATCACCATCATGATTTCATTCATCGTGAGAAGGCTCCTCACCGGCATCGTAATGCTTGCTGCCATTACTACCGTCGGGTTCACGCTGCTGTACATGGGCGGCGGTGACATCACCAGGAAAATCCTCGGCGAATCGGCGGACGCTCAAACTGTCGCCCAAAAAGCACACGAACTGGGTCTGGACCGTCCCGTCCTTATCCAATACGGCGACTGGGTTGTCCACGCACTTTCCGGCGACTTCGGCTATTCGTGGTTCACCGGCCAGACGGTCTCCGCCGCGATCATTTCCCGCCTGTCCGTCACCTTGTCTCTTGTCATCGGTACCGTGCTTATCGTCGCCGTCGTCTCGGTGGTGCTGGGTGTGCTTGCGGCGACAAAGCGGGGCTGGATCGATAAGCTGGCCCAGCTGCTCGCCGTCCTGGGCCATGCAATCCCCGGGTTCCTCTTCGCCGTCGGCCTGGTTCTGTTCTTTGCGCTCACCCTGGGCTGGTTCGACCCGACAGGGTATGTCCCCTTCACCGAATCACCTTCGGGATGGCTGAAGACCGTGACCCTGCCGGTGATTGCCTTGGCGCTGGGCGGCATCGCCAACGTTACCCAGCAGATACGTGGCGCCGTCATCGATGCGCTCCGTAACGATTACGTCCGCACACTGCGCAGCCGGGGCATCCCTGAGCGCAGGGTCGTCCTCAAGCACGTCCTGCGTAATGCCGCGGGTCCGGCATTGGCAGTCCTCGCCGTCATTTTCGTCGGACTCCTCGGCGGCGCGGTCATCGTGGAGCAGGTCTTCGCGATTCCCGGCTTGGGACAAGTAGCCGTGCAGGCTACAACTCAGGGCGATATTCCGCTGGTGATGGGCCTGCTCGTCGCCACCGGTGTCATTGTCATCGTCTTCAACCTCCTGGTCGATCTGGCCCAGGGCTGGCTCAACCCGAAAGTGCGTCTGTCATGACAACTCCGGCAAATACCACCGATCCCGAGATCGTCGTCGTACCACCCAGTTCCACAACGGTCCCCCTGTTCCGCCGGGTTCTTCGCAACCCCCTCGCCGTAGCCTCGATGGCGTTCCTCGCTGTTGCCATCCTTACCGCGGTATTTGCCCAGTTCCTCGCTCCACACGATCCGAACAACGCCGTGATCCAAAACGTGCTGGGCCTTCCAGGAGGCGAGAACCCACTGGGCGCCGATGGTGCAGGCCGCGACGTACTGTCCCGGCTGATTTATGGTGCTCAGTTCAGTCTGGCCGGCGCACTGGTCGCCCTGCTGACCGCGATGCTCATCGGCGTGACCGGTGGCCTTCTGGCCGGCTACTTCGGAAAGTGGATCGACACTCTCTGGACCTGGGTGATCTCGCTCATGATGGCGCTGCCGACCATCATCGTGCTCCTGGCCGCACGGGCCGTGGTGGGACCATCGCTGTGGCTGTCGATGCTGATTTTCGGCGTCATGCTGTCGCCGGCGTTCTTCAGGCTCGTCTACGCCTCCGTCACTGCAGTCCGCAATGAGCTTTATGTCGATGCAGCCCGCGTCTCGGGGCTTAGCGACACCCGCATCATCGCCATCCACATCCTGTCCGTCGTCCGCGCCCCTATCGTGATCCAGGCAGCCATCGTCGGAGGTATAGCCCTGGCTGTTCAGTCCGGACTGGAATTCCTCGGACTGGGCGACATCAACGTCCCCACCTGGGGTTCAATGCTCAGCGATGGCTTCACTAACCTCTACACCTCTCCCATGCTCATCCTCTGGCCGGCACTGGCCATCGGCCTGACGCTGATCTCCCTGACCCTGCTCGCCAACAGCCTCAGGGACGAACTTGAACGCGCCAACGCACCCCGTAAGCAGGGCCGCAAGAAAGCGACCGAAGCCATCGCGACCGACGTTAAGGATACGGAAGACATCATTCGGCACGCGGAGCCGGCGGCTCCCGAAGGAGACATCGTCCTCGAAGTTTCGAATCTCTCCGTTGGCTACCCGAGCCCGGACGGAGGCACGAAAAAGGTCGTTTACGACGTTTCACTCACGGTCCGAAGGGGTGAAGTCCACGGACTGGTCGGGGAATCGGGTTCGGGCAAGACCCAGACTGCTTGGTCCATCCTGCGGCTGCTGCCCGAAGGCGGCAAGATCGTCGGCGGCTCGATCCTTTTCAAGGGGAAGGACCTGGCACAGCTGTCGGGGCGGGACATGGAAAAAATGCGTGGGCGGAATATCGCTTACATTCCACAGGAACCTATGTCCAACCTGGACCCGTCCTTCACGATCGGCAGCCAACTCGTTGAGCCGATGCGCATCCAACTACATATATCAGCTGATGAGGCCAAGGAGCGTGCATTGAGCCTGCTGGCAAGGGTGGGTATCCCCAACCCTGAACGGACGTTTGACTCCTATCCCCATCAAGTCTCCGGCGGTATGGCCCAACGTGTCCTGATTGCCGGCGCCATCTCCTGCAACCCCGATCTTCTGATCGCCGACGAACCAACCACCGCCTTGGACGTCACCGTCCAGGCAGAGGTCTTGGATCTCCTTCGGGACCTGCAGTCCGAGTTTCACATGGCGGTAGTCCTCGTCACCCACAATTTCGGTGTCGTCGCCGACCTTTGCGACAGGGTTTCCGTCATGCGCCTCGGACGGATCGTCGAAACCGGCCCAACCGAGCCAATCTTCGACGCCCCACGCCATCCGTACACCAAAGAGCTCCTCGGAGCCATCCTCAGCGAAGCCGAACCACGCGGTCCACTCGTTGCTGCCGAAAGCACCACCAGCCCGAAGGGAGCAGTTCGATGAACGAGTCACTGTTGGACATCCAAAAGGTCATCGTCGAATATCCCGGCCGCGGCTTCCGCGGCAAGCCTTTCAGGGCGCTTGACAGCGTCTCCGTCGACGTTCAGAAGGGCGAGTGCGTGGGCCTGGTCGGTGAATCCGGTTCCGGCAAAACGACGCTGGGCAGGGCAGTCCTTGGATTGGCTCCTGTGACAGGAGGAAAGGTGCTGTTCCGTGGGGAGGACATCTCCCACGCCAACCGCGCCGACCGCCGTCGGCTGGCAAGCGACATACAGGTCGTCTTCCAGGACCCCTACACTTCCCTTAACCCCTCCCTGACGGTCGAACAGATCCTGTCCGAGCCGCTCAACGTCCGTAAGGTCCCCAAGGCCGAATCGTCCAAGCGGATCAAGGACCTCTTCGACATGGTCCGCCTGCCAGGCGACGCCGGGAACCGTCTACCCCGGGAGTTCTCCGGCGGGCAGCGGCAACGCATCGCCATCGCCCGAGCCCTGGCACTCAAACCCGCGCTGATCGTCTGTGACGAGCCGGTGTCCGCCCTGGACCTCTCGACCCAGGCCCGGGTCCTGGAATTGTTCCAAGACATCCAGGAGCAAACCCAGGTGGCCTACCTCTTCGTCTCCCATGACCTTGAAGTCGTGCGGCATATCAGCCACCGCGTTGCGGTGATGTACCGGGGAGAAATCGTCGAATTCGGCGATGGGGACCAGGTCACCAGCCGTCCCCAGCACCCGTACACTCAACGCCTGTTTTTCGCCGCCCCAGTGGCAAACCCGAAGGCTCAGGCGCGACGCCGCGAAGAACGCCGCCAGTTGCTCGCCGCCCAGAACGCATAGGAACACGGACTCATAGGAACACGAACAATGGACGAAAGAGTCGACGTCGGCGTGGACGGCAAGACAAACATCCTCCTCATCACGGCCGACGACATGGACGGCAACACACCCGGCGCATTCGGAGGCCCGTACGACGCCACCCCCAACCTCGACCGGCTTGCCGGAGAGGGAATGGTGTTCGGGCGCGCCCACGTCCCCGCGGCCGTGTGCCAGCCAAGCCGCTCCGCCCTCATGACGGGGCTGTGGCCGCACCGAAACGGCGCAGAAGGCTTCGAACCCATCAACGACGGCATCGGCGTTATCAACGACCATCTGAAGCAGGCCGGATACAAGGTGGGAATTCTCGGCAAGGTAAGTCACATCCAGCCAGTCGAGCGCTTCGGCTGGGACATGGCGGCTGACATGCGCCAACTGGGCCTCGGGCGGAACCCCGAAGCCTACGGCAGCCGCGCCGAAGAATTCATCGCCGAAGCCTCCCGTGACGGTCACCCATGGTTCCTCATGGCCAACGCCCACGATCCCCATCGCCCATTCCACGGAAGCGCAGCGGAGCGTGAACTCTGGACGGCAGAGGAGCGCAGCGAATACCCCGAGCCATCAAAAGTATTCAGCGGAGATGAAGTGGAGGTCCCCGGTTTCCTTCCAGACATACCGGGAGTGCGTCAAGAATACGCCGAATACTTGAGCTCTTCGCGCCGTTGCGATGACGTCGTGGGAGCCGTACTCGCCGCACTCGATCGAACAGGAAAGGCGGATGACACCCTCGTAATTTTTATGTCGGACAACGGCATGGCCTTCCCATTCGCCAAAGCAAACTGCTACCTCCGCAGCACCCTGACTCCTCTTATCGTCCGTTGGCCTGGGGTGACCACTCCGGGAAGCAGCAACGCCGACGCCTTCGTCGACATGCTGGACCTTTTCCCCACCTTCTGCGACGCCGCCGGTGTGGCGGTGCCCGGGGGAGTCGACGGTGCCACACTGACCCCGCTCCTGAAAGGCGGGAGAGAACGGGACCGCGACCAGGTCTTCACTGTCTTCCACGAGACCTCGGCCAAACAGCGTTTCGAAATGCGCTGCGTCCAGGACTTTCAGTATGGCTACATCTGGAACGGATGGGCTGACGGCAGCGTCCAGTACCGCGCCGAGAACATGTGGGGGTTGTCCTGGCCCGCAATGCTTGAGGCAGCCGAAAACAACGAGGCCATCCGACAGCGCACCGACTTCTATCTCACCCGGGCCCGCGAAGAGCTCTACGACCTCACCGCGGACCCCGATTGCCTCAACAATCTCGCCGACCAGCCCGATCTTGAACCCGTCCTCACCCGGAAGAGGACCAGCCTGTCCCGTTGGATGACCAGCACAGGGGATCCGATGGCGACAGAATTCCACTTAGGAACCGGGCAGCCGGTTGAACACACTGCGGCAGTCACGGAATGAAAACTCCCAACGTGGTGTGGATTTCCACGCATGACATCAACCCGGACCTTGGCTGCTACTCCGGCATCTGGCCCGGCGCCGACTACGCGCACACACCCAATCTGGACCGCCTGGCGGCAGACGGGGCCCGATTCGACATGGCCTTTGCCTCCGCGCCGGTGTGTGCGCCCGCCCGATCAGCGATAATGACAGGCTGCTTTCCCAACGCCATCGGCACCATGCACATGCGCACGAAGGCCATCCCCCCGGCTGAAGTGAAGCTGTTGCCGGAATATTTTCGGGCAGCGGGCTACTACTGCACCAACAACTCCTTCACTGACTTCCAGGTAGACGTCCCGCCGGTCGTTTTTGATGAATGCAGCCCCACGGCACATTGGCGCAACCGGCCGGATGAGGATACGCCCTTCTTCGCAGCCTTCCATGGAATGACCACCCACGAGTCCCAGATATATCTCGATGACGAGTCCTTCCAACGCGCCACCCTCAACGTTGCGCGACAGGTCCGGCACGACACGTCGACTGCGCCACTGCCGCCCTACTACCCGGATACCGACGTCTTCCGTAAGGCCTGGGCACGATACGCGGACCTCATCACCGAGATGGACCACTGGGTCGGCGGTATCCTCGACCAGCTCGAGGAAGACGGGCTGGTCGAGGATACGATCGTGGTCTTCTGGAGCGATCATGGCAGAGGCATGCCCCGCGCCAAGCGCTGGGCGACTGAAGCAGGCCTGCGCGTACCCCTGCTCCTGCGGTGGCCAGGTGTCATTCAACCTGGCACGGTCAGGACTGACCTTGTCCACACAATGGACCTCGCTCCCACAATGCTTGAAGCCAGTGGCCTGCAAGTTCCTGGGCACTTGCATGGTAAGCCGCTCCTGAGGCGGGGCGGCTCGTTCACTGACCGTCCAAACGCCTACGTTTACGGCGGTCGGGACCGCATGGACGAATCGGAAGACACCTCCCGGACCGTCCGCGACGAACGGTACCGCTACGTCCGGAACTTCCATCCAGACCGATCGCCCATGCCCCACATCGACTATCCCGATCACACGGCTACTTGGTCGGAGCTCAGGCGACTAAGGGGAGAAGAAGCCAGGCAACTGGCGTGCGGCGAGCTGCCCAGCCGCTTGACCGACCTTCAACGCAGCCTCGTAGCAGCGTCCAAGCCAGGGGAGGAACTTTACGATCTGGAGCAAGACCCTCACGAAACCCGCAACCTCGTCCAGGACCCGGGACACATGAAGGCGCTTGCCAGATTACGGGGAGCGCTCAAGACATGGCAGGACAGCGTTCAGGACCTGGGAATGATGCCGGAACGCCAGTTGATGGAAAATTGGCGGCCCAATGGCGAGGCTCCGGTAACAGCCACACCAACCCTCTCAATCACGGCCGAAGGAATCAGCGCTGCATGCGAGACGCCGGGGGCGTCCATCGGTTGGACAGCCTCACCCCCAAATCCGAGCTCATCACCGAGGCCCCAGGAGCAACGGAAACTCATGGACCGGGTGACAGGCAGTCCTGAGGAAGACGGACGTATATGGAACCTGTACACAGCCCCGGTTCCCTCCATGGGGACCAGTTCCGTGCGCTTCAAAGCGTGGCGTCTCGGCTTCACGGCCAGCCAAGAGGCCAGTGTGCAAGGCCGGGTGGCTGGACGCGCCCCGAAGTCCCCAGAGGGTCACCTCCACGAAGACAACAACCTGCCCCTTTGAGGCGGCGAACAACAACTTGCAGCGAAAGAAGGAAACATGGAAACCATCACCATCGACCAACGCATGGAAGCACTGGTCCAAGAACTGACTCTCGAGGAAAAAGTTCAGTTGCTCACCGGGCACGACTTTTGGACGACGTGGCCGATGGAGAAGATCGGCCTGCGCCGGATCCTGGTTTCGGACGGCCCGACGGGTGTTCGTGGTGAGGCTTGGGATGAGCGGCAGCCGTCGGTGAATTTCCCGTCCGCGACGGCGATCAGCTCGACTTGGGACCCTTCCATGGCCGACCGCCTGGGCGCGGCCTCCGCTGTGGAAGCCCGGCGGAAGGGAGTTGATGTCGTTCTTGGTCCGACGATTAACCTGCACCGTTCCCCGCTGGGCGGCCGGCACTTCGAAGCCTTCAGTGAGGATCCGGTCCTCACCGGTGAACTGGCCGCATCATACGTGAACGGGGTGCAGCGCAACGGCGTCGGCGCCACACCGAAGCACTATGTCGCCAACGATTCCGAAACCGACCGGTTCACCGTTGACGTGCAGGTCGATGAGCGGCCGCTGCGCGAACTGTATTTGCTGGCGTTTGAGAGGGCCATCGTCGAGTCCAGGGCGTGGCTGGTAATGAGCGCCTACAACTCCATCAACGGCACCACCGCCACCGAGAACGAGCTGCTGGAAACGCCGCTGAACAGCGAATGGGGCTTCGACGGGGTAGTGATCAGCGACTGGACCGCGGTCCGCAGCGTCGACTCCGCCCGCGCTTCCCAGGATCTGGTCATGCCCGGCCCGCAAGGGCCTTGGGGCGACGCCCTTGTGACCGCGGTACGCGCTGGGGAGATCCCTGAAGCCAGCATTGACCGGAAGGTACTGCGGATCCTGCAGCTCGCCGCCCGGGTGGGCGCCTTGGAAGGGTTCGAAGCCGTCCAGGCGGAACCGGTGGACCGGGAAGACCTGGTCGCCTTCACTCGAGAAGCTGCTGCCGCCGGCACTGTGATGGTGAAGAACGACGGCGTGCTGCCGCTGGATCGGGCGGTGACGGGGACCGTCGCCGTGATCGGGCACAATGCCAGGCACGCCAGGACGCAGGGTGGGGGGTCAGCGACGGTCCTGCCGGACAAGGTCGTCTCGCCGCTTGAGGGCATCCGGACCGCATTCGGAACTGACAAAGTCACGTACAGCATCGGCGCCATTGTGCAGGAAGGCGTCGCCGAACTGCCACTGGGCCAGTTGACCAACCCTGCCACAGGAGAACCCGGTCTGCGGGTGACCTTCCTCGACGCCGCTGGGGCTGAACTGTTCACCGAGGACCGCCGCTCGACTGCCCTCGTCTGGTTCGGCGGCGACGCCCCGGTCAGGGAGTCCTCCACGGTGCGTCTGCACACCACCTACACCCCGGACGAATCCGGCAACGTCCGGCTGGGTGCGGCCACCGTCGGCCAGACTCGGATCTACGTCAATGACGGCCTCGTCCACGAAGCAAACATCCACGTGAATGGCAAGGACATCGCCGAGTCCTTCCTCGCCCCGCCGTCCTCAACCGCGGAAATTCCGGTCGAAGCGGGTGTTCCCCTGGATGTCCGGGTGGACCTCGACATTTCCGGCCGGACCGGACCGCTCGAGAACGCCCTCAGCGTTACCCTGGGGACCGAACCCGCCGACACGGACCCTGAAATGCTGATCATTGAAGCAGCCAAGGCTGCACGGGAAGCCGATGTCGCCGTCGTCGTCGTCGGTACCAACTCCCGGGTCGAATCCGAAGGTTACGACCGCACCACCCTGGACCTGCCCGGGCTGCAGGACCGGCTGGTCCACGCCGTTGCCGCCGCGAACCCGCGCACGGTGGTGATCGTCAACGCCGGATCTCCGGTCATCATGCCCTGGCGCCACGAGGTCGCCGGGATCCTGATCGGTTATTTCGGCGGCCAGGAATTCGGCAACGCGCTCGCCGATATCCTCACCGGGACTGCCGAACCCGGCGGCCGACTGCCCACCACCTGGCCCGCCACCCAAGGCAGCGTCCCGGTTCTCAACACCACCCCTGACACTGATGGGAAGCTCCGCTACGACGAAGGGATCCACATCGGCTACCGCGCCTGGCTCAAAACCGGCGCCACTCCCGCCTACGAATTCGGTTACGGCTTGGGCTACACCACGTGGAAACTGGACACCGTCGATGGACCCACAAAGCCCGTCACCCCAGGCGAAGCCGTACCCATCACCGTCACGCTGACCAATACCGGCGGACGGGCCGGTAAGCAGGTGGTACAGGTCTACGCTGAAAAGCCGGACTCCGACGTCGAACGGCCAGTCCGCTGGCTCGTCGCCTCCGTGCCTGTATGGGCCGAACCCGGCGACACCGTCGCCGCGACCGTGGATGTACCCACCCGTCTGCTGGCTTACTGGGACAAAGGCTGGCGCTATGAAAGCGGCGAGTACAGCCTGCGCATCGGGACGTCCGTGACAGACCTGCCCATCGAGGGAAGCATTCGTCTTCCCTGAAACTAGACAGCAGTGCACTTGGGAGTGCACGAGGTACCCAAGAACTATGGAAAGGAAGAGAGATGTCGAAGACGAACATCATCTTCATCATGTCTGATGACCACGCTGCGCACGCGATCTCGGCGTACGGCAGCCGGGTCAACTCGACCCCGCACCTGGACCGCATTGCCGAAGGAGGCATGCGCCTGGATGCCGTGTACTGCACGAACTCCATTTGCAGCCCTTCGCGTGCCTCCATCCTCACGGGAACCTACAGCCACATCAACGGCGTCTCGTCGATTTGGACGGAGATGGACTACCGGGTGCCCACGTTTGTTGATGTGCTCCACGGGCAGGGTTACAAAACCGCGCTGTTTGGAAAGTGGCACCTGGGTGAGCACGGCAGGGCCTTGCCGCGGGGTTTTGATAATTGGAAGATCTTCCCAGGGCAGGGTGACTACGTCGATCCGGAGATGGTTGATGAGAACGGTGCCACTACAGTCCCCGGGTATGCGACGGACATCGTCACCGATCTTTCCCTTGATTGGTTGAACGGGCTGACGGGAGAGGAGCCGTTCTGCATGCTTGTCCATCACAAGGCCCCGCACCGCCCCTGGATTCCTGACGAGAAGCACAAGCACCTGTATGCAGATGGGCAAATTCCTGAGCCGGAAACGTTTTTCGATGACTACGCCACCCGCAGCCAGGCTGTCCGGAACGTTCACATGACCATCGCGGATGACATGGGGGCAGAGGACCTCAAAACCGAGGTCCCGGAAGAATTGCGCGGACCCGAAAACAGGGAAGCGCGCATGCGGTGGAAGTACCAGATCTACATGCGCGATTACCTGCAGTGCATCCAATCCATCGACGACAACGTCGGCCGTCTTCTGGACTACCTCGATGAGCGTGGACTGTCCGAAAACACCCTCGTCGTTTACACCTCGGACCAGGGGTTTTTCCTGGGTGATCACGGCTGGTTCGATAAGCGGCTGATGTTTGACCAGTCCCTACAGATGCCGATGTTGATGAAATGGCCTGCCGAAATCAGTGCCGGCAGCCGTTGCGAGGCAATCATTACCAACGTTGATTTCGCGGCCACGTTCCTGGACATTGCCGGGATCAAAGCGGATGAGTCACTTCCCACATCGCAGGGCCGTAGCTTCCGGCCTCTTCTGCGAGGAGAGGCGATCGACGATTGGCCGGACGCAGCGTACTACAGGTATTGGGAGCACGATGATCCAATCCATGCTGCACCTGGCCATTACGGCATTCGCACCGCCGACTTCAAACTCATCCATTATTACAACGCCGGTCTTGATGTCCCGGGTGCCTCAGACCGCGTATTCGATGCTGAATGGGAACTGTACGACCTGCAAAATGATCCCACCGAAGTCCGCAACGTAGCTGACGATCCCGGCTACGTCCATATTCGCGCTGAGCTGGAACAAAGACTCGCCGAGTATCAGCGTCACTACCGGGATGAACCCTATGCCGGTCCCGGCACACCGCATCCGGCATGGGGTCCCCACGATGCAAACGTGCTGGAGCGAGTTGAAACGTACGTCCGAGTACTCCGGGCGTCCAGCTAGGATCCACGCGAGGGGGCTGGCCAGTCCGAAGAGACCGGCCAGCCCGGGATGCGTACTTTGTGGACCAGATTTTGCCACATCGACCCAAATTAAGCGCCGCTGTTAGGAATTCCACGACCATGAGCATCAGGCCTGCACCCGCTACTCAACACACTCCCGGCGCTGCCGTCCTCAACGCCTTGCGCTGGGTCGCGGTCATTCTCGGATGCGGCCGCCGGGAACGGGCCCGCAGATTACTCGCGCTGGTCCTCCCTCGGGAAAGTCACTTGGAGGACCGGAACACCACGCCACGAAGCTAACTGCTCCCGAGCATGCACAACGAAGGCCGTGGCGGATTGTCAGCCGCCCTTCTTCAGCCAGGAGCTGCGGAAAATCCTCGCAGTTCTTCTCCTCGCACTGGCGCTGTTCCTCAGCGGCGGCTCACTCTTACGCTGTGTCAATATTGAGCGTGCGATCGGGCAAAGGGCGTCTCTGCCGCTGCCCATAATCGCGCTGGTCCCGGCCGTTGTGGATCCCTGGTTGCCGCTTCGATGGTTGCCTTCGTTCTGGCTGGACAGAAACCGATATGCAATGAGTCAACAACGCCTTCCGATTCGATTGTTTCACTTATTTTGTTTGTTTCGTTTATAGGGTACCGTGAACGCATACACGCAGAAGGCGGGATGAGGAGAGGATACGATAATGCCGACCCATGCACCAATCCCGGCCTACCCGCAAGGAAATGATTCTGAACTCGCGCGGGAGGCCTTGAAGACACTTCGTCGCGCCGTTGAGGCGCACTCGGATCCACAGCAGCCGGTGGAGATGAGGGTTACTGACGGCGGGCAGCTGGAGA
>NZ_JBFRFP010000030.1:0-56132 GCF_052114885.1 Paenarthrobacter sp. 2TAF44 | reverse complement strand
ACTTGTCGATGTGGTTCACGTAGTCGGCCGGGGTCAGGACCTCGGACTCGTCGATGTAGTCCACGCCGAGGGACTGCAGGACCTGGGCTTCGACGAAGTGGCCGATGCGGGCCTTGGCCATGACCGGGATGGACACGGCGGCGATGATCTGATCGATCATGTCCGGATCTGACATGCGGGACACGCCACCCTGGGCGCGGATATCGGCGGGTACGCGCTCAAGCGCCATGACGGCGACGGCACCGGCGTCCTCGGCGATGCGGGCCTGCTCGACGTTAACGACGTCCATGATGACGCCGCCCTTGAGCATCTCCGCCATGCCCCGCTTAACGCGGCTGCTGCCCGTGACGCTGTTCGCGGACGAACCGGCTTCGTTGCTTACATCTGGTGTAGACACAAAAACCCCTATGGGTAGATAAACGACCTTTTCGCCGGTGGCTCGCGCAGCCACACGACCGCAGTCAGCGCACACCGGGTTTTCAGGTCAAGGTGACCAAGTACTAGTAATACTAGTCGCACGTTGCCCGGTGGCTGTACATTCATTACCGCATTCGGGGGCCAAGAAGAGGGCGACTATAGGACACCTGCACAACTGCCGCTGCTAGGCTCTGGTCACATGCCAGTTTCCTAGGCTTCGGCCATCGCTTGCTTGCGGACAGTCGCCATTCTTTGCACGATAGTGACCACACTGGCGAGGGCGAGAAGGATCAGGGTGGCGAAGAGCACCACTGCTGGAAGTCCCAGCCCTGTGAGCCCGGTGATGAGAAGCACCGAAGCTAAACGCTCTGCACGCTCGGCAATGCCAACGCTGGCTTGATAGCCCAGTGACTCGGCCTTTGCCCGCGCATAGGAAACCACCATGCCCAGTACCAGGCAAACGACGGCGGCAGTACCGATCGCAGGATCCTCACCCTTGGTGAAGAACCAGATGGTCAACCCTGCAAAGATGGCGCCGTCGGCCAACCTGTCCAAGGTGGAATCGAGGAAGTTTCCCCAGCCGCCGCTTCGGCCTTGCAAACGGGCCATAATGCCATCCACGACGTCCGAGAACGCGAAGAACGCGACCACCACTGAACCCCACCACAGATATCCCAGCGGGTATAGAACCAGTCCGCCGAGAATGACTCCTGCTGTACCAGCCACGGTCACTGCGTCTGGAGATACGCCAATCTTGAGGAGCCAACGTGCCAAGGGTGTGAAAAGGGAAGTAAAGAAACCACGCGCATGCCTATTGAGCATTCGACTCCCCCGGCCAGGCTTCGGCCACCAGTTTGCGGACCTCGTCGAGTGTCTGCGTAATGGCCTTCGTCTGGGCGATGATCGGGAAGAAGTTTCCGTCCCCACCCCAGCGGGGTACAACGTGCTGGTGCAGGTGCGCGGCGATCCCTGCTCCACCGGTGACACCCTGGTTCATGCCCAGGTTGAAGCCGCTGGGGTTGGAGACCTTCCTCAGCACTCGCATGGCTGTCTGCGTGAGTTCGGAGAATTCCGCCGTCTCTTCCACCGTGATGTCCGTGTAGTCCGGAACATGGCGGTAGGGGCAGATCAGCAAGTGGCCTGGGTTGTAAGGGAAAAGGTTGAGCACCACATAGCAGGTCCTGCCACGGTAGACGATGAGTGATTCCTCATCGCTACGCGTGGGCCCAACACAGAACGGGCAGTCGTCCTTGTTCTTGAACTGATCCTGTCCGCCCTTGATGTAGGCCATGCGGTGGGGAGTCCACAGGCGCTGAAAAGCGTCCGGAACACCTGCCAAGCCGAAGTCATCGGTTACTTCGGCGTCGCCCGGAAGGTCAGCTGCCGCGCCTGTGTTCTCCTGCACCGTCTATTGTCCGTTCCGTCAGCTTTCGCGGTTCTTGACAGCGTCCACGATTCTGCGGACCGCCTCTGCCACGGGCACGCCGTTATCCTGGCTGCCATCACGGAAGCGGAACGAGACAGCACCTGCCTCGGCGTCCTCACCGCCCGCGATCAGGACGAATGGGACCTTGTCCTTGCTGGCCGTGCGGATCTTCTTCGGGAAACGGTCTGAAGAAATGTCCACCTCTGCGCGGATTCCCGCGGCTTTCAGCTGGCCGACGACGTCGAACATGTAGTCATTGAATGCCTCGGCCACAGGGATGCCCACTACTTGGACGGGAGATAGCCATGCGGGGAAGGCACCGGCGTAGTGCTCGGTGAGAACGCCCATGAACCGCTCCACCGAGCCGAAGAGGGCGCGGTGAATCATGACGGGACGCTGGCGCGTTCCATCCGCTGCCTGGTACTCCAGCTCGAAGCGTTCAGGCAGGTTGAAGTCCAACTGAATCGTGGACATCTGCCAGGTCCTGCCGAGGGCGTCCTTTGCCTGGACGGAGATCTTCGGCCCATAGAATGCTGCTCCACCCGGGTCCGGTACCAGATCCAGCCCGGAGGCCTCCGCAACCTCGGCGAGTGTGCGGGTGGCTTCCTCCCAGGCGGCGTCGTCACCTACGAACTTTTCCTCGTTCTTCGTGGAGAGCTCGAGGTAGAAATCATCCAGGCCGTAATCCTTGAGGAGGCCAAGGACGAAGTTCAGTGTTGTGGTGAGTTCGTCCTTCATCTGCTCGCGGGTGCAGTAGATGTGGGCGTCGTCCTGTGTCATGCCACGGACACGGGTCAGTCCGTGCACAACACCGGATTTCTCGTACCGGTACACCGAGCCGAATTCGAACAGGCGCAACGGCAGTTCGCGGTACGACCGGCCGCGTGAGCGGAAGATCAGGTTGTGCATGGGGCAGTTCATCGGCTTCAGGTAATAGTCCTGCGCAGGCTTTCGCACCGTGCCGTCTTCATTGAGCTCGGCATCCACCTGCATCGGCGGGAACATGCCGTCCTTGTACCAGTCAAGGTGGCCGGAGACCTCGTAAAGGTGTCCCTTGGTGATGTGCGGGGTGTAAACAAACTCATAGCCGGCGTCCACGTGGCGCTGACGGGAGTAGTCCTCCATGGCCTTGCGGATGATGCCGCCCTTGGGGTGGAACACAGGAAGGCCCGATCCAAGTTCGTCCGGGAACGAGAACAGATCCAGCTCCACACCCAGCTTCCGGTGGTCGCGGCGTTCTGCCTCAGCGATGCGTTCCTGGTAAGCCTTGAGGGCTTCCTTTGTGGGCCATGCGGTGCCGTAGATTCGCTGAAGCTGCTGGTTGTTCTGGTTGCCCAGCCAGTATGCGGAGGATGAGCGCGTCAGCGCGAACGCGTTGGAGATGATCTTGGTGTTGGGCAGGTGCGGTCCCCGGCAGAGGTCGCACCAGACGCTTTCGCCGCTCTTGCGGTCCACATTGTCGTAAATAGTGATGTCGCCGGCACCGACTTCAACGTTCACGCCTTCTCCGGCGTCGGCGGCGTCGTTCTTCTTGCCCAGCAACTCAAGCTTGTAGGGTTCGCCGGCCATGGCTTCGCGGGCTTCTTCTTCGGTGACCACGCGGCGAACGAACTTCTGGTTCTGGTTGATGATCTTCTGCATCATCTTTTCCAGCTGGCGCAGGTCTTCCGGGGTGAACGGCTCAGCGACGTCGAAGTCGAAGTAGAAGCCGTCAGTAATGTAAGGGCCGATGCCAAGCTTGGCATCAGGCCGCAGCTGCTGCACGGCCTGGGCCATCACGTGCGCGGTGGAGTGACGGAGAACGTTGAGTCCGTCAGGAGACTCGATGGTGACACCTTCGACGTCGGCCCCCTCGGTGAGGACCTGGTCAAGGTCCTTCAGCACACCATTGACACGGGCAACAACGACGTCGCGGCGCTCGAAAAAGAGTTCCGCGCCGGTAGTCCCTTCCGTCACCTTGGTCTCTTCGCCATCGACGATGAGGGTGATCTGTTGGGCATCTGACACGGGTGTCTCCTATTCATAGTGAAGGCTTCATAGCTTGTGGCGTACGGGGACCACAGCCAGCCACCGTCAATCGTATCTGTTTCGACGAAGGCGGCCAAAGCAGCGCGCCGACGCCTTATTTACCTGCCTGTTCAGCTCCCCAACCCGGTAATGGCCAGGTTCCTGGAGATACCCTCAAGGGGTCCTGAATGAGTGAATTCAGGCGGAAGCCCGACGCCGGGTGGCAGGACTTCGGCAAACGGCAAAGTTTCGGGGCGGCTAAGGTCCCAGGCTTTGCTGGCACTGAGGCTGATTCCCTTGGGACCTGTTCTTCGCGTAGTTCCACGGATCAGCAGAAGCCGGGTACCGAACAGGAGCGGACCCGATTCTTCCTGCGCTTCGTGGAAGAAGACGGTGTCCACGCAGCCTGTACCGTCGTCGATGCTGATGAACACCACGCGGCGTCCACCACGCATGGGAGGTGTCTGCGTTGCGATCCGGACACCGGCAACCAGTACCTCGGTACCGTTCCGAAGCCCCAGAAGCTTATCCGCCGTGGTGACGCCAAGCTTGTCCAGCAATGGCCTATGGCTTTGCATAAGATGCTCACTCACATCCACTGCCATGAGATCAAGCTCGGCCCTGACATTGTCCACCATGGAAGGCTCGGGAAGTTCAGGAGCCAGGTTCCTCAGCTCAATATCACCCAGGGCAAATGACAGTTGACCCTCAATGACATCCGCAGCTTTCTTCGAGGGACTGCCCTGGAGGGCCTGCAAGTGCTGCACCAGATCGGCACGGTTTGCAGTTCCGCCGGCATCCCGGTGCAGGGCATCGAAGGCTCCAAGTTGGGCGAGCCTCTTGATGTTCGGTTTGCTCACCCTGGCCCTTGCCCGGAGGTCCGCGAGGGAATCATAGGGTTGACCAGCTACTATCCGCTTCAGCTCCGCTCCCGAAAGTCCATATATTCCGTTCAGGCTCAAGCGAATGCCGAGCTTGCCGAAATCCTTGCCTTCCTGGATTCTTTCCACTCTGTATTCAGCCTGGCTGCGATTAATATCCAAGGGCAGGATGGGAATACCCAAGCGGCGGGCCTCAGCAACCAGCAGTCGTTTGGGGTACATCCCTGGATCGTGTTCCCACAGCCCTGCAAGGAACGCTTCAGGGTGGTGTGCCTTCAGCCACGCCGATTGATAGGTGGGCACAGCAAAGGCAGCTCCATGGGCTTTGCAGAAACCAAAGCTGCCGAAGGCTTTGAGGGTTCCCCATACTTTGTCCACGACGTCCGGGGAGTATCTCTTGATCGCTTCCCGACGGAAATACTTCTCTACTTCAGGTTCGTGGAGCTCATCACCCAAGGCCCTTCGAAACTCGTCCGCCCGGTCCAAACCACACCCCGTCATGACATGGAAGGTCTTCAGGATCTGCTCATGGAAAACCGTGACGCCATGAGTTTCCTGCAAAACGGGTTTCAGGTCTGGGTGAGGGTAGACCTCGGGTGCGAAACCATGCCGGTGTTCAAGGAAGGGGCGGACCATGTCCGACTTCATGGGTCCAGGCCGGAACAAGGAAATATCGATAATGAGGTCATTGAATTCGCGCGGCGCCATCTTCCCAATAAGCTCACGCTGGCCAGGGGATTCAATCTGGAAGCAGCCCAAGGTGTGGGTACTGCGGATCAACTCATAGGTGGGCTCGTCGTCGAAAGGCACCGCATTGAGATCAATCCTGCCGTCCTGGGCAATGTAGTCCGGGCCAGCGCCTCCCACCTCCACCGGGTGGTGGCCAGCAGCAACTACCTCAGCTTTGGACGGGTGCAGGCGGATGACCTCCCGCACCGCAAACGCCATGGCACTTTGCATCCGCACACCCAGGACATCCAGTTTGAGCATGCCCATGGGATCCATGTCGTGTTTATCGAACTGGCTCATCGGCAGCCCCAAACCGCTGGGCTGTACCGGGGTTCTGTCCAGGAGCGTGGCATCGCCCAGGATCACACCGCACGGGTGCATGGAAATGTGCCGGGGAAGGCGGTCCAACCTTTCAGTGAGATCCACCAGCAGGTCCAACTGCTGGTTTTCCTCCATGCCCCCAGGCCCTTCACGGCCAGCCTCCACCCTTCCGGCAAATTCTCGGAGTTCAGGCTTTTCAACCAATGCCTCCCTGAATTTACGCGCAGAAAATCGCCATAACTGCTTGGCAATTTCACCGATTTCACCATCGTCCATGCCAAGGGCCATGCCGGCATCGCGGACAGCACCACGGGCCCGGTACCCGTTCTGCATGCTCATCAGGGTCACCCGTTCGGCTCCGAAGCGCTCGAAGATCTTCCGGTAGACGTTATGCCGTTCGGCGCTTTCGACGTCGATGTCAATATCGGGAAGGGTGGATCGGCGACCCGAGAGGAACCGTTCAAAAATGAGGTCATGCCGGATGGGATCCACTTGGCTGATATCGATCAGATAGTTGACCAAGCTGGAGGCGCCGGAACCTCTGGCAGCTACCCGGACGCCCATCTCGATGATCATTCTGGATACTTCCGCAACAGTGAGGAAGTAGGAGGCAAAGCCGAGTTTGTCGATGATCCCCAACTCATGCTGCAACCGCGAGCGCATCTGTATTTCCGCATCGCCGTTGATGCCGGGGAAGCGGCGGGTGATTCCTGCCTCGCATCGTTGGGTGAGTTCCACCATGGGGTCACGGTCGATGCCGATGATGGAAGCTTCGGGAACAACGGGCTTTTTCCATCCCATGTCCAGGACGGGATCGATGCGGCATTTGTCGGCGAGCGCTTCTGTGTTGGAGAGCAGCTTGTTCAGCCCTGCCGCTCCTTGCCCTGCGGCGCCCATGATTTCCTTGCCGAGTTGGTGCATTTGTTGGGCGTTTTTCAACCAGCCTTGCCCTGTTGGTTGCAGCTGTCCGGTTGGTTGGAGTAGCCCGGTTGGTTGCAGCAGTGGTGCTGATGAGAGTTCGGGGAGGGATTTTAGTGTGCGTGCTGAGTCCAGGACGTCTGCGGTGGGGGCGCCGTCCTGGGCGCAGTAGCGGACGGCGTTGCTGAGGATGGCGGGGATGTTGTATTCGAGGGCGAGTTTGAGCATGCGTACTGCGTGGGATGTGCTGAGGGGTTCTCCTGGGGCGCTGAGGTGGGATACGGTTTCGGCGACGATTGTTCCGGGCGGCATGGCGTCGATCCATTGTTTGAAAAGTGTGCGGGGGCGAAGATATTTCCGCCCTCCCATGGCGCGGCCCACATCGGAGTCCGGTCCTATGAGGACGGTTAGCACGGGCTTGAGGGTTTTGGGGTCCAGTGTGCGTGATGCGAGTTCTGCCCGTGTTACGGCGACGGGCACTACTCCCCCGGCCTTCCCGGAGGTGCGGGCGTGGGCGTCTGAGACGAGTCGGCAGAGGGCGCGGTAGCCGGCGCCGTTGTTGTTGCCGTGGGCGAGTACGACGACGCGGCCCGCTACTTGGGTGCGGTGGTCGCCGTCGTCGTCGAAGATGGCGAGGTCCACGCCGATGATGGGGTCGATACCGGCGTCCATGCATGCTTTGAGGTGTTTGATGGTGCCGTACAGGCCGTCCCGGTCAGTACAGGCGAGCGCTGTTGCGCCGTCTGCTGCGGCTGACTGGGCAAGTTCGTCTGGCCAGGAGACGCCGTAGTGGGCGCTGAAGGCTGTGGAGACGTGCAGGTGTGTGAAGCTCAAGGTTCAGGCGGCTTCGTCTGGTTCGACTGCTTGGGCCGGTGCGGCGTCGTGGATGCGTAGAAGCCGCCAGCGGCCGCTGGCGAGGTGGCGGACGAGGTCAAGGGTGATGGTTTTGCCGGTTTGCCCTTCGTCCTGCGGGCGCTGGAGTTGGACCCGCCAGATCTCGTGATCCACCAAGCCTGCGCCGCTTCCCAGTGGGGCACGGCTTTCTTCTACCCACCATTGGCGTCGTTCGTACCATCTGAGGGGTTCGTTGGTGACGAGGTACTGGGTTCCTTTCCACTGGATTTCCTGCGGTTGGCCTGTATCCGTGCAGATGACGTCCACGGACTCGCTGAAAAGCCCCATATCCACACTCCTTGCCTGGTGAACTTCGTTCGAATGTATGTTCGAATATCTCCAGTTTACGTCGCCCCTCCGGCAAAACCTACTGGGAAGTTTTGCTCCTTCCGGGCGCTTTGGACTTTCGCTTGGCAGCAAGGTCCAGCAGCTTGTCGCGGAGGGGTTGCGCACCTTCTGCGAGCGCCACACGCATCATCAGGGATGAGCCGATGCGGTATTGCTGGGTCCTCAGAACGCGTTGACGGTTGTACGCCTTGAGGGCTTGGTCCAGGGGCAGGGTGTTGACCAGCTTGCCCAAGGTGACGGCGTCTATCAGCGACTCGCAAGCGCCTCGTCCGAGGTTGGGTGCCATGGCGTGGGCCGCGTCGCCGATGAGGACCACATTGCCCCGGGAATAACGCCATAGTGGCGGGGTGGTCCAAATGCGTTGCGCCAATGATGTTTCGGGCGTCGCTGCTTGCAGGACATGCTGGATGCCGTGGGAGTGCCCGGCGTAGCGGCGGCGCGCAACTGCCAAGGCTTCGCCGACGTCAATTTCCTCGGGCCCCATCCGGGAGCGGAAGGACGCATACCAGTTGGTTCCGCCGCTTGAAGGGCCTATGCCAAAGAGGTCCCCGCGCCCCCAGTACTCACCTATGGTTTCGCTGCCCGGCTCTTGGGCAATGACGCCTCGAACGGCGAGGTAGCGTGTCAGCTTGGCCGAACGTGCTTGGCCCCACACGGAGCGCCTCACCATGCTGTGCACCCCATCTGCCGCCACTGTCAGGTGGGCGTCGCTTGGAACCGCATCCAGCTTTTCGATGCGTCGTTGGACTGTTGAGGGTACGGCTGAGTCCAGGAGTCGCAGGAGCGTGTGGCGGGCGACGCCCACAAGGTTCTGCCCTTCCACGCTCAGCCACGGCACCCCTGTGGCACTCCGGAGCGCGCCGCCCCTGATGATGGGGCTGCTTTCGCGGACGGCCCCAAGTATCCCCAATGACGCCAGGGCCTCCTGGGCTTCGGGCCACATGGCCAGGGTTGTTCCTACTGCCGGGAGGCCGGCCCGCTGTTCGTACACGGTGACGTGGAACTGGCTGGGATCAAGAGTTCCTGCCAGGGCGAGGCCTGCTATGCCACCACCGACGATATCCACTTTTTTCATGCTGCCAATGTACTACTACATTTGTAGTACTTACGAGGTTAAAGACTAGACTTTCTCCATGCCGGACAGACGAACCGATCTTGCCGACGCCGCCCTCGCCGTGGTCGCCGCCAAAGGTCTCAAGGGACTGACCCATCGGGCCGTTGACGCCGAAGCTGGCGTGGCCGTCGGAACGACCTCCAATTACTTCCGCAACCGAGCCGCTTTGGTAGCTGCCGCCGTCGACCGCGTTGAAGAACGGGATTCGCTCCTGCTGCAGCAGCAGGGTGGGTCCGAATTCCCGACGTCGGTAGCCGCCTTGGCGGAACAACTCGCGGGAGCGCTGCTCGGCCTGGCAAGAGACCATGCCGCACTGACGCGGGCACGGTTCGCCTTTGCCCTTGACCAACCCGAGGTGGTGGCCGCCGGGCACCAGAGGATGCTTTCAGCTCTTGAAGAGATGCTCGATTCACTGGGAATTCCTGACCCAAGGGCCCGCGCAGAAGCCGTATCGGACTACGGCGACGGGTTGGCCATGCACCTCCTGACGGCACGCAGCGGCGAGGCGACGGACCAAGCCACAGTCGCAGCCAACGTCCGGCGACTCTTGGAGGGATGAAGCAAAGGGGTGGACGCGGGCGGGTCCACAGAGCAGGATTGTGGCATGAGTACCAATGACGCACTCCTGAAGCAGGTCAGTATCTCCGCCGCCGATGACAACCTCGTTGCGAGATTCGAAATCGAAGGCAACATACCGGGCTCCGGCGCTTATGTCGTGGGCCTTGTTGCTGCCAGCGAGGACTATTCCTCCCAACGCAGGCTGGGCATTGAGTTCATGAATGGAGAAGCGATCTCGTTTTACTCCTTCAACCACTCGCTCAGTGCAGAGGAAAACTATGACATCAAGGGCGTGGAACACTCCGGCAACGTGATCACCGGAAACTTTCCGATGTCCGCCATCCATGGACTCAGTAAGGGCCACGTCATGACGGCCTTCAGCGAGGCGGACGGCCGCGATTTCCAGGCCGGTGTACCGGTCACGGAAGCGCTCTAGCTAGAAAAGGCCTTCCACCGGTTCAATGAGTTCCGGTGAGTTGTTGCGGACATTTCCGACCGCTTGCCCCACGGCATCGAGCGTCCAGTCAGCAGCGGCATCGTGCGCCCTTGAGCGGACCATGTCCACCAAACCGGCCGCATCGTCCTGGCGTGGATCCAGCCAGGCCTCCATCGTTTCCCTGCTCATGGGCAAAGGGACCCTGTCATGCAGAACAGTCAGCTCGTCAAAGACGGAGGCACTGCGGCGCGTGCGGGCTGATTCGGACGTCGGAGTATCGGCAGTGATGATGGACATGGACAACAGCCACCGGTCGGGGTCATCGTTGGACATCGACTGGTCCCGCCACCACTCATACAGGCCGGCGAAGACCAACCCCTCACCATTCGCCGGATGCACGTAGTAGGGCTGCTTGGACTTTCCCTCACCCTTCTTCCACTCGTAATACCCATCAGCGGGAACAGCGCAGCGCCTGGCCGCAGCAGCCTTTCGGAATGACGGCTTCTCCAGGAGAGTCTCACTGCGCGCATTGATCAGGCGCGCGCCACCTTTGGGATCTTTCGCCCATGAGGGCACCAACCCCCAACGCGCAACATGCAACTGCCGCTTCAATCCATCGTCCACGAGCCTTTCCAGCACAATCGGAACAGCATCCGTTGGAGCCACGTTCCACGATTTTTCCAGGGCGATCTCGTTTTCAAGTTCGGCATCAAAGTCAGCCAGCAGATCCCCCACGGCACGGGCCATTACATAACGTCCACACATGGGAACAGTCTGCCGTGTCGCTCAAGGACGCACCAGCCCGGAATGTGACGTAACCCCGATTCCCGGCCTCACGGGAATTATTGGGCTGCGGGTTACGGTTGATACCAACGAATCACCCGTGGAAACGACCAATACTGAGGAGAGCTCTGTGGACTTCACTCCCGACTCCGGCACCATCACCATGTTCTCGACCACCTGGTGCGGCTACTGCAACCGCCTGAAGAAGCAGCTCGACGCCAAGGGCATCGGCTACACCGAGATCAACATCGAAGAAGTAGATGGCACGGCCGAACTCGTCGAGCAGCTCAACGGAGGCAACCGCACCGTCCCCACCGTCCTGTTCCCGGACGGAACCGCAGCAACCAACCCTTCTGTTTCCGAGGTAGAAAACCGCCTCGCAGCCTAAGCGCCAGGGTTGCCTAAGGCTTACTTTCCCTGTCCGGCCGCCGCCTCGAAAATCGGGGCGGCAGCCGGTTCCAGACGAATAATCACAGACTTCGACGCCGGCGTATTGCTGCCTTCCGCTGTTGAATCCAACGGCACCAACACATTCGCTTCCGGATAGTAGGCCGTGGCGCAGCCCCTGGCACTGGGGTACGCCACCAAACGCAACTGGCGCAGCACACGGTCAACGCCGTCGTCGGCTTCGCTGTGCACATCCACGTAGGCGCCATCCTGGAAACCCAACCCCGCCAGATCCTCAGGGTTCACCAACAAGACCATGCGGCCTTTCTTGATGCCACGGTAACGATCATTCATGGAATACGTCGTCGTATTGAACTGGTCATGGGACCGCACAGTCTGAAGGAGCAGTCTGCCCGGCGGCACTTCAATGGTTTCCAGGTCATTGACAGAAAACATGGCTTTTCCCGTTGCTGTGGGGAAAGTCCGGGAATCCCTGGGGCCGTGTGGAAGCACGAAACCGTCGCGCTCGCGGATGCGGGCATTGAAATTATCAAATCCAGGCACCACATGGGAAATGTGGTCACGGATGGTGTCATAGTTGCGCCTCAGACCGGCCCAATCCACCGGAACCTTGTGGTCAAGAACCGCCTCGGCCAGCCGGCTGACGATCGCCACTTCGGAGAGAACGTCCGGAGCGATGGGTTCCAGCGTCCCGGCGGAGCGGTGCACGGCGCACACGGTGTCCTCTACCGTGACAAACTGTTCAATCCCGTCCTGCTTGTCGATTTCGGTGCGGCCAAGGGTCGGAAGGATCAGGGCCTGCTCCCCCACCACTACGTGGGAGCGGTTCAGCTTGGTGGAAATCTGAACAGAGAGCCGGGTCTTTCGCACAGCCTGCTCAGCAACCGTGGTGTCCGAGATCGCATGGACCAGATTCCCGCCCAACGCGACGAGTATCTTGATCCTTCCATCCCGCATTCCACGGATGCTGTCCACGGAATCGACGCCAGCCTTCCGTGGCGGGTCAAAGCCAAACTCATCCCGCACGGCGTCAAGGAACCGCGGCGGCATCTTCTCCCAAATACCCATGGTCCGGTCACCCTGGACATTGCTGTGTCCACGGATCGGCGAAGGGCCAGCGCCCGGTTTGCCAATGTTGCCGCGGAGCAGAAGAAGATTAATGATCTCCTTGATGGTGGGCACTGCCTTCTTATGCTGGGTCAGTCCCATGGCCCAGGTGATGATGACCCTGTCCGCGTGGATGTACCTGTCAGCAAGTTCATCGATTTCTGCGCTGGTCAGGCCGGTGGCGGCAAGAACGTCCCGCTCCTGCAAAGTTGCGAGGTGGGCGGCGAAACCAACAAACCCCTGGCAATGCTCATCGATGAACGGGCGGTCCAACACCGAACCCGGCGCCGCTGATTCGGCATCCAGGACACGCTTGGAAACAGCCTGCAGCAGCGCCATGTCTCCGGCGAGCCTGATCTGCAGGAACTGGTCAGCCAAGTCAGTTCCCTTACCAACCAGGCCTCGAACACGTTGCGGGTTCCGGAAATTGATCAGGCCAGCCTCAGGCAGCGGATTAACAGCGACGATGGACGCACCCGCGAGTTTCGCTTCCTCCAGCGCCGTCAGCATCCGCGGATGGCAGGTTCCTGGGTTCTGCCCCATGATGATGATCAGGTCCGACTTCGCGAAGTCCGTATACGTGATGGCCGATTTGCCCACGCCGATGGTCTCGCCCATGGCAAGGCCAGTGGACTCGTGGCACATGTTGGAACAATCCGGGAGGTTGTTGGTCCCGAAAGCCCTGACGAAAAGCTGGTACAGGAACGCTGCTTCATTGCTGGTGCGTCCACTGGTGTAAAACGTGGCCTGATTTGGATCATCAAGGGCGTTCAACTCGTTTGCAATCACGTCGAAGGCCCGCTCCCAGCTGACGGGTGCGTAGTGGTCCGAGCCTGCCGCCTTATACACCGGCTCCACCAGCCGGCCCTGTTGGCCCAGCCAGTACTCGGATCGGGATTCCAGGGAACTCAGCGGATTCGCGGCCCAAAACTCCGTGGGGATCCTCAGCGGCTCTGCTTCCCAGCCGATTGCCTTGGCTCCGTTTTCACAGAATTCTGCAGCCTTGCGTTCCGGTGGATCGGGCCAAGCACAGCTCATGCAGTCGAAACCGTCTTTTTGGTTGACCGCCGTGAGGGTCTTCCAGGCGCGGGAAGGGCCCATATGGGCCATCGCATGGGGCAGGGTTTCGCTGAGGCTGGGCAAACCAGCGGCCGACCTCTTGGGCTCGCTGACGCTCAAGTCGACGTCGGTATCCTGAACTGGGTGCTTCTTCCGGCCCATCATTCCACCAGGTTTCGTGTGGTTAGGTTCCTGATTCCCTCAGCGTAAACCCGGCCCCCAGCGTGCTCAACTAGGCCAACAGACTCCGGAAGTCGCCGTCGACCACGTCTGCATAGCCGCGGTACGCGTCAACCACCGCGTCCTCCACTGTTTTGACGTCCAGGTGCGGCAGCAGGTCATTTGCTGCGCCGGCGGTAGCTGGATCCCAGTCCAGGCCCAGCGCAGCGTAGCTTGCCGTCAGGACGTCGCGGATGGGGCCGGAGTTCTCCACCACAATCACAGAGCTGAACAACCAGCCTCCGGACACCACCCGTTGGGCCGTGCCAATGAGCTTGATGCGATGGGCGGGAAACTCCGCGTCCTCCCCGTGCACGCTGAACTCCCCGGGGCAGTACTCCCCCGGGATCTCCCCGACGGCGGCATGGACACCGACGCTGCGAAGCGCACCTGCCAGCAACTCACCGAACTCCGCGAAGCGGGCTTTTGCACGGACGATCGCGTCAGGGTGCGGCTCAATATGATCAATCACCAAGGTGCCCTGGTGATACGCCGCCGCACGTCCGCCGGCCTTCCGCACGAGAGGTTCGAAGCCGAGCTCCCGGCAGGCATCCTCAGCTGCGCTGAAGCCGGGCAGGTTCGCATCGCGCTGGCCAAAGGCAACGGTGGGCTGCGGGCGGTACAAGCGCAGGGAGGGACCCAATTGCCCGCTGCGGGCTCGTTTCAGCAGCTCCAACGCAAAATCAAGATCCTCAGCAGCACCGAGGGTTTCCTCTTGGCGGTAGACGGTGAGCTTGGAGCGGTCGCCGACGCCGCCGTCGGACTCGTTCCTTGCTTCGCTCATCAGCTTTTCCTCAGCGTCAGGATTTGCTCAGCCCTGCCGAAAGGTCCGTTGATGTCATGGAGCACGCTGGACGTCAGGCCGATGCCATCGGCTCCGAAGGAGACCTTGTTGTCCAGCCCGAGCCACTCGCCTGAAGGGGCACGGTACATGTGGATCTGCAGATCCACGTTGGGGAAGATGTAGCTGTTCTCCCCCGGCGGGACCCGTGCGGCGATGCCGTTGGCTGTATCGACCAATCCCATCAGTCGGGCAAGATCGCTGCTGTCTTCCTTGTCCGTCAAAGGATGCATGGTCCGGATCCACACCCTGCCCGAACCTGGCCGATGGCCTTCGCCGATACGCATTTCCAGGGAACGGATGTAACCCCCAGGCCAGACGCTGGCACCATCCCACAACTTGCATTCGTCCGGGGCGGGCATGGCCTCGTCTTCGAACGCCGCCACCGCGCTCGTATCGCTGGTGATCATGCGCCACGCCGCGGCACGAATCGCCACCCGCCCCCCGGCGGAAAGCTCAGCCTCGATAAGTTCAATGGTTCGTCCCGGCCTCAACGTTGAGGTGGTCACTTGAAACTCGCCGCCGGGGATCAGCCCCAGGATCTCGTAGCTGATACGCGCCATACGGACGTCGTCACGGGGCTCATGCCTCAGGAGGGCGTCAGCCATGATGCCCGAGGCAGGGGCCATGTGTTGTTCGTGCGGATTCCAGGCACCTTGGGCATGAATCGTGGAGCGGTAGCGGCCCTCACCCAACGATTCGTAGTAGAAGTTACCCTCCGCCAGTTCCGGTAATGAAGTAGTCAACCCGAGCCTTTCGCAGATCCAGCAGTAGAACTCAGACCACTGTATCCGCTGATTTGGCAGCCGCCCGACGCCGCCGGCCAACGATCACCCACACGATCACGGCGACCACGGCCGTCACTAACAGCCCGGCACCAACCGGCGACGCCGCAGCTACCGCAAGCCACGCCTCAAGTGCAGCGAGTCCGATAGTTGCGTACAGCAACGCCCAGACGATGGAGCCCAGGACGGCAGCGGGGAGATAGCGGCGCAACGGCATCCTCGCTGCACCGGCGGCCAGGTTAACGGCGGTCTGCAGGCCGATGGTCAGGAAGGACAGCACGACGGCGTACGGTCCCCAACGCTGAATGAGGGCTTGGGCCTGGGCTGCTTTGGGCCGTTGGAGCGACGCCCCGAAGCGGGTGTGTGCGAAGCCGGCAACCGCTCCACGACCCAGCCAGTACGTAATGTTGACGCGGATCATGACAATCGCGAAGAGCGCCGCAAGCGCGACGCCAAAGGGCAAGCTCATGATCTGGTCCACGTGACTTAGGCTACCCTAAGCGCTGCGGTGTCGTGGACGGGGTCAGCACCAGCACACCTAGGATGAATTCATGGATCTCCGCGATGCCGCCCAACAGTTGTACGCCGTGCTGCCACGTGAATTCACCGCGCAGCGGACAGCCTTGGCGCGACAAGCCAAGGAGTCAGGCGACAAGGACCTCGCGAAGGAGATCGGCAGCCTGCCCAAGCCCGCGGCAGGCGCCTGGGCCATCAACATGCTTGCCGTCCACCAGCCGGAGGTGATTGACGGCGTCGTGCGTTTTGGCGCTTCCCTCCGGACAGCACAAGAGGAGGGAGACGCTGAAGCCCTCCGTGAACTTGGCCAGCAGCGCCAAGGCCAGCTGACCTCGGCCGTGCACGCAGCAAAGGACTTGGCGAGCGGGCTGGGAGCGCCATTAAGCGCGGCCGGGGCTGCCGACGTCGAGCAGACGCTGCGGGCAGCAATGGCCGACGCCGGCGCCGCAGCCGCGGTGACCACGGGCCGGCTGGTCCGGGCACTAAGCGGAAGCGGATTCGAGTCCGTGGACCTGACGGATGCCGTGGCTGCAACAACTCCGGATGAGATGTCCGCTGCAGGAGAACCGCCAAAAGTGAAGCTGCCTGCCGAACCCAGAGCTGCGCGCCAGAGCAAGAAGAAACAAGAGCCGCAGCCGAAAGAGAAAGCACCTGCGGAAACCCCAACATCCCTGGCCGAACGCCGGGCCCAAAAGCGCCAGGCCGCGTTGGAGGAAGCCCGCGAGGAATTTGAGGCAGCCGATCAGGAAGCCAGAGAGGCTGAAGACGCCGCATCCACAGCGTGGAATGTTGTCAAGGAAGTCGCGGGCAGGCGCTCGGATGTCGAGGCCGAGATCAGCGAGGTCAAGAAGCGTTTGGCGTCCCTCGAAGCTGAACTGATCGGTATCACGCGGGACGCGGAAGCTGCTGAGTCGCAGAAGAAGCTGGCAGTCCGCGCCGCCACCCAGGCACGACGCGCCGCGGACCAGGCCCGACGGCGCGTCGAACGGCTGGCGTAGTCAGTCCTTCTTTTTTACTGGCGACTTTTGAAGGTTATGGGTTGCAGGACCTTCCAGATACTTGCCGTCGGGTGCGTACCTGGAGCCGTGCAAAGGGCAATCCCAGGATTTCTCGGCGTCGTTCCAGCTCAGCAAGCCTCCCAAGTGGGCGCAGCTCGCCGACACCATACAGACGTTGCCATCAACGGTAGATACAGCTGCTGGCTCGCCCTTGTAAAGCCCGACGACGCCGCTCCCCTCCGGTGGTCGCGTCTGGTCCGTGATCTCGGGGTTCCTCCTGACCTTGGCCTTGTCATCGACCATGCGTTTGGCGACGCTGGCATTGAGGCGAACAGATTCCAATGCGCCCTGGGGCGACGTAACTCGGTGGTGTATGACCTTGGCCCAATCAGACTGGCCGCCCAGAATGTCCGCAGTAATGGACAGCGCGGCAGCGACTCCGTTGCTCATGCCCCACTTGTTGTAGCCAGTGCCGAAGAAGATCCGGCCGTGGCCCCGGGGCATCTTGCCGAAAAAGGGAACGAGGTTGGTAGGCCGATAGTCCTGGGCAGACCACGTATGGGTGACCTCCGCGCCCGGATAATGCTGGTTGGCCCAGGCGAGAAGGTCATCCAGGTGGGCCTTGGGTGAGGCTGCCCGGCCGCCGGTATGCCCATAGCCACCTACCAGCAACAACTCACCTTCCGGCGTCGGGTGAGTGCGTTGGGAACGTGTGGGTGGATCAATGCTCAGGTACATTCCGCTCGGTGGCGGGGTTTCACTTGGAAGTCGAAGAGCCGCAGCGTATGACCGGTTGGGTTCGAGCTTGGCGAAATAAAGTCCGCGGTCCAGGATCGGCGTGCCAGTAGCTATGACGACGGTGTCCGCGGTGAAGGCGCCTTTTCGTGTGGATACTTCCACGGGAAGGTCAGAACCCACATTCTGCACCTGGACACCCTCAACAATTATTCCGCCGTGCTCCCGGATATCCCTTGCGAGGGTCTCCAGGACTTCCATGGGGTGGATCTGCGCCTGGTCGTCCAGTTCCAGTGCCTCAACCACCGGGAATGGCAGCCCGGGGTCACGGCTGAAATGCACGTCCAAGCCCGCATCCCGTGAAACCGCGGCCTCCTTGCGCAGCCGCTGGCCGCCGTCGTCGCTGGTTGCGAACGTGACTGCCGTCCGGCGCTGAAACGGGACGCCCTGCTCTTCCATGTACCGCATCAGCCACGCCTGACCAGTGCGATTCGCTTCCACGTAGGCTTGCACCACTTTCAGCGAGTACTGACCACGCAGGGCCGAGAGTGCCCCTCCTTGCAGGAGGCTTAGTTTGCCCGTGGTGTTGCCGGTGGTAACAGCCCCCAAGGTCCGCGCTTCCAAAACTGCCACACGCTGACCGGATCTGGACAACAGCAGGGCCGTCACCATTCCTGTGAGACCTGCGCCCGCCACTATTGTGTCAAAGTGCTTGTCATCGGGGATTGCATCGGACGTGAAGCTGGATTCCCTGTCCAACCACAGCGATTTCATCGAACAACCTGCCTCTCAATTCACGGAATTGGCGCCTGGCATGCGTTGATGAAACGGTAGGCCGGTGGCTGCGGCTAATCAAGAGTTCGAGTTGTCGGTGGCGAGCTGCGCGGCCCGCCGGAGCCACGGATCAGTGTCCCGGGACCAGCGTTCCACAACGCGTGCGGCGCGTTCCTTCGCCTGTCCTTCAAGCCTGGCGAGCAGGGGTTTGACCACGTCCACCGCCAGAGGACCTGCCAGTTCCTCCGTGCCGGCCTGCCTGATGAAGCCCTCAATGCGGGTCAGGTCCGTGTTGACCAGGATCCCTACCTTGGTTTGCAGCAGCACAACCGCAGCGAGCCTGCGTTCAAAGACCGGCTCATCCCACAGTTCCGAACTCAGGGCCGTGATGTCGTCATGGCCCAGATTCTTGTGCCGCTTGAGGGCGTCCCGCACTGTTCCCCTCACTGCACCAACCGATGCCCCGTAAACCTTCATTCCACCCAGGCGCCCGCGGGCTTCCATGGCCTTCTCCCAGGACGATTCACGCTGCAGCGTGAAGTCCACAAATTCACCCGCTTCACTCACCAGTCCATTCTGTCAGTGCCTCCCTTTAGCGTGAGGGCAATAGCAATCGACAGGAGAGATAATGCCTTCTCAAGAGCTCGTCACTGCAGCGGCAGAAACAACAGCGTCGTTCCCGGGCGTCCCGGCCGCGACATCCATGCCCGACTGGTATCCCGCACTGCTCAACACTGTCGCGCAAGAAGTCCGGACAGGCCGCACACGCGCTCTGGCGGCAGCGAACAGCGAGCTGCTCAATTCCTACTGGAGCATCGGCCGGCAACTTGCCGAGCGCGAATCGCAGGAGGGCTGGGGCGCCAAAGTGGTCACCCGATTGTCCGCCGACATCCGAACGCGCTTCCCCGACGCGAAGGGCTTCTCCCCCAGGAACCTGCGGTACATGAAGAGCTTTGCCCAGGCTTGGCCTGAGTTTCCAATGTTGCAAGCGCCGCTTGCAACATTGCCCTGGTACCACCAGATCGCACTCCTGGAAAAGCTCGACGACGCCGCCACGCGCCTCTGGTACGCAGCGGCAGCTGCCCGGCATGGGTGGTCGCGCAACGTCCTGACGCACCAGATCGAGACCCGCCTGCACGAGCGTTCCGGGCAGGCCATCACCAATTTCAAAACCACCATGGTTCCTGCCGATTCAGACCTCGCACAGCAGGCCACCAAAGATCCCTATGTCTTTGATTTCCTTGCAATGACAGACCGTCGGAGCGAACGGGAACTGGAGCTTCAACTGGTGCAGCACGTGGAGAAATTCCTGTTGGAACTGGGTCAAGGCTTCGCCTTTGTTGGTGAACAGGTGCGATTGGAGATCGCCGGCGACGAATTCTTCGCGGACCTGCTCTTCTACCATTTGAAATTGCGCTGCTACATGGTCATTGAGCTGAAGGCCGTGAAGTTCGAACCCGGGTTCCTGGGCCAGTTAGGCATGTACATGGCCGCCGTTGACGACCTCATGGCCCATCCCGATGACAAACCGACGATCGGCCTGCTGCTATGCAAGGAGAAGAACAGCGTGGTTGCCGAGTACGCCCTCCGTGGCTTCAACGCTCCGGTGGGCATCGCGGAGTGGCGGACCTCCATTGCCGAATCCTTGCCCGACGAATTTGTTGCCAGCCTTCCCAGTATCGAGACGTTGGAGGCTGAGCTGGCCAGCCAGGCACGTGATCTGCCGGACTGACCTCATACGTTGTCCTTGAACCAGGCCAACGTGTCGTTCCAGGCCGCCGAGGCTTGGGCCTCGTTGTAGCGGTCGCTTGTGTCGTTATGGAATGCATGGTCCACGCCCGGGTACACCTTGAGCTGGTGCTTGACCTGCGTCGCGTCCAATGCCTCCTTCAACTGCGGCATGGAACCGGTGATGCGCGCGTCCTTTTCAGCGTAGACACCGAAAACGGCAGGCTTTATGGTGGGGACCTTTGCAAGGTCCGGGGCGGGACCGTAGAACGCAGAGGTTGCCTTCAGCCCAGGGATCTCGGTCGCTGCCTGCCAGGTGATGCCTCCACCGAAACAGAAGCCGACCATGGCAATGCGGCCCTTTTCCACGAAATCCTGGCCATTCAGATACTCGAATGCTGACTGGAAGTCGCCAACGTGCCGCTGAGCGCCGGCCTTCGTGAGAGCACCCGGAACAGCGTCCGGATCCATCGATGCGGTGCCGCCCTCCCTGCTGAGGAGGTCCAGCGCCAGAGCCGCGTAGCCTTCCTTGGCAAAGCGCCGGGCGATGTCTTGGATGTGGGGCGTGAGACCGCGGTTTTCGTGACAGATCAGGACGGCCGGACCGGGCTTAGCGTTCTCGGGTCTGGCCAAGTAGGCACTGATTTCAGTCCCTCCGGAATCGAACTTCACTGTGGCTGTTGCCAGGCCCGCCGCCCCTTCCGGCACTGTCAGCGGACTCTTGGCATTAGGGACGGCTGTCGTTTTTCCCGATGTTGCTGACGCGGTGGGCGTTGGCATTGGGTCCCCGGTCTTTGGCACCTCGTCCGGTGTACAGCCCACCAAGGTCATAGCCGCCGCGGCCGCGGTCATGCTTCCCATGATGAACGCCACGCGCCTCGTGAATGTCCCGTGGGACATGTCGCCCGAGCGATAATCGTCGTAGAACTCTTCGATCAAGTACTTTTCAAACTTCTCAAGCTGAACCATGGCGTCCTCCCGAAGTTGGGCAGTATCTTCCTCTGCTGGAAAGACGCGGGCAAGGGCAGGAGGGTTCACCTACAGATTCGATCTGCTGCCAAAGTTCCGGGCGGTAAAAATGTCGGTGGCTACTGACATAGTGAAAATATGAGCCGGAGTCAGCAGATACAAGCCACCCAAGCGGTCGCTTCACTGCCAGCACCCGCTCATGCAGGCAGCGTCAGCGGTGACCTGATAAATCAGCTGCGTGCTCTTGAGGACATGAAGTCTGCGATCTCAAGTTTGCAAGCCAAAATAGCCGTGGCCTTTGACCTTGCCCAGCGTCAAGAGCGCGCAGAGTCCGGAGTTCCAGCGGCTGAACGAAGCCAAGGTGTGGCAGCACAGATTGCGCTTGCCCGGCGTGAATCTCCAAACAAAGGTTCCCGGCTTCTGGGACTGGCCAAGGCGCTGGTGTCGGAAATGCCACGGACCTTGGCCGCCCTGGAAACCGGGAAACTGAACGAATGGCGGGCCACGCTGCTCGTGAAAGAAACAGCCTGCCTCAGTGCTGAAGATCGTTGTGCCGTGGATGAGGAACTCGCCCCGGACGCGGGCACGTTCGACGGTGCTGGCGACAAGACCATCATCGCCGCCGCAAAAGCAGCGGCCTATCGTCGTGATCCTCGCTCCGTGACGCAAAGGGCTGCACATGCCGCGTCCGAACGGCACGTGAGCCTGCGCCCGGCGCCGGACACCATGACGATCCTCACGGCGCTACTGCCGGTCGCCCAAGGCGTTGCCGCATACGCCGCGCTCACCCGCCATGCAGACTCAGCACGCTCCGACGGGGACGGCCGGCCCCGGGGACAGGTCATGGCGGACACGCTCGTCGAACGCATCACCGGTTCGCCTGCAGGATTCTCTCGGATCGACCTTCAACTCGTTATGACCGACCGCACCTTGCTACAAGGGGACAGCGAACCCGCAAGACTTACTGGCTACGGCGTCGTGCCCGCAGAATGGGCCAGGGAGCTCCTAACCAGCGGTGAGAGCAAGACAGATCAAGACGTCAGCATTTGGCGGCGACGACTCTTCACGGCACCAAGCACGGGCGAGCTCCTTGCCACTGACTCGAGGGCACGCTTCTTCCCCACGGGCATGAGACGGCTCATCGAAACCCGCGACCACACCTGCCGCACGCCATACTGCGACGCCCCCATCCGCCATTACGACCACATCCTGCCGTGGGCCGAAGGCGGTAAAACCACACTGAATAACGCGGCCGGGCTCTGCGAACAATGCAACCACACCAAGGAAAACCCCGGGTGGAGCGTGAGACCGGAGCCCGCAGAGAGACACACTCTGAAGGTGACCACGCCCACAGGGCATAACTACCACTCAACGGTTCCACCACTCCCAGGCTATGAACGAACCCGACTTGATTGAGCGAGTTTCAGGTCAACTGGCGGGGTCGTACTGGAACTGCCTGAGCTCTTGCGCGCAGCGGCAAGCGACAGCAATCTTCGCTGCCCACTCAACTGCAGCTTCACGTGAGGGCAGTTCCAAAACCGTGTAGCCACCGTTGGGTACTGTGTGCCCTGGGTACGTGCCTTCCACAGCTGCGCCGTCACCGGCAACAAGCACCGGGGCGACGTCCTCATCGATTCCGCCACCGAAGACGTAAACACCAGCAGCCTTGGCTTCTTCGATGACAGCATGCGAGTCACGGGCGACTGCCTCGAATTCTCCTTCCGGGACAACCATGGCCTCACCGGGGAACGAGATCAGGTACTTCGTCATGAGCCTCTCCATTCCTAATGACAAAGCCCCTCACGCCGGCACGGCGTAAGGGGCTTTGAAGATAGCAAGAACTGAATCCTTTGTGAGTTGCAGGTCCATGTGGAAGAAACTTTCAACGAGGAACGGCGGCCGGATCCTGCCTAGGCGCGTACTGACGAGCAGGCATTTGTGGCCAGTCCATGTGGAAGTTTGCGTGTCGCTACAGGCTGAACTACAGGAGGTTCCGGGCAGCTGGATTTAAACAGACCCATCCGTGAATGAAATTGGTCATAGGGATTGAGAGCGAGGCAATGGTGGTGACCGTTGCCATCATGCTCACGTGTAGTCCTAGGTTGGCGAGTCTTTCTCGTGTCGTAACTCCAGGGTGAGTTGATCGGCAGCGGCGAACTCGCGTACTCGGAGTTGAATGGTCCGCTTGCGTATGACGTCTTCCGACTTTGAAGAGGCGAGTGTCCCGAAAGGGTCTTGAACGGCTCTCACGAAGGGTGGGGCGTTTTCGAGATCCGCGCGAAGATTGCCGACGAGGTAGAGCCAGAAGTGACTTCTTAGTTCGCCCCCGGCCGTCTTCCACTCGTTCCAACTCATGGCTTGAACTTGCGCGTCGACTCCGGATGACTTCAGTTCAATCATTCGATCGATTGAACCACCCTTGATGGTCAGGACGTCGAAGCCGGGGTATAGCTCGCTGATGCCCAGCTCAGCGAGCCGGTCAAACACTTGCTCGACTGCGGTGGACTGTTCGATAGCGGCTACGATCATCTCCGGCGAGCTGACGTCGACAATTAGCACGTCCGCATTCTCAGAGGGCGTCTCTCCCGGGAGTACGACGGCCTTCTGCCCGACGAATCGTCGCTCCTCAAATGCGAAGGTTACACGCATGCCAAGTCGGTCAAGTTCATTCAGGTCTGTGCCGGCTGCTGCCCTTGGCGCGCCTGAAGAACCACCCCCTGGGTCACCATGTCGGTCACCCGCGGCTCCGGGTTGACCGTTGCTTCCGTTGGTCTCGTGTTGGGGACCTGATCCCTCGATGCGGATGACTTCTCCGTCTATCAGGAGGTCCTCATAGCGGTGCAGCGGGATACGCGGAGCGGGACGGGTCGCAGCGGGAGGGATTCGGTCTGCGTGCCCGGTGGCCGCTTCTGTTGACTCGCCGTCTGTCGTGTCGAGCTCGTTGCCTTCTGTGCGGTTTGCCAGTTGATCGACCTGATAAGCGTCACCTCCGACATCGGCAAGGTCCTGCTGCACTTCCTCCAGCTTCTCCGCGGCACCGGCCAGATCGAGTAGTTGCTGTCGCTGCGCGGGGTTAGCGTTAATGAACGATAAGAAGGTCTCGACAGTGTTCACTTGCAAAGTCTCCGCGAGCGCCATGGCCAAGGTATGAGCGTCCTCCGCTATCGGAGGCCACGCAGGGCCGGTCCACACGGCGAAAGCTTGGAATCCCGAGTCCTCCGAGCGCCGCACGTAGTACGTCCGCTGCGGAATCTGACCGAGGTTCTGCCCGCGGAATGAACAGCTAAGACTGAGCGAATCCACGGGTTCCAACTTCTCAGCGAATTCAGCCAAAGCCCGACGGTCTGCCCCACTCCGGTCAGCTCGATCGGCACTGAGGCGAGCGAGTAGCGGTGCGACCAGGTCTTGGAGTCCCTGGCGCAAAGTACCGAGGCCGGATGCTTCAAGAGCAGTCTCGCCCGGAATCACCGACCACTCCAACGCACTCTCAAGGAGTGGGGTTCCGAAGAGCTCGCGGAGGGGACGAACTGCTCCCGGCTCGGCCTCAAGAACGAACAACGGCACCTTGTCCCGCACACCGCTCCGTTCTCGGCTGCCAGACACCGACGCGTACAAGACGTCTCGGGCGGCGAGAAACTCGTACCCGGCCGCCGTGCGCGCGGCAAGCGGGGTGCCACTGAGTGGCACCCCGCTGTCCACAGTGCTGCCGACCAGCAGTTCGAACATCTGGCGGTATATCGGTCGCAGTTCCAAGCGCAGTGCCTGGTCGGTGATACCCGACGAGTACATGCGCGAGATGCGTACGCAGAGATCGTGTGCATCCTCGACATTGAACGCGGCCGGAGTCAGCTCGCCGCGGACTTGCAGTTCATCGAGGCAAGCGCGGAGTGTCGACGCCGGTACCCCAATTGGCTGTTTGAGGACAGGAAGGTAGTCGTCAGCAGCCCGCCCGCTGCGGCTCAGACGACGAACGAGCTCCTCGGATCGACGCCACGTTTGGTTTGGACGCCGCGGACCATGGCTCGTAGGGCAAATCGCGTGGTGACGAAGTCGGTAGAGCCATAGATCTGGGCCAGCAGTGACAAGTTCTTCCGACGTTGCTCGGGGTGGAGCCGTTCGCGACGACGGCCATTTGCCGGCTCCAACAAATGCCAACTCGGCCTGGGTATGGCGAGCGTAGGTGTTCCAATTGCGAACCAGGTGATCGAGCAGGTTCTCAGCCACCTCGTTGTCCCTGCGGAGGGCAATCTCGGCGATCTCGTCGAGCAGATCAAGGTTGTGAACCTGGTAGAGATAGTGGTCCGTCAGCTCCCACCGTGGATCAGACGAGAATGCCCCTACGAGATCCGCTTGGTAGTCGGACCAGACCGTTTCCAGACCGGAGAATGCCCAACCACCAGGGAGACCAAGACCCTTCGTATTTGTCCACCCGGTACCCGTGTCGTCAACATCGTGAAAGTGGACCAGTCTCAAGCCACGGCTGACTCCGAGCCAAGCGAAGAAGTTGCGCCACCGATCATCGACGGTGGTCTCAAGGGCTTCGTCGGTGTCGTCATCCAAGTCGACTTCACCTTCGTCGGGATCAGCCGTGGCTGGACTCACGTCGTCTTCTACGTTGACCCCGATGGTGGCAGAGAACTCGGCGAACACGTCGGGCGACGCAAGGAATCGGACTTGCATGACCTCGCCCGCATCGGCCATTGCTTCAACGATTGCCTCGACTGAGTCATCGCCAACCCAGTCGCGTCCGAAGTAGACCTGATGGGCCGGCGCCCAGGTCAACTCCCCTGTGGCATCGGCCCGACACGGAACATCAAGGCGGCTGAGATTGAAGAACGCTCGGTCCGAACCAAGCCGCCCCATGGGGAGAGGCTGGTCGGGTTTGGTGGTTTTTCCGGCCAACCTACAGATCGTGGCGAGCGCTTCGATGGTCCGGTTTGACTCCCGCAATTCGGCATCGGCCGCGGCCGTGCGCGTGAGTCCTGGCAGGACCGCAGCGCGCATGACCTCCTCAAAGCGGAACTCCTTGACGTCGAAGAGCGCATCCCAGGCCTTCATCTGGCGCTCCAGGACTGACCTCTGTTCGGTCCTGCCGAGAATGCCCCAACAGACCCCATGTGCGAGGAACTGCAACTTACGAAGGGGAAGTTCCTCTGGGGAAGAGCGCGGTGGGTAAAACGCACTTTCAACTCCCAGGGCTATCCGCCTGACTGTGCCATCGTCGTTCTCGCCGACAGGGAAGACCGGTTCCAGCCGGGCGCTCTCCTCCAAGGCCTGGCGATCCGCCGCATCAGATCGTTCCCAGAGGAGCGCGCAGAGATCAAGAACTGGGTCAACCCGATAACGAGAGTCGGGGCCAGATCTTAACGCTGCCTTCTCTGTAGCGAGGTTGTGCGCAAGAGCGCGTAGTGAGTTAATCGGGCTGAGTGCCACTGCCCCGTAGGCCGCGCACACCGCGGCAAGCGTTCCTTCACAGAACTCCGGATCAGGGAATTGTCTGCCGTTCAGAACGCAGTCCTCCCTGAGCAGGTCAGCGAAGGCGGACCCCTCTGCGTTGAGTACGGGCGATGGAAAAACTGCCTCATTGAGGGCGAGCTCATTCGGTCCTGAAGGCAGGAAGCGGGCACCTGTCATTGCGCTAGCAATGGCGTCGGCAAGGAGTCCGCCCGCCGACCCGGAGTCGCTTTCGTCTCGATCCAGAACTTGCAGGACGTAGCGTGGGCCACCCTCGGCAAGGAGGTGAGGCATGAGCATCTGCACGAATGTCTCGGCTGCGCGGCGTACGAGGTATCCGTTGTAGTTCGATGGGGTTTGCGCAACTTGAATGTGCTGCCGTGAAAGGTCAGTCGTGAAGGCCCCGTTGACCAGTAGAGAGCAGGAGGAAGGCTCCTGCGTAGGCAGGAAGACGTGAAACCGGCGGTCCTCCGTCTTGACCCGCGGGTCGTCGGCAGCCCGGACTGCGACCGACACTTCGGTGACGTCCACGCCCTCCCATGCGGGCCCGGTCAAACCATCGCGGTGGTCGCCGATTCGCACGTTGCCGTCGTGAGCAATCCAGTAGCGGTCGCCGTGACCTTCACGATTAACCAAGTCGACTCTGAAGAGGCCCGACTCCGTGAGTCCGGCGCAACGCTCGACGCCAACGGAGGTCACTCGGTGCCTTTCCAAGAGCCACTGTCGGTCTGACTCCTCACGGGAGGTCGCAACCTCAATGACCACTTCTTCAAGGTGCTTCAGGAAGAGCACGCTTGTCATCGGAAGGTGCAACAGTTGATGCGCGAGCGCCGCCTGCTCCGCAGAGCTAACTCGTTCGTGGAACGGGAATCGAAACGCGCTGTGATAGCCGGCTGCCCGGAGTTGGTCCCAAGTCTCGTGCACCTCGGTGATCGCCCACGGGAATCGCATCGCCGGCACCCCTCGGACCTTGCCGCGGTCAAACTCGTTCCACAGCCGAGACACCTGTGCTTCTGCCTGCTCCCGTCCCAGCCGGAAACTAACCGTTTCGGAGTAGGCCTCGGGGCTGTCGGTGATTTCGAGGACCGACTTGAAGCCCAACCCCTTATGACCGATGCTTGCACGCTTAGGGCCGCCTGACTGCGCCTTGGAACTGGCTCCCAAGCCGCACAATCCACGAATGTCGGCGTCGGTGAAGGGGCGTCCCGTGTTAGCAACCCACAGCTCCGTGTCGGTGAGTCGAAATAATACTCGGTCCTCGGTCGTCGCAACGCCAACTAGTGCGTCATCCGCATTCTGAAGGAGCTCGTACACGAGACGGCCGCGATAGTCATGGGCGACTTGCGCCTCTTGGCTGACGTCCTCCTGGAGCCGGCCCTGTGACGCGCGATAAACAGCGAGGTTCTCACGGCAAATGCGCTCCAGGATGTCATCGGGCGGGGTCGTCGTGGCACTCACCTATGTATTCCATCACATGGTTCCGACATAGAGTGCGTGGATCTCGCGAGGATCTGCAATTCGGCAACTGCGCCTGAGTGCACCCACTACGATTGAACCTGATTAGGCCAGCAGTCAGGTACCCCTATAACTCACCAACGTTTCATCGATCGCAAACGTGTGACTGCCGCCCTCACGAACGTGAGGGTAGATGAGGTTCATGATTTGGTTACGTGCGGGTGGTTGACGCGATCGCGACCAGCCCATTTGCAAGCTTGCGGTGGACCGTAACCGTCACTGGTTGAACTGCAATTTAGCACTCTGTCGACTGGCTGAATTGTCAGACTCCGTATTGCTTGAGGACCTGCGGATTAATAAGGGAACTCGTGCTGGCCCACGTCGCCGCGCCGCTGCGCGACCTTCATGGCTACCCGAACCGCTTCAACCCGCATGTAGTTGAACGTCCCACGACTTCTCCCTGCGACGCGTTGCTCTTCTTCGGGGACCGGGCGACCAAGCGGTCGTACTCCTGGCGCCCTCCCCGTCCTCTGGAAGGGAATCCTCGGCCTGAAAGTCACGTAGACGTCGGGAAGGGCGTGGCAGTGTTCGCCTATGTTGCGGTTCCTTGTAGCGCCGCCCTCCATGGCCTCGGACCGTAGGCGTTCGCGATTCATTCCTCAGGCACCCTCTCCGGCGCGTCAGCATTGTTTCGCTTCCGCGATTTGAACAGACCAGCAACTCTCCCAGTCGCTGCGCCCGTGGCGCCGGCCAAAGCACCACCCAGCCCTTTGATCGCCGACAATGCCTGCGGCTCATCAGGTATCCCGTCTCCATCAACGTCCACGGCACGGAACGGCTGGGACACGGCCGCGGCGGCGCCTGCCACCCCTGATCCGACAGCAGTGGCACCGGTCGCGACCCCTTCCCCAACCGTGCTGGCCGTCCCTGTGATCCAACTTCCTGTGGATTTCGCAGCATCCTCCAGGGCCGCAAGAGCCCGGCTGGGCTCCGACTCCCGAGTATCGGCGTCTGAGGACTTGTCCTGAAGAGCCAGATGTTCGGGGAACTCCTCCGGAGCCTCGGGGAACGCGGACCGAGCTGCCACGACCACATCGCGCCCAAAAACGAAACGGCTGACTCCTCCTGTCAGGGCACCCACGCCGTATTCAATCGCTGACTGCTGTTTCCCGCTCAAGGTCTCACGCACGGTATCCAGCTGACCCGTCTGGATGGTTCTGACGAGACTTTGCGCGGCCCCGCTTGGCAGTGTGTCTGCAAGCGTCGTTGCCCAATGGGACCAGTCACCACTGGCAAGGGCGAATTTGTGACCAACTCCCACCACTCCATCGAGAGACGTCTCCGCGACATCCTTGGCCATGGTTGCAATCTGCTTCTGGCTAACGGCATCGTTGGTGAGTCCGTAGACCAGAGCATGCGCCTGATCTTGGTCGAGGTCCATCCCGTGAATGTCTGCGAGGGCCAGGCCAAAAATTGCCGTGATCTCAAACTGAAGCTGCTGATCACCGGCAGGGAGAAGCGCGGCCACACGGTGAGCACCGGTTTTCGCAGCACCCAGGGCCATGTTCTTAGCGGCCAGCTTGGCCGCCTCCTTGGCCGTTACCTGCACAGTCTTCTTCGCGGCCTGCTTGCCCGCGGTCTTTAGACCCGCGGCCGCGACTCCTCCACCCGGGATGAGGGAAATGCCCACCTCAGCGACGATGGACCCGGCAGTGATGGCTGCACCTGCGGCTGTGATCGACGTGCTGTAGTGCCGTTCCAGCAACTTGATCACTTCCGCGGGACTCGCCTCCGGACGCCGGCGCCGAATCCTCATGACGTACTTGCGGGCGATCGAGTGACGGGCGCTGACCGCCTTCGCGATGTCTGCGTTGGCGCCTTCATCATCGAGCTGGGTCTCCAGTGTCACGTTTTCAGTCTCGGTCATTGTGCTCTCCCCCTTTAACCACAGGCTCAACCCTGAGCCTTTTCACTAATGCTGCAATTCTGTTCCCGGCAGAGGGTCCCAACGCTCCTCTGCCGCACCGTCATCAGTGTCCCGCATGCTGCGGCCACCCTTGGCGCGCCACGCGGCACCACTCCCGGCCACACCCACTCCCAATGCAAGCCGCCCGGTAGTTAGTACCGTCCTCATATGGAGCGAAGCCGCTCGATGTGACGGCGCTGTTCCTTATCGTCTTGCTTGACGTGCACGCTGACGAGGACGCGGTCGCCGTCCGGCTTGTAGTAAATGCGCCCCATGTCCTCGCTGCCAGCAAGCCCCGTGGCAAGTTTCGAAACCTCGCGCCAGCCGCGCATGCCTTCCAAATCCTTGCCCACAACCTCGCCCATATCAATCTGCACCAAGGAGCGCATCATAGACGCTGATGAATCGAGATTGGCCAATACTTCAACGCTGTCGAGAACAAAGGTCAGCCGCGAGAAGGCCACATCCAGAAATCCAGGAACACCACGACGAGGTGCTCGGCCCGTCGCGTTACCTCGACGTCGCACTCGCTCCTGTTCCCCGAATTCTTGGAGCCGTTCTTGTAGGTCGACGACAATTGCCTCGAGTGTCAAAATCCGTACGTCTCCCTGTTCCGCCTGATCACGGAAGCCCGCCAGACTGCTGCGAAGTTCGGAGTTTTCCGCGAACGCCAGTTCGAGAAGTTCTTCGGTCTCGGCCTGACGTTTCAGCAGTATTTTCGTTTCAACAGCTTGCCGCGGATCACGGCTCAGCTCTCCAAGCTGATCTTGTAATGCCTTTTGATGATCTAGGGCCCGATCCAAATCGTTGGAGAGTTTTGACTCCTGACTTGAGGCGGCAATGAGCCGCTTTCTTAGGAGCAAAGCTTCAGACTCAGAGGTGCTGAGACGCTCCCTGAGTTCGGCCGTCAGATCGACCAATTGCTCGATCTGTGCTGCGAGATCCTCTAGCGGCGAAACTGACGGTGCCGGAGCGGGCGCAGTTGTTGGCTCCGCTGACGCAGGCGAAAAGACGGCGGAGATCTGAGCCACGACCTCTTCGTGGCTACCTTTAAAACGGAGCCGAGCAAACCAGTCGTAGAACTTCCCCTCGCGTGTGGGACGATGGCTGACGTCCCACCTCTGGACCGAAAGACCCCCGGCCTCGAGTGCTTCGACGACATCCGTTGCAAGTCGCTCAGGGGCGTTGAAGACAAGGTAATGACCAAAGCGATTGGTCTCGACCTCCCACTCACCGTGGAAACCCAGGAAGATCTGCTGCGCACGGACGTCATCAAATTGCGGCGCGTATGGGATAGAAGCCCCTGCGAAAAGGAACCTGCTACAGTCTTCGATTTCCCACGACGCGCCCGAGATGTCGACCACATTGTCGGCAAACAACGGATACACGGCTCCGTCGTACACGACGCCGGCATGTCCGTCCGGAGTTATTCGGACGGGCCGACGAACCAACTCGGCGACTTCGGACGCACCAGCTTGGATACGCACAACGACTTGCTTAGATGCCATTTCAAGCTACCGAAGCGCACCTACAGGCGGGATCGCCCCACTTACGCTTACAGACGGCACAGGGCTTGTAGTAGAGGTGCTCGATGAGTTGCTCATCAGTGGCTTGGTCCGGACCAGGGAGCCTCGAAAAGGCATGAGGCCTATGCTGATAAAACACGTCTCCGGGAACCAACCTCGTATCCTGTTGATCGGCTACGTTGGCACGGGCAATAAGGCCGTCATCGGGTACGTAGGCCTCGGTGTCAGCAATATCTATTGGTCCCAGGTCATTGCTGCCAGGGAGTCCGATGCCAAACTCAAGATCAAAGTAGGACGCATGTGCTTCGTCGCCCCGCTGCTTGGACATAGCGCTAACAGACAAGATGAGGTTATCGTCGACCTTTACGTCTAGTTCCAGCCGCTCGACCAGAGGTGGTGCTGTTTTGTCCACAGCAATGGCTACCATTCCGAGCGACGTTCTCGGATCGCTAGCTTGGGGTTGATCAGCAAGCTCAGTTGGCGCCACTATGGAGAACTTTGCCAGGCCGTCAGTCGGGTCGGTGCAGTACAAGTGGAAGCGGTCTTGACATACCTCGCCATCATTCGGCATGGTCGTTCCGGCCCTCAGCAGTGGAAGGCGTGAACCACGTGCCATTTCTAGTTCAATGGGCTTTGCCAGCACCAGCCGCTGTGAGTCATGGGCTATGCGTGCTGCTCCCTGCGAAACAAGCGTCGCACTGTTCACAGGGACGAGCACTCGTTCAGGCCCGAACAGCTCGTGCAGTCGGCTCCGTATGCTTGGCATCGCGGCCATGCCGCCAGCAACCAGGCAAAGTGAGACTTGAGCGGGAGCCATGCCGACGCTGTCAAGGAGGGCTTCAATCTCCCTGATACCGGATGTCACAAGAGGTCGTGTAATCGCGTCCAGCTCTTGCCGCGTCAGCGGGTATTCAAGCGTGTCCTCGGACTCTGGGAAATAGCCTGGACGATAGAAAGTGACGCTCGGTCGCTCCGAGAGCGCAATCTTGTTCCGTTCCGCATCCTGCAACAGTCTGAGGCGCGCTTCCTTCGTGGGGTGATCCGACTTGGATATCCCGTGCTTCGTAGAGAATCGCGCCACGACCTCGTCACGTATCACTTCATCGAATTTGTCGCCCCCGACTGTGTCAGTTCCCCCGTTGCGGAGTTGCAGGATCCGCCCCGGCTCAATTCGGCAAAGTGTGAGGTCGAGGGTACCGCCACCCCAGTCAACAACCAGTACGTTGCGTCGCATCAGGCCGCGGATTTCGCTGTCGGTGTCCGCTGCACCGCGAAGGTAGCCGTACAGGGCTGCAAGTGGTTCGTGAACGAACTGAGCTACAGAGATTCCGGCATGGGCGAACGCTTCTCGAAGAGCCGCGCGTCTCGGGCCGTTCATGTTCACTGGAATCGTGACCACTGCACGGTCCAGTTCGCCCAGCACGTGTCGCTGACTGCTTCGACGTGATTCTGAACGGACGTGGCGAATCACATCTGCAACAATCTCGATGGGGCTGCGGTCGACCCCTCCGACAGTCACTGATTCCTCACCCAGGAGAAACTTTGGGGAGCGCACGGTGTTGCCATACACGCCGAGACCGACTTCCTCAAGCGCATGGCGCGCCTCGCGTCCGACGACGACTTCCTCGCCCTCGTATCGAACGACAGATGGGTGCGGCAGGCCTTCATCGTCCAAGACGTCAATAACACGGTTCCCAACCACCACAGAAACCAGACTGTTAGTCGTTCCGAAATCAAAACCTGCAATCATTGCACTCCCCCATCCAGTTCCTTAAGGCGCTTGACCTCACCACCGATTGCAGTGAGTGCCCTGTCCACGAACTCCTCCGCTACACCTGTGCTTCCGTGGCGAAGGGCGTGAAGCCCGTCCCCCAAAAGCTCAGCCTGAGTAGAGAGCCGTCGAATGACCTGCGTTCTAAGGGCTTCATAGTCATCGACGTGGTGGCTCTTATCAACCACGCGGTTGCTTTGCTCTACCGAAAGCCGCTGGGCAAGTTCATTGGCTTTGACCGCCAACTCCGCAGCATCTGCTCTTGCCTTCTCTAGATCTGCTGCCAGTCTTTTTCCCAAAGCCTCGGCCGTTATGGCACGAAGCTCCTGCTCACGCGCTTGTGAAATGGCCTTCCCTGTTTCACTCTTCGAGTCACGGAGAAGAATTTCGAATTGTCGCGAGATCTGGCTCAGCGCTTCTGTGTTCTTCGCGGTCGCCAGAAGAGCAGCTGTCTTATAGGCGCTTGGCAGCACCGGCGCGTCCCAGACCCATGCAGCCATATCCTGAATGAACTGCCTCGAAGTCCACCGATCGCGGAGAACGCGGAAGAGCTCCAAGGCGGAGACGGCGTTGGCGCTCAACCGAGCCCTGCTCGCGTCGCTGAACTCGGATTCCGCTTCCAGCCCCAAGTCGCTGAATGTGATTTGCTTGGCAGCACGGTTAACCTCTTCGGCAGTAAGCATTTTCAAGGGCTGCTGCTCCGTCAAACGCTCAATACGCCCCTCGAAGAGTTTGTGGCTGGCAAAAGCCACGACAACCAAGTCGAGAACGCGGCGACGCACGAGCGGTTCTGAACCAAGCTCAGCCAATACAGCCAATAGACTTTGTGGCACGGCAAACAATGGATCTCCCGCAGCTAACTGCCGAACGGTATCAGTTTCTGCTTGCTCGTCCTCTGGGCGCACGGAGAGCTCGAGCAGATCCTTGCGGGACAGGTTGAGCTTGCGTCCCGCTTCGCTATATGCATATTCCATCAGCGTGAGGATCGTTTTGGGCCGTTCTCGCTTGCCACTGTCGTTGCCTTGATAGGGCGGCTGGGGGCCGCTGGTCGGAGATTCCATGCCCTTGGGCGAGTCGGAGCCATTCGCCATAGAAACACCCGTGGGCCCGTCGTCTGTTGTCACTTTTCAAGAACTCCTTGACCTTTGGTTCGAGGTTGGAAATTGGCATACCATTTCTCGCTCAAACGGCTATGCCTGAGGCTTTCGGCGTGCCGCACTGCTGTAGGAACGTCACCTACAGCGAGCGCGTGCTCAGCTGCTACGAGGTGGAGCTTGAGGGCGTCGGGTGGTCGCTGGGAGCTAATATTTGCGGCCAGCTCTGCCATGTCTCCGGCTGCTGTCCCGTCAAGTGGCAGTGCTGTCCACCTGAGCACTTGTTCGATTATCGAATCACTGAGTGCAACATCCAGACTTGGGTGTGGCGATTGTGAAAGGGCAGCGGGTAACCAATTTTCCCCTTTTAGAAGCGCCTGCAAGCGTAAAGACACTTCCGCTACACGTTGGCTCTTGGTTTTAGTCATGGCGCGTTCGAACTGGTTGTAGTGGAAAGCCACGATGCCACAAATAGCCTCGGCTGGAGGGCGGTCGAAGCTTCCTAGAATTCCTACAGCCCGATCGTATTTGCCCTCATAGTCACTGCTCTCACGCGATCGCTCGGAAATTTCCGCCCCAACAGCGTCCTCGCGCGCCAGGACGCCGTAAAGGTAATTTGCAAGTCCGGATTGATACCTGGCAGCAGTCGGATATTGCTTGCAGCGCATGATGAAGTCGTCGATGGACCGGCGACTCAGCTCCCCCCCATCGACCAAGCGCGCCAAGGCAGCGTCCACGCCGTCAAGGTCCTCCATATCAGCGAGAGCAAACTCGAACTGAAAAGCCTGCACAACATCCAGATTCGAAAGCATCACGTCGACAACACCACTCCGCTGCGACGACAAAAATGCTGCAGCCCCTCCGATTGAAATTGTCTTGCCGTTGATCTTCACAGCGTCAGCTGTGCGTATAACCCAATCCTTTGCGGTGGTTTCGCTGGTGATGGTTAGGCGACTCCTGCCGCACTCCCGCCCACTGAACACGAGAACAGGGCGTCGCACCGGGTGACCCTCAAAAGTGTGTACGCGGAGATCCCTGGCCGTTGAAAACTCCACCCCGCAGGTTGTACACCGAAAGGTCATCTGTTTGGGCTCCGCGAATGAACTTGAACCTTCGCCTGTAGGCTCATGGAATTCCATGTAGCCGGTGTGCCAAAAACCCACTATCTTTCGACCTGCCCGACAAACGGTTGAAAATCAGTGGGCGTTGGGCGGCAGAGGTCATGCACCCAATGCTCTTTCTCCGCGTGGCGCCCTTGCAGATCTCCGGACCTACTCATGCCTTTCCTTTCGACGAACCCCCAAAGCCGATCAGCCATAGCTGAGCAAGCCGCTTCATTAATTCGAGATGATATCCCTGCCGGGAGTGGCGTCGCATACGCAACGCTCCCATTACGCTTTTAGGACTCAACTCTTCCCACCTGTCCGAGTTGTGGGCATGGTGCACTATTCGTGCTTCGCAATTCGTGTTCTTGTCCATGAGTGGTTCCTCACCCACCGCCTCGCCCACTCCTGCTAAGTAAGGAACACCTTCCAAATCGGACGCTTTGTAAGAGTGTCCTACCGAAGAGAGCCGACCAGTTGTGCATCAGAGGTTTCAAGAACTGGCAAATTACGGGATCTGGATCCGCGCCGCTTCCTGCAGCAGCGGATCAGAGATCATGACGGTGGCGGCGCCGGGCGCAATATCGAAGGCAATGTTTCCCCGCGCCTTATCGCCGGGCAGAATCTCGCCGGATCCCAGCTGATTGTCGGCGAACAGACTCATGTCCGCCTTTCGACCATTTGCATCCTTCGCCGAGAAGTAGAGCGGATTGGAGCTCGTCTTGCCGGATTCCGTTTCCCAAAGCACATCCAAGAGCAGGTAGGTGCCATTCTTGGGAGCGGTGGCGAAGGCGCCGGTGGTGACAGAGTCGGCGCGGACGGCGGACACGACAGTGATCCTTGCGATGTTGCCGTTGCGCATCTTCACGGAGAACGGAACGCCGACCTCAGGCGCCGCGGGCGCGGCAGGAGCGGATGCAGTGGTGGAAGCGCTCGGGCTGGAGTCCTCAGCCGGCTTGCTGCCGCTGGAGCAGGAGCCCATGAGGAGGCCCACCAGCAGCACGCCTGCGGGCACAACCAACCGCTTTTTTGTGTAGAACGACCGGGCCGCAGGTGCACCGGCGGCAGGCGGAACAGGGGCAAAGTTCTGGTTAGTCATGATGATGCCTTTCAGTGATGCGATTGGATGATGCTGCTGAGTAGCAGTGGCTACTGCTTTTCCCATTTGCCGCAGCGGGTTGAGTTGAAGTCCTGCCCTGCTGAGAGGGTGACCACTGGCCGTCCGCCGCCGGGGATGTCGTTTTCGATGATGTCGTTGCCGTTGCTGCCGCTGCGGTAGATGCCCCAGTAACAGGTGGATCCCACCTCGGCCGCTGCCCGGTAGGTACCGGGTTCGATGTCGGTTCCCACAGTCCAGGTGCCATCGCCAACCGTGCGTGCCGCCTTCGCTTTTTCGGCACCGGTCACGGCGTCCTCGCGGGCCTTGACCGCCGCCTCAGCTGTCTTCACGGCAGCATCGGCCTCGCCGACTTCGGTCTCCCTAGCCCCAACCTTGGACTCGCGGGACGCCATACCGTTCTCAAGGGTGTCGTATTTGCCCTTCAACGAGGCGTAGCTGGAAAGTGCCGCGTCCCGCTCAATCTCGATAGTGGACTTCTCGCCGGTAAGGGATTTATAGGCCGGACTTTCCTTGGGATCCGGCAACGCCGTTCCAAGGGCTGCTCCTCCGGCAAACAGCACGATGGCGGCTGCAGCCAGCAGGACACGATTCCGGCTGCGCCTCGTCACCGGGGCAGGACCACCGTTCGCGGCGTTATACACCTGCTCACTGTCGAGGTTCTCCCCCGGTTCAATTTCGTTGTTCAACTTTTTACCCTTCCTATTCCACGAGTCCTGCAGGTCGGCGGCGGGATACCTCCCCCAATGTGCGGTTTCCCGCCGCCGCTGCAACCCTGGTAGATTTCCCGGCCTAGCTGCAGGAAGAAGCTAACGCCCGTCCGGCATTCATTTTGGATGTGATGCTGATAAGTGGGGTTATCAAAAGAAATCCTGTGTTCGTGTGGCTTTCAGCTAGGCTGTGGGAACATTCATCGAAGGCGGCAGCAATGGACGCAGCAGCGCACACACTGCGCATGACACTGTCGGATGTCGCATCCCTCTCCCAGGTTCAGCGCCCCGTTGTGTCCATGTGGCGGAAGCGGAGCAGCGGAGGGCCCCTGCCTTTCCCGGCACCAGCAGAAACCGCGGACGGCGTCGAAGTCTTCAACGCGGACGAAATCGTCGAATGGTTGCAGGCGACCGGTCGGGGCAACAACCCTGAGGCAAGGAACGACGTCGCCGTTTACGCCAAGCCCGCGACGCCCACCGTTGCGCTGAAGGACGGCCGCAAGACCTTCGATGGCCTGACCGCGCTGCTCGCCTTGAAAGTCATCACCGGACAGGTGCTGGGCAACCGGAGTGCAAGCGTTCTGCTGGATGAGGCCGACGAGGCTGACCCCGATGACCTGTTCCTTTATTCGGAACTCGACGCCCTGGGCTCTGCACTTCCCGGGCTGGCCAGCTTTGCCGACAGGTTGGCGGACAGCGCATACAGCGCACAAGCGGCGTTTGAAAAACTGCTGACGCGCCGCTTCAGGGAAGGCTACAGGGAGCTCGCCGACACCGCTCTCACCGCTGCAGCCCTCAAGCTCGTCAGCACCGCAGCCATAGAGCTCGCGGCTACGTTGGACAGCACGCCCGTGTTCGTCGACGCTACGCCGGGCGGGAGCGACGTAATGCTTAGCATCGCCCAGCAGTTCAGCGAATCAGAGTCACTCACCTTTTTGGCAGCTGATCACGACGGCGGTGCCTCGCGTTTGGCGCACCGGCGCTTGGCGGTGCATTGTACGGAAAGTTGGCCCGTTAGGGTTGACGCCAAGGGGGCCTTTACGGTCACAGGTCCCGCCGTCCACGTGGCGCAGTATCCTGCACCCGGCCAGCCCGGGCTGGACACCAAGGGCAGTTTGTCCGGCATCGAGAACATTGTGCTGCAAATGGATGACGCCCAGCGCGCGGTGGTGATCGCACCTGCCCGGGTCTTGACAGACGTTCTTGGGGGTGAGGCGGGAAACATCCGTGCCGATCTGCTGCGGTCCGGTCGGGTAAGGGCCATCATTCGGCTCACCGCTGGGCTCCTCCGGGCAAAGCCACGAGAGCCGCAGGCACTGTGGGTCTTGGGGCCGTCTTTTGCCGACGTACCCATCGCAGACCGGTGGACCATGGTCGCAGACCTCAGCACCACACGGCTGACCGTCGATGTGAACCAGGACCTTATCAGCGACGTCGCCGCGTCGATGGGCAGCCTCGCCACCATCCGGGCACATTCCTTCCGGTTCGCCCGGCTGGTGCAGACCCGCACTCTTCTTGCCGGAACCGGCGCCCTGGTCAACCTGCCGTCCAAAAGAACGTGGACGGCAGCGCCCGGCGCCGAGGCTGCACTCCGCATCGACGAACTTGTCAGGACCCTTGCCACAGAGGCAGCTAGCGACACCAAGCTTCTCAGTGCTCAGCCTGCGGCCGTCCATTCCTCCCTCACCGCAGCCTCGGCGCGGGAACTCATGGACTCCGGATACCTAAAATACGTCAAAGGCATCCGGGTCAATGAAATGCACCTCAATACGACCGGGGGAAGCAGGATTCTAGGCCGGCAGGAACTGCTGGCCCCGCACGGTGCCCCACCGCGCTTCATTAACCTGCTGGACTTCGCCGCCAACTACCCCGCCGGACGGCTGACCGAACCGGGCGACGTTGTATTCTGTACCAGCCCGCGGCCCGCAGCAATGGTGGACGCGGAGGGCGGCGCCGTCGTCGTCTTTCCGGCCCGGATCCTGAGGATTGACCAAGGTGACCCGGGGGGCCTGCTACCCGCCGTCGTCGCAAAAGACATCAACAACCTCAACCGGGCAGACAAGACTTGGCGCAACTGGCAACTGCGCCGCACAGGCGAATCTCAGCGCCAGGCCCTTAATAACGCCCTGCAGCTGCTGCACCACGAGCAGGCCCAGGCCCGCGAACGGCTCAAACAGTTGGAAGAACTCGCTACCCTGATTACGGACGGCGTAGCGGGCGGAAGCCTCACCCTGACAGACCCCATTTCCACCGCCGTACCAGAAGAAGGAACTGCATAATGCCCCCGAAAGTGAAGGTGGACCTCGCCCCGTCCACTATGAAGGAACTCAAGGACACACTCTGGAAAGCGGCGGACAAGCTTCGCGGCTCAATGGATGCCTCACAGTACAAGGACGTGATCCTGGGGCTGGTGTTCCTGAAGTACGTCTCGGACGCTTTTGAGGAACGGCGCGAACAGGTTCAGGCCGAGCTGGAAGCCGAGGGCCTCAACGAGGAGCAGATCGCCCAGCTGATCGACGACGTGGACGAGTACACCGGCCGCGGCGTGTTCTGGGTGGCACCCCGGGCACGATGGACCTACCTCGCGGAGAACGCCAAGGGCCTTGACTCAGTGGACGCCGCCGCGCCCAAGTCCATTGGCCTTCTGATCGATGAGGCCATGGAGCTCATCATGCAGGACAACAAGAGCCTGGCCGCCACGCTGCCCAAGATCTACAACCGGGACAACGTGGACCAACGCCGTCTAGGCGAGCTACTGGACCTGTTCAACTCCGCACGGTTCACCGGTCAGGGTGCCAGCAAGGCTCGCGACCTGCTCGGCGAGGTGTACGAATACTTCCTGGAAAAGTTCGCGAAGGCTGAAGGCAAGCGCGGCGGCGAGTTCTACACGCCTGCCGGGGTAGTCCGAGTCCTTGTTGAGGTGCTGGAGCCGCACCGCGGGCGCGTGTATGACCCCTGCTGCGGTTCGGGCGGCATGTTTGTCCAAGCCGAGAAATTCCTGGCGGCGCACCACCTGGAGGGCTCAGACATTTCCGTGTACGGCCAGGAGCTCAATGAGCGCACCTGGCGGATGGCCAAGATGAACTTGGCCATCCACGGCCTCAACGCCAATCTTGCCTCGCGCTGGGGCGACACGTTCGCTCGCGACCAGCACCCGGAGCTCACTGGGAACAACGGCGCGGACTTCATCATGGCCAACCCGCCGTTCAATATCAAGGACTGGACCCGCTCTGAGTCCGACCCGCGCTGGAAGTATGGCGTCCCGCCGGCCGGCAACGCCAACTACGCCTGGATCCAGCACATTGTTTCCAAACTGGCACCCGGCGGCAGCGCCGGCGTGGTCATGGCTAACGGCTCCATGTCCTCCAACTCCGGAGGCGAAGGCGAGATCCGTGCCCAGCTGGTGGAAGCCGACCTTGTCTCCTGCATGGTGGCGCTGCCCACCCAGCTGTTCCGCAGCACCGGCATTCCGGTCTGCACATGGTTCTTTGCGAAGGACAAGACAGCCGGCCCACGTGGCTCGGTGGACCGGACTGGTCAGGTGCTCTTCATCGACGCCCGGAACCTGGGCCACATGGTGGACCGTGCCGAGCGTGCCCTGTCCGACGGCGACATCGCCAAGGTCGCCAACACCTACCACGCATGGCGCGGCACCGCTTCCGCTGTTGAAGCAGGGTTGACGTACGACGACGAGGCGGGCTTCTGCTACTCGGCTTCACTTGCCGAGATAAAAGCTGCGGACTACGCAATGACCCCTGGGCGGTACGTGGGTGCGGCTGAGGTGGAGGACGACGGCGAGCCGATCGAGGAAAAGATTGCGCGGCTTTCAAAGGATCTCTTGGAACAGTTCGAAGAGTCCGAGCGGCTGGCGGCTGCTGTGCGCGCGCAGTTGGGACGGGTTTCGTGAACGGCTGGTCTGCAAAGAAACTTGGCGCGCTCACAACTAAGATTGGTTCAGGGGCTACGCCTAGGGGCGGGTCAAACGTGTATCAAATGTCCGGCGTCGCACTTATCCGCTCCCAGAACGTGCTCGACAACATGATGAAAAATCAGGATATTGCATACATAACTGACGAGGCAGCCCGCGCCCTTCAGGGCGTCACGGTAGAAGAACGAGATGTTCTGATTAACATTACCGGCGACTCCATAGCACGGTGCTCCGTTGTGGACCCCGAAATTTTACCCGCCAGGGTCAATCAACATGTCGCAATCCTCCGAACAACATCCGATCTCGACCCGAGGTTCCTTCAACGATTCCTGGTGAATCCATCGTTGAAGGACAAATTGCTTTCTATAAGCAGCGGGGGAACGCGGAATGCACTCACCAAGGCCGATCTCAGCAACCTCGTTGTTACTTTCCCGGAGATCAAAGAGCAACAATCGATTGCGGACGTCTTGGGTGCCCTCGACGACAAAATCACCGCCAACACCAAACTCGCTGCCACCGCGGATGATCTGCTGGCAACGAAATTTGAGTCAATTGTTGATGCCCAAACCCAACTTGTTCGACTCAGCGACCTTGCTGAAGTAAATAGGTCGACTTTGAAGCCCTCCCCTGGCGGACTGCTCAGATACGTGGACATCGCCTCAGTCGGAGTGGGTTCTTACGTGTTCCCACCTGCTACCCCCTGGGCCGCCGCACCGTCACGAGCTCGCCGGGCTATCCGCAAAGGGGACATTCTGTGGTCAACCGTGCGCCCGAATCGACGGTCTCATGCACTCAACCTCTCCAATGATCCGTTACTGGTAGGTTCTACTGGCCTGGCCGTCCTGAGTGCACGGACCGTTGGCTGGGCTTACCTTTACGAAGTCACCCGTCGGCCGGAGTTCACGTCCTACCTGGAGACTGTGGCGGAGGGCAGCGCTTATCCAGCCGTGCGCGCCGACATGTTCGGGGAAGCGTTGGTGCCAGTGTCTGACGAAGCAAGCCAGCGTTCCTTTGAGCAACTTGCCGAACCTCTGCGGGAACAACTCCACTCGCTGTATCAAGAGAACCGTGCCCTCGCCGCAACCCGCGATGCACTTCTCCCCCAGCTCATGTCCGGCAAGCTCCGCGTCAAAGATGCGGAGAAGGTCCTGGAGAACGCCGGTGTGTAGACGCGCAGTGCGCTTGTAGCGGGCGCTTGGGGACAGCCCGAAGCCTGAGTATTGAGAATAGATGGAATTGGGGGATCACCGTGACGGCACCAGCAGTAGCGTTTTCGGAAGCCGATTGGGAGGGCGTCGCGAAGGAGCGACTCGGCGAGTTGGACTGGAAGCCGATGGAGGGCCAAGCGATCGCGCCTGGCAACGGGGAACGCGAGTCCTGGTCGGAGCTCCTGATACGTCCGCGTCTGCTTGCCGCGCTCCAACGGCTCAATCCGGAGGTCCCTGCTCAGTACATGCAGCAGGCGATGGCTGAGATCGCATCACCCAAGTCAAACGATGCAATGGCTGAGAACAACCGCATCCACAGCTGTCTGGTCGACGGCTACCGGCTGAACTACATCGACTCCGACGGCAACGAAGCCAACCCGACGATCCGGCTTCTCAGCCAGTCGCCGGACCAGAACGACTGGCTCGCCGTCAATCAAGTCACCTTGGTGCAAGGCGACTATAATCGGCGCTTCGACATCGTGCTCTACTGCAACGGTATGCCCGTCAGCATCATCGAACTAAAAAAGGCCGGCAGCGCCCACGCCGACCTCCCCGGCGCCCACGCCCAGCTCCAGACCTACCTCCGCGAATTCCCCATGGCGTTCCGCTTCTGCGTCTTCACGCTCGCCAGCGACGGAATCCAAGCCAAATATGGAACGCCTTTCACCCCCTTCAACCACTTCTCACCCTGGAATGTGGATGACGACGGCGTGCCCGTTCCACAGGGCTACATGGTCGATGGCGATGCGGTGACCGCACTGGATACCGCGTTGGATGGCCTCTACAACCAAGAACGCTTTCTGCAGCTGGTCCGCAACTTCACAGCGTTCGACCAGGGATCGGGCGGCCTAGCCAAGCGCATTGCCAAGCCGCACCAGTACTACGCCGTGACCAAGGCCGTGGCCAGTACTGTCCTGGCCGTAGAGAGCAACGGCAAGGCCGGTGTCGTCTGGCACACTCAAGGGTCTGGCAAGTCCATGGAAATGGAACTTTACGCCAACATGGTTGCGCGCCAACCAAAGCTGAAGAACCCCACCGTTGTTGTTATCACCGACCGGAATGAACTGGATGGCCAGCTGTTCGACGGGTTCGATCGCAGCCTGCTCCTCGCCGAGTCGCCCAAGCAGATCAAGAAGCGCTCCGAGCTACGCGATGAACTGAGCAACCGGACCACCGGCGGCATCTACTTCACGACGCTGCAGAAGTTCGGTCGCAGCAAGTCCGAAAAGGACGCCGGCGCGGACCACCCGCTGCTGTCCAACCGGCGCAACATCATCGTCGTCGTGGATGAGGCGCACCGCTCTCACTACGACGATCTGGACGGGTACGCTCGACACCTGCGCGACGCACTCCCTCACGCCACGCTGATCGCATTCACAGGAACGCCCATTTCGTTTGATGACCGGAACACGCAAGAAGTCTTCGGTGACTACATTGACATCTACGATCTGTCCCGTGCCGTAGAAGATGGCGCAACTGTGCCGGTGTACTTCGAGCCGCGGCTGATCAAGGTGGGACTGAATGAAGGCGTCACCGAGGAGGACTTGGACAAGTCCGCTGACGAGTTGACGCTGGGGCTCGATGATACCGAACGCGCACGCATCGAGGCGAGCGTCGCCGTCGTCAATGCTGTGTACGGTGCACCGCAACGCATCGCCGCCCTAGCCGAAGATCTTGTGGCCCATTGGGAGAACCGGCGCGAACGGATGCTCAAGTTCATTGAGGCGCCGGGCAAGGCGATGATCGTGGGCGGCACGCGGGAGATTTGCGCGAACCTCTACTCGGCCATCGTGGCACTGCGGCCGGACTGGCATTCGGACGACCTATCCAAGGGCAAGATCAAGGTGGTGTACTCGGGGGACGCGACTGATGTGCCGCCAGTGTCCAACCATGTACGCCGCGATTCGTTGAACGCGCAGGTGAAGGAACGCCTCAAGGACGTCGACGACGAGTTGGAACTGGTGATCGTCAAGGACATGATGCTCACCGGCTACGACTCTCCCCCGCTGCACACCCTGTACCTCGATCGGCCGCTGAAGGGTGCACTGTTGATGCAGACGCTTGCTCGGGTTAACCGCACGTTCCGCGGCAAGGAGGACGGGCTGCTGGTGGCGTACGCGCCTCTGGCCGAGAACCTTGCCAAGGCGCTGAGCGAGTACACGCAGTCGGACCAGGCGAACAAGCCGGTGGGCAAGAACATCGACGAGGCTGTCGGCCTGACGATTTCCTTGGTGGAGACTTTGCGCTCTTTGTTGGCGGGCCATGACTGGAAATCCGTGCTGATGAAGGGCGGACCAAAGGCCCTCCTCAACGCCGTAACCGGAGCGGTCAGCTACCTGCGGAATCCGGCTACTCCCGGTAATCAGCCCGTGGATGGGGAAGAGTCACTCGCCGCGAAGTACCGCAAATTCTCCGGTCAGCTGTCCCGGGCATGGGCGTTGTGCTCTGGCTCGGATACTCTCGCCGAGCTGCGACCGGAGATCCAGGTCTACGAGGAAATCCGAGTTTGGATGGCGAAGTACGACGCCGCCGATCGGCAGGCCAGCGGTGAACCAGTGCCGGAGGAGATCCAGCGGCTGCTGGGAAACCTGATTGCGTCCGCGACGTCTTCCAGTGAGGTACTGGATATTTACGATGCGGCAGGCATGCCCAAGCCGTCACTGGATGATCTGACGCCCGAGTTCATCGCCAAGACGCAGAAGGCACGGAACCCCCAGCTGGCTATCGAGGCACTGCGGAAATTGATTGCCGAGGAATCTGCGTCTTCCACTCGGAACAATGTGATCCGGCAGCGAGCGTTTTCGGAACGGATCACCGACCTAATGAAGAAGTACACGAACCAGCAATTGACCTCAGCCGAGGTTATTGCCGAACTCGTGGAGTTGGCCCGTGAGGTGGCCGCTGAGGGAAAGCGCGGGGAGCAGTTTACTCCGCCACTGAACCCCGACGAACTCGCGTTCTACGACGCCGTCGCACAGAACGAGTCAGCCGTGGAAGTCCAGGGCGAAGGGGTTCTGGCTGACATCGCTCGTGAGTTGGTCGCTGTCATGCGTCGGGACGTTCGCACAGACTGGACCGTGCGCGACGACGTCCGGGCGAAACTTCGTTCCTCGATCAAACGGCTTTTGGTCCGCTTCGGATATCCGCCCGACAAGCAGCCCGAGGCCATCAAGCAGGTCATGGAGCAGATGGAGTCCATGGCGCCTCGCTTTGTTGAAGCGCGTCTCTAGAAACAAGATCTCCTGCCACGAGGCAGTTGTTACCAAGGACAAAATGGGGAAATCATGTCATCATACGATACATCCACAGGCTACAACCCGGCTGTTCCGCCGGTCCCGGAGTCGGCTCCGCAGGCCAACCCCGGCAAGAAGCAAGGACGATTCAAAACCTTTGCTGCAACGGCGGGCCCAGTCCAGCTAACACGAGTCATTCTGGGTGCAATCCTCGGATTGCTTTTCATTTGGACTTGGATCGGCACCGGGCCTGCTGTTGTCGACGCCGGCAGCCCGTCCGAGTGGAAGTCGGACCTCGCCGCTGCAAGCGTCAAGAACGAGGTCGATAACGGAGAAACCAAGGGAGCTCCGCAACAATCGGTGGTAAACGGCTGGTACGCCAACGATATTGCCGCTATCACAGCCTCGCAAAACACCTATATCGCCGCCAGTTCCGCCCGGAACGGCACCCTCCTGATGCTACTTGGCCTCGGAGTTGCGAGTGAACTAATCCTTCGAGGACTGGATCGTGCACGGCTTTCGGCAGCGAAGGCCGGCGCGCCACAAAGGACGCACCTCTAATGATCAGGCGCATCCTGGTGGTGCTGATTGGCGTTCTCGTCGTGGCATTCGCCGTAGTCGGCGTATTGAATATGACAGGTTTCAGCCCGTTCCAGTCGCAGCGGAACGACCGGAGCCAGCCTTCCCTGTTGAAGTCGATCAAGGACATCAGCCAGTACCATGCTGCCGTGGGCAACTTCGAAACAGTACTGGACATCGAGGACAACGTCGCGGGGATCCCTGCCCTCATTGCCGGGCGGCGGACCCTGTTTGTCGCCGCTGGCACGGTCAACGCTTATGTCGATCTATCTGGATTCTCAGACAATGACCTCACCCTGGCCGCGGATGGGAAGTCGGTGACTGTGCGGTTGCCCGAGCCAGTTCTAGACAAACCCAATTTGGACCACGATCGGTCCTATGTCTTCAGCCAGGACCGCGGCGTCGTGGATCGGATCGCCGACGCCATGGAGGCGCCTCAGCAGGCCGAGTTCTTCAAACTCGCCGAGACGAAGCTCACTTCCGCTGCCGAGGAATCAAGCCTACGGGAACAGGCTGTCGAAAACACGAGAACCATGTTGACTGGCATGTTCGGTTCCTTGGGAATCCAAGCCACCTTCCTCTAAAGAAATAGCCGGCGTGCTCGGAGACATGCCGGGCTATAGTGAGTTGCAGATCGATTCGGAAGAGCTTCCAAATGGAGCGGTGGGATTTGCAAAGGCTAGTGCTTCTACTGAGGCGACGGGGGAAGTTCATTCGGCAGTTTGCGGTCGTGTCCTACGGACTACCTCATCTGGGATCAACATCGAGGCACTCCCTTTAACTGGCTGGCTGCGTCCACGCTCTACCTGCCAGCCTTTCCGGCTCTTCGCAGTACCAGCGGTACTTGGACCACAACACCTCCACCGGCCCGGCAACAGGAATATCCCTCAGCCGCTGGAGACGGCGTTCCTTCCGCCGGGAAGAAACGACACCGCAGCCCGGGCAGCCCGGCGGCTGATTGGTTTCAACGATGACCTGCCGGCGGCCGGCAGTGATTGTGGTGGAGATGACGTGGTAGTCGGGAAGGTTGAAGAGGATGGTAGCAGCGTCGGCTGCGACCCCGGTAGGCTCGATCAAGGCTCGTGGTCCTGTTCCAGGTTGAATGCTTAGACACACTCATCCCAGCAGGGCCACGGGCCCCTTTGTCTTCAACGACACGAACTCAATTCCCTACCAACCACGAAGAGCCGTCTTTTCGCCTGGGGTTTCCCGCCCGGCAAACTGAAGATGCCCCCGCGGCTGGCAGAACATTGGCGACTTCGCTGGCTGCGACTCTCGACTGTCCATTGGTTTACTATGTCATTCGTCGTTAGTTCTACCGTGATGGGTACCGTTGATGCTCGACTACACAGCGTTGAGATTTACGTACGATCGAGAAATTCTGGGCACGGAAATCCAGAACAGTGAAACGTCAGCCAGGCAGTACCGAATTCCTTGAGGCCGAGCACTGGCCGGCCAACACTTTCGCGCCCACTAGACTCGCTGCGGGTGCCAGGGCCACACTGCACAAGATAACAAGCGAGTGGCCGTTTCGTCGAAGTTCGTCGATCCGGCTTCTGACTTCATGGTGATGTCCTGTCGCTCTGTTAGCCGCAGTCTCAACGCGCACAGATGGCTGAAGACTGAAAGGGCTCTGCCGGCAGCAAGGACGTTGCGGTGAGAGTTGCTGGCGAGCCTGCCGAGCTTCGAAACATTGGAGGAGGAGCGGGCAAGCGAGGCCGCTCGATTGCGGCGCCAGTTTGGACCGAGTTGTTAACATGCTCTTCCTGCCTGTGGGCATCGGCGCGAAAGGCTGAGTCACATGGGGTTTACGTCAAGTAGCCAGTTATCCGGCCGTAGTTGACCAGCTTGCCCGCGACATAATTTGCGATGTCTGCACGCCCAGTCGATGTCCGCCACATGAATTCTAGGCGGAAGCCCTGGCCCTCGCGCTCAACGTACAGATCGGTCCGCCGCGAAGTACCGTTAGCCGTCAAAGTTTCCTCAACTTTATAGTTCTCAATGATCCCTGCGTCCAGAAGAGCTTCACCGAAAGCCTTATTTGGCCACGAATCTTTCGTCCGCGCGATGTCAAGGAGATTGGCCATTGCGGCCTTAGTGTTACTTCCTTCTTTAGGTCCCCGCTTCCGCGTTCCAAGCTGTTGGCCTTGAAGAAGGAGGCCCAACTGGCTGCTTGAGATGCGATCTATAGCTTTACCATCTGGCTTTGTGTCCATCTTCCGCTGGGTCATAGCTTCTCTTAATTTCTCGTCAGCATAAGACCGTGCAACCGCAAGAGCCGTCAAGGGATCGACATGAATAATCCGGGCGTCCAAAACCATGCCAAGCAGCCCATAGCGTTCGGGTTGCTTCTTCATATCGGCCAGTGCGTTCGCACCAGTGGAGGTGAACAGACGGTCGATATCGACCTGTGAGAATCCTCCGCGAGTGAGAGCCGCAACATCTCCCTCACTATCGGATTCTCCAGTGATAACTACAGTCCAGACCCGGCAACGTTCCGCAGCTGATAACACACTCGCTGTACCCGTATTTGCATTCCCCTTTTTACGGACACGTTTGAGATAGGCGCCGAGCGTGTTGGATAGACGCGTTAGGTCTTCAGCCTCTTCAGACGAAATACCATAGGCCGAAAGGGACGCCCCAGAATTCAAGGCAGCCGTCGTTTGCTCTGCGATCGAGAGCCAGTCCGTCGACGGGGGCCCGTCAAATTTGTAGACTACTTCCTCCGTGCCGATTAGGGCACTAGCTCCGATGCTTTCAGCAATCGAAGTAAGCTTTTCCGCTAAATCATCCGTGTTCGTTGGCCAGACCACTAGCGATGTCCGTCCGGCCGGAGCACGAAGGAATGAGTTTATAGCGTGCAGTCCCTCCTCTATTTCACTCGTGGCAATTCTCCCCAACGCTTCCCGACCTTCAATAATGATAAGTCGATACTCGTCCGCAGCATCCAACGCTTCCAGCGCCTCTATAACGCTCTGGCCGAACGGAATTCGCACCGTAACGACATCAGGACGGAACATCGGGACAGTGTCAAGAAATGTCGTTTTTCCAGCTCCGCTCAAGCCACGCAATATAATCATGGCACCGAAACCAGAGTTCACGAGGTCGCTGAACTGCTCATCAATCATATGAAGCCCGGCTTCCACTGGCATCACTATCGAGTCCAGTTCCTCGCGACCACGGAGCACATCGAAGCGATCCGGAAGGAACAGCTGAAGAGTGGGTTCGTTCAATTCAAACTCTTTCATTCAAAGGCGCATCGGTCGAGCAGGCATCATGACGGAGCGAAACAGGATTTAACAGCATTACGGCTGACACGGCATGGAATTCAACTGCGAGCGGTCTAGCTTACACATCTGCAGGCGTGGCTGATTTTGAGATCACGATCCGGCTTTGATGAGAGGTTGCCCTCGGCAGCGGATTACTAGGAGATATACAGCCGAGGAACTGTTAGGACCCGCGTTTATACACATCGGTGATCTTAACGCGGGACCTAGAACTCCCAGTCCTCATCCTCAGTGTTGACAGCTTTGCCAATCACGTAGGAAGAGCCCGAGCCAGAGAAGAAGTCGTGGTTCTCGTCAGCGTTCGGGGAGAGTGCCGAAAGGATGGCCGGGTTCACGTCAGTGACGGAAGCCGGGAACATGGCCTCGTAGCCGAGGTTCATGAGGGCCTTGTTGGCGTTGTAGTGCAGGAACTTCTTGACGTCCTCGGCCAGGCCGACTCCGTCGTAGAGGTCGTGGGTGTACTGGACTTCGTTTTCATACAGCTCGAAGAGCAGCTCGAACGTGTAATCCTTGATTTCCTGCTTGCGGGCCTCGGAAACCTTCTCCAAGCCCTTCTGGAACTTGTAGCCGATGTAGTAACCGTGCACGGCTTCGTCGCGAATGATGAGGCGGATGAGGTCGGCCGTGTTCGTGAGCTTCGCACGCGAAGACCAGTACATGGGCAGGTAGAAGCCCGAGTAGAACAAGAAGCTCTCCAGCAGCGTGGAGGCAACCTTGCGCTTCAGGGGGTCATCGCCCTGGTAGTAGTCCATAACGATCTGCGCCTTCTTCTGCAGGTTCTCGTTTTCGAGGGACCAGCGGAAGGCATCGTCAATCTCCTTGGTGGAGCACAGAGTGGAGAAGATGGACGAGTACGACTTCGCGTGCACCGACTCCATGAAGGCGATGTTGGTGTACACGGCCTCTTCGTGCGGAGTCAGCGCATCCGGAATCAGCGAAACAGCGCCGACCGTGCCCTGAATGGTGTCCAGCAGGGTGAGGCCAGTGAAAACACGCATGGTGAGCTGCTGCTCATCCGGCGTCAGCGTGTGCCACGACTGGACGTCGTTGGACAGCGGCACTTTCTCCGGCAGCCAGAAGTTGTTGACCAGTCGGTTCCAGACTTCCACGTCCTTGTCATCCTGGATCTTGTTCCAGTTGATCGCTTCGACATGGCTAAGCAGCTTAACCTTCTCGGTCATTTTCTTCCTCCACCTGACGGCTGTTTACGGGATCAGCCCACTGAACTCTGATAAATACTAGTTGCTGGTACGGCCACGGTTCCACGCGACCGTACCAGCAAGCACAGAAGGCTAGACCTTCTGCTTGATGGTTCCGCCGGGGTTGCGCTTAGCGGCTGCGGCTGTAACAAAGCGACCTGAGTCGGCCGACCGGTTGACCGAGCGTGAATTGCCGGTATCCGACCCTACGAACTCCACAGTCGTAGTGGACGGACGTCGCGCAGCGACCGCCATGCGTACAAACTCGCCGGACCTGGCGTCGCGAGCAATTTTCTGAGCCACTGTAGGCTCCCTTCTGCCGAAGATCGGCGTCGATGAAATAGTCGGAGATACCGACCATTGCCATCCCGCTTCAAGCATTGGACTTCCGTCCGAACAGCCTGATACATTCGACGTTCCAGAGTAACCATTTGGAGCGTCTCGTTAGCGGGACATTTTGAGGGGCTGTGTTTCCGCGCAGCCCCTCAAACTTTTAACTTCTACTTAGCGCAGCTTCCCCAGCAGTGGAGTACCACCGTCATAGCGCGCATGAAACGCAGCCCTCAACCTCGGTCCCTTCAAGGGCCATCTGGCGGAGACGGATGTAGTAAAGGGTCTTGATGCCCTTGCGCCATGCGTAGATCTGCGCCTTGTTGATGTCGCGCGTGGTGGCGGTGTCCTTGAAGAACAGCGTCAGGGACAGGCCCTGGTCCACGTGCTGCGTTGCAGCTGCGTAGGTGTCGATGATCTTCTCGTAGCCGATCTCGTACGCATCCTGGTAGTACTCCAGGTTGTCGTTGGTCAGGTACGGAGCCGGGTAGTAGACGCGGCCGATCTTGCCTTCCTTGCGGATTTCGATCTTGGCGGCCACCGGGTGGATCGAGGACGTGGAGTTGTTGATGTAGCTGATGGAACCGGTAGGCGGCACGGCCTGCAGGTTCTGGTTGTAGATACCGTGCTCCATGACGGAAGCCTTCAGCTCGCGCCAGTCATCCTGGGTGGGGATGTGGTGGCCGGCGAAGAGCTCGCGGACGCGCTCCGTCTCCGGAACCCATTCCTGCTCGGTGTACTTGTCGAAGAACTCACCGGAAGCGTAGGTGGACTTCTCGAAGCCGCCGAACTTCTGGCCGGTCTCGATGGCCAGACGGTTGGAGGCGCGCAGAGCGTGGAACAGCACCGTGTAGAAGTAGATGTTGGTGAAGTCCAGGCCCTCTTCGGAACCGTAGTGGACGTGCTCGCGGGCAAGGTAGCCGTGGAGGTTCATCTGGCCGAGGCCGATCGCGTGGCTCTGGGCGTTGCCCTGGGCAATGGACGGCACCGAGTTGATGTAGGACATGTCCGAAACAGCGCTGAGGGCGCGGATGGAGGTCTCGATCGAGAGACCGAAGTCCGGCGAGTCCATGGTCTTGGCGATGTTCATGGAACCGAGGTTGCAGGAAATGTCCTTACCCACGGTCTCGTAGCTGAGGTCTTCGGCGTAGATGGACGGCGAGGAAACCTGCAGGATCTCCGAGCACAGGTTGCTCATGGTGATCTTGCCGTCGATCGGGTTGGCCCGGTTCACGGTGTCCTCGAACATGATGTACGGGTAGCCGGACTCGAACTGGATCTCCGCGAGGGTCTGGAAGAACTCACGGGCGCTGATCTTGGTCTTCTTGATCCGCGAATCGTCAACCATCTCGTAGTACTTCTCCGTGACGGAAATGTCGGAGAAGGGAACACCGTAGACGCGCTCGACGTCGTACGGGGAGAAGAGGTACATGTCCTCGTTCTTCTTGGCGAGCTCGAACGTGATGTCCGGGACGACGACACCCAGGGAGAGCGTCTTGATGCGGATCTTCTCGTCAGCGTTTTCGCGCTTGGTGTCCAGGAAGCGGTGGATATCCGGGTGGTGGGCGTGCAGGTAAACGGCACCTGCACCCTGGCGGGCACCAAGCTGGTTGGCGTAGGAGAAGCTGTCTTCGAGGAGCTTCATCACGGGAATGACGCCGGAGGACTGGTTTTCGATCTGCTTGATCGGGGCGCCGTGCTCGCGGATGTTGGTGAGCGAAAGGGCTACACCGCCACCGCGCTTGGAGAGCTGGAGCGCGGAGTTGATGGCGCGGGCAATCGACTCCATGTTGTCTTCGATGCGGAGCAGGAAGCAGGAGACCAGCTCACCGCGCTGGGCCTTGCCTGCATTCAGGAAGGTGGGGGTTGCGGGCTGGAAACGGCCGTCAATGATTTCGTCAACAAGGCGGCTGGCAAGTTCTTCATTACCGCGGGCAAGATGCAGGGCAACCATGCAGACGCGGTCTTCGTAGCGCTCAAGGAAGCGCTTGCCGTCAAACGTCTTCAGTGTGTAGGACGTGTAGAACTTGAAGGCGCCAAGGAAGGTCTCGAAGCGGAACTTCTTCTTGTATGCACGGTTGAAGAGCTCACGGATGAAGTTCATCGTGTACTGGTCGAGGGTTTCGCGCTCGTAGTACTGGTTCTTCACCAGGTAGTCGAGCTTCTCTTCCAGGTCGTGGAAGAACACGGTGTTGTTGTTCACGTGCTGCAGGAAGTACTGGTGCGCGGCTTCACGGTCTGCTTCAAACTGGATCTCGCCGTTGGGGCCATACAGGTTCAGCATGGCGTTGAGCTCGTGATAGCCCAGACCCTTATAGGCCTCCGGCAGTGGCTTCTTGGCCGTTTCCACAGCGCCCCCGGTTACTTCTGTTTCTGCGACAGTAGTGTCCAAAACTTTTCCAATCCTTGATTGACCCGATCGACGTCTTCCGGCGTCCCCATGAGTTCAAACCTGTAGAGATGCGGCACGTTGCACTTGGCGGCGATGATGTCTCCCGCTGCGCAAAAGTTGTCCGCGAAGTTGGTGTTTCCTGCACCGATAACACCACGGATCAGTTCCCTGTTCCGGGGGTTGTTGAGAAACCTGATGACCTGCTTGGGCACTGAACCTTCACCGTTCGTCCCGCCGTAAGTCGGCAGGACGAGGACGAAGGGTTCAAGTGCTTGAAGCGGGGCATCGTGCGCATAGAGCGGGATGCGCGCTGCATCCCTGCCCAATTTCTGGACAAAGCGCTTGGTGTTCTCAGATGTCGAGGAAAAGTAGATGAGGTGACTCCTCGTGGTCACAGTGTCCGTGTCACTGCGCACGGATGCCGTTGCCAGCGGTGCCATGGGAGTCACCTCGACTACATAGGAATTCTTGCTTGCTGTGGTGGCGAAGTCCGAAAGGAAACTTAGGCCACGGAGGAAACGGCCTGGGCCAGTTCCTCGATCTTGTCCGGGCGGAATCCAGACCAATGGTCCTGCTCGGTCACGACGACGGGAGCCTGCATGTAACCCAGCGCCTTGAGGCGTTCGAGCGCCTCGGCATCCTGGGAGATGTCGACACTCTGGTAGGCAATGCCCTTCTTGTCGAGTGCCCGGTAGGTTGCGTTGCACTGAACACAGGCCGGCTTCGTGTAAACCGTAACGGTCATGATCCCTGTCCCCTTAGTTGAAGTCTGTCGCTCTTCGTATCTGGCGGGCTCAACCGGAACTGAATACTGAATCCGATACCGGCCCGCAGGCTGCTGTGGCAGCCAACACGCTTATTTAGTCTTGTGCTGGTTTCCCGCTCAATCCGTAAACCGATACTACATGTAGTGCAAGCGCCTCGCCGGGACCCCAAGATGATGTATTACAAGTATGTCATTCAATCCACCGCTCGTCCACAGGGCAGGTGCCTCAAAATGTCCGTAATTCCGCCAAAATGAGAGATGAAATCCACACCCTGTGGACTACTTAGCCACATTTAATCTCCAGCGTGTCGCCGGGTTCCGGCGTGTCGTGACACTTTGAAAATGTGGCGTGGCGTACACAACGCCGACGCCCAGATTTGCTGGTGGCCAAACGCAGAGTACGGTTTCCATGATGCTTCAGAGGAGTCCGCTCCCCTATGCCGGCAGGAAGAATCGAGCAAAAGGACAGCTGATGGTCAACCTTCTCCATCTCAGGACCCTGATGGAGGTCACACGGCTGGGTTCCTTCGCGGCCGCGGCGGCGCAGCTTGGCTATACAGCCTCCGCCGTTTCCCAGCAGATGGCCGCACTGGAACGCGACACCGGCGTGGAACTGTTCCAGCGTTCGGCGAGGAGCGTCATTCCCACCGAGGCGGCCATCACCATGACGCGGCACGCCTCAAAGGTGCTGACCGACGTCGAGGCGCTGATGGCGGCAGCATCAAGGACCAACGATGCGCCAGCCCAGGAATTGCGGCTGGGCATCTTCCCAAGCCTTGCCACATACGTGCTCCCGGACATCCTGAAGAATGAGCGGTGGAGCGGGCTGGGCATCGAGCTGCGGGTATCAGTCGCTGAGCCGGCACAGACCATCCAGGGACTGCGCAGTGGCGGAGAATTGGACGTCGCCCTCGTGTACCAGGTGGGCCAGTCCGGATTGGCCTGGCCACATTCCCTGGAGCGGCAATGGATCGGCGACGATGACTTCCGCGTGGTGCTGCCCGCTTCATGGAAAATCCGCGAGGATGCCGAGATTGAGGCCGCACACCTCTCGGACATGCCGTGGATCGTCCACCATCCGGGCACCAGCGACGCCTTGGTGATCGAACGCTTGTTCGCCAGCTGCAACCTGCACCCCCGCGTCGTGGCTTACAGTGACGATTTCCACGCCAGCCTGGAGATGACCGCGGCTGGCTTGGGTGCCTCGCTGGTACCGGAACTGGCGCTGCGCAACAGGCCACCCGGTGTCGTGGTCCTTGACGTCCCGGACATCCGGCTGGCGCGTAACGTGTTTGCGCTGCTCATCAATGAAAAGCGCACAGCGCAAGTCCAACTGTTTACGCAGCTCCTTGCCGACACCCTCCGCGGCACCTCCGAAAAGAGCGGTTTGCATCCCCTGAAATCAGCGCCTGTCAAGGGTCCGCAGCGTCGGAGGTGAATTCTTCCCAATTGCTGGAACCGGCCCGATGTTGGGGTTAGATTGATCACATGGGCAAGGTAGCAAGCACACATTTTGGGGAGATCGAGCTCAATCACGGGCGTGAACATTGCTTCGTGACCAAACACGAACTCGGCGGCAATCAGCTTGAGCTGGACCTCAACGTCACGGCGCATGACCATTTCGACGAGGCTGCCATGCACAAGGTGGACTACCGCTTGCGCTTCCTGCCGGAGCTGGTTGACCAGGTCCGGGAGATGATCGCCGATGAGCTGGACCAGGACGGCACCAATCCGCAGCAGTTCCTGCATTTCCATAGTTCCCAGCTCAAGGAAGAGCAGCTCGAATCCGTTTTCGGGGTCAGGGACAAGTCCCAGCTCACCAACGACGTCTTCCTGAAAGCCCTCAAACTGGGTCATGTGGCCATCTACCCTGGCCAGCCCGAGCGCTATTTCGTCCTGGACTTCACCCTCGGCTCGCACTTCACGGATGAGCTGCTGGTAGTGGCCGCCGATGAAGACGGCGTGGTGGATGACGAAATCCTTTGGGAGTCGTGAAGGACACGGTCTTAAACGCCCGACGGCGGCCGGTCACCTTTCGGTGAC
>NZ_JBFRFP010000029.1:0-57971 GCF_052114885.1 Paenarthrobacter sp. 2TAF44 | reverse complement strand
GTGCGCAAACGCCAAGCCGAGGGACGAACCACAAAGGAGATCCGCCGGTGCGTGAAACGCTACCTCGCCCGGCGGATCTACCGAACCCTCAACGCCCCAAACCCCGGCCCTTGCCACGCTTGACAACCATAGAAGGATCCCCGCGTTGCATTTCTAGGCGGGCTTCAAGGCCGGCGCCGCGGTGCTCTTGCGGATTTCCATCCGCGGCGAGAACTCATCCTGGGCTTGCGTGGTGGATTCTCCGGCTTGCTGGATCTGCTCCCGCATCCGCCGCCACGCCAGGCTCCCAAGTTCATTGATGGGAACGGCGGCCGTGGTCAGCGGGGGAGTGGTGTACTTGGCGAACGGGATGTCATCGAACCCCGTTACCGAGATGTCCTCCGGAACCCGCACTCCCCGCTCGTGGAGGCCGCTGAGCAAACCCATGGCGACGAGGTCATTGAAGGCCAGGATGCCCGTTGCGCCACTGGCGATGATGGCCTCGGTGGATTCATGTCCGGAGTCGAAGTTGGACCCGCCGTGGAGCATTTGGAGTTCAATCTCCGGGTGCTCTTTCCGGAATTTTTCCAGGCCCACCAAGCGCTGGCGGTTGGATGCGCTGTGCTCCGGGCCGGAGAGGAAGGCGAGCCGCCGGTGACCCAGGCCCACCAGGTGCTGGGCGAGTTCCTGGATGCCTTGGCCGTAGTCCACGCTGAGGCTTGGAGTGTTGGTGGCCACGGTGGTGCGGTTGATGAGTACCAGCGGATGCAGGGTGGGTGCGAGCTCTTCGAGTTCGGCATCGCCCATACGGGGTGCGCAAAGCACCACGCCATCACAGCGGCGGCGGGCTTCTCCGGCAAGGATTGCTTCCTCGCTGGTGACTTCGGAGGAATCTGCGATCAGAACGCGGTACCCGTCCTGGGCTGCCGCAATGCTTAGTCCGCGGAGAATGGCCTGGAATGTGGGGTTGGCCAGGTCCGGGACAACAATGCCGATGGTGTCGGTCTTGCCCAAGGCCAGGCTTCGTCCGACGGGGTTGGGTTGATATTTGAGTTCGGCCGCTGCAGCCCTGACGCGGGCGGCGATGCCGGGATCCACGGCGGCGTTACCGTTCATGACGCGGGACACTGTGGCGTGCGAGACGCCTGCTTTCTCCGCGACATCGGCTATGCCAACCCGCCGATTGGTGTTCCTCCGTGCCATGTTGCCCCTTCCGGTTGGCAGTCCGCGTGCTGCCCCTGCGTTGGGGCAATGGTTGACGGAACCGCCAGAGTCTTGATACAAAGCTTATAACGCTCTGAGAAAACGCTTTCTCATGATTCTTCCCAGTTCACGCCGGGCCGTCAAGCGGTTCACTCTGCCTTTTGAAAGGGGCATTTCCATGGTCAACGTCGACACCGCCGAGACCCATTCACCCGGGGCAGACACATCCGCATCAGCCACCGGAAACGCTGATCGTCATCGGACCCGCATGGCCCTTATCGGCACCGGCGGCCGTTCTGAAATGTACATTCGCGCGATCTATGGACAGCACGCTGACGTAGCTGAGCTCGTCGCGTTGTCGGACGTGAACCAGGGCCGCGTCGAGTTTTACCAGGAACTCATCAAGGAACTCGGCGGGACAGAGCCGGTGGCATACTTCGAGCCAGCTAAGCTGACCGAGTTTATCCAGGCCAACGGCATTGAACGCGTCATTGTCACGACGCCGGACTACACCCATGCGGACTACATCGTCGAAGCGCTCGAGGCGGGTGCCGACGTCGTGGTTGAAAAGCCCCTGACCATTGACGTTGAGGGCTGCCGCCGCATTACCGCTGCCGTGGCGGAAACCGGACGAAACGTCGTAGTCACCTTCAACTACCGTTACTCGCCGCGCAACACCGCGCTTAAGGAGATCATCCAGAACGGCGTGATCGGCAAGGTCACATCCATCGACTTCACGTGGGTGCTGGACACGGTGCACGGCGCGGATTATTTCCGCCGCTGGCACCGTGAGAAGAAGAACTCCGGTGGCCTGCTCATCCACAAGGCCTCGCACCACTTCGACCTCGTCAACTGGTGGATCAATGATGTCCCCGAGCGCGTTTTCGCCTCCGGTGGGCTCCGCTTCTACGGTGACAAGAATGCTGCCGAGCGCGGTCTGGGTGCCCGCCCCGAACGCGGCACCGTTGATGGCCTGGCGCGTGATCCGTTCCGCCTGGACATGCGGGAGGACGAACGGCTGAAGGCCCTGTACTACGACAACGAAAAGTTCGACGGCTACCTGCGGGACCAGGACGTCTTCACTGAAGGCATCACCATCGAGGACAACCTGGCCCTCGTGGTGGATTACCAGGGCGGCCCCACGCTCAGTTACTCGCTGAACGCCCACAGCCCGTGGGAAGGCTACCGGGTTAGCGTCAACGGTACGGAAGGCCGGGCCGAACTCGAGGTGGTTGAGCGCGCAGCGGTCCAGTTCAGCACTGACAAGAAGACCGTGGTGGACCCCAGTGCGACGCCTATCGAGGAAGAGGACGTCGTTCGGCTCAACGGTGAGCGCCTGGTGGTCCAGCGGCACTGGGAGGCTGCCTACGAGGTCCCGATCGTCAACGGCGAGGGAGGCCATGGAGGCGGCGACAACCTGCTGCTCTCAGACCTCTTCAATGGGCCCGGCGTGGACCCTCTGGGTCGACCCTCTGGGTACATCGATGGCCTCCGTTCCGTCTCAGTCGGCATCGCCGGCAACCAGTCCCTGGACACCGAACTCCCTGTCCGCATCAGCGAGCTTGGCCTCGGCGTCGATCTCAGCCGCGGCCAGGCCTAGCGGCCCGCCACTTACACAAGGACAACACCATGAGCAGGATTTTCGTCACCGGCGGTTCCGGCCGGCTTGGCCGCAGCGTCGTGGCCGGCCTCGCCCAGGCCGGCCACGAGGTGATCTCGGTTGATCGCGATGCCATCCCGGCCGAGCAACTGCCGGCCAATGCCGTGCAGTACACGGCAGACCTTATGGCCCCGGGAGAAGCGGAGCGGCTTTTCCGGGAAACAAACCCCGACGCCGTCATCCACCTCGCTGCTATCGCCGTACCTTTCAGCGCGCCTGAGGAAGTCATCTTCAGTACCAATACCCGGCTCGCCTACGCGGTGATCAGTGCAGCCACTGACGCCGGTATTCCCAAGATTATTACGGCAAGCAGCCCCACCGCCCTGGGCTACGGCTCACCCGCCGGTTGGCTGCCGCCGTCGTTCCCCTTGGACGAGCAGACGCCACCCAAGCCCTGGAATGCGTACGCATTTTCCAAGCTGATCGCCGAACAAACAGTGCAGATGTTTGCCGCGGCGCAAGGCAACAAAATCCGGTATGCGGCATTCCGGCCCTGCTTTGTCATCTCCCCGGAAGAGTGGCAAGGCGCGCCGACACAGCAGGGACACACCGTCCGCGAACGCCTTGCCGATCCGGGCCTGTCAGCCCCAGCGCTGTTCAACTACGTTGACGCCCGGGACGTAGCAGAATTCCTGGACGTCCTGTTGGAAAAGATGGACACCATCCCCAACGGGCAGGTGTTCTTCGTCGGAGCCAAGGATGCCTTGGCCACTTCCCCGCTCGCTGAGCTGTTCCCGCGTTTCCTGCCCGGCAGCGCTCCGCTCACCGAACACCTGACCGGCACCAGTCCGGCGTTCTCGGTAAGGAAAGCGCGTGAGCTACTTGGCTGGGAGCCCAAGCGCAGCTGGCGTACCGAACTCACGCCGCCCTACGAAGGCGCAGATTCAGCAGCATCAGACCAAGCACTACTCGACGACGAGAATCCTGCCGGCCTGGTCCCGGCGGGAGCAACCAAGGAGACACCATGAACTTCGACGGCGTACTGTTTTTCCCCGTCACACCCTTTGCCGAAGACGGCTCGGTGGACGTAGCACTCCTGAAGGAGCACATCACGTCACGCCTTCCTTTCGGCCCCGGAGGTGTGTTCCCAGCGTGCGGCACGGGTGAATTCCATGCCCTCTCCCTGGAGGAGATCCGGACAGTGGTGACTGCCGCCGTCGAAGCTGTTGCCGGAGCTGTCCCGGTAGTCGCTGGCGCAGGCGGCCCGCTGGGCCACGCCCTTGCTGCCGCCAAGGTTGCCGAGGAGGCAGGCGCTGACGCCTTGCTGGTTCTCCCGCCGTACCTCGTAACAGGGCCAACAGACGGCGTCGTTGCTTACGTCGAGGCCATCGCCGCGGCCAGTAGCCTGCCAGTGATCGTGTATCACCGGGGAACGGCGAAGTTCACTGCCGCAGCCATGACCCGCCTTACTGCGAACCCCAAAGTCATCGGCTTCAAGGATGGGATCGGGGACGTCGGCCTGGCGCAGGAAATCGTATCCGCCATCAACGCCAGCGGCCGAACCGACTTCGCACTCTTCAACGGACTCCTCACGGCAGAGCTGACACAGGGCGCCTACCGTGGCCTCGGGATCCCGCTCTATTCCTCTGCTGCCTTTGCCATGGCTCCGGAGATCGCAAAGGCCTATTACGACGCCTACGTCTCTGGTGATGAAGACCGCCGAAACGCACTCCTTGAGGGCTTCTACGCGCCCCTCGTGAGACTTCGGGACCAGACTCCCGGCTTCGGCGTTTCGCTCGTCAAGGCGGGCCTGCGCCTGGCCGGTTTGCCGGTAGGCCCTGTTCGCCCGCCGTTGGTCGACCCCACAGACGAACAACTGTTGGAGCTCAAATCGATCCTGGCCAAGGGCCACGAGCTGGCCGTCAGCTGATGACAGCGCGCATTACGGGGCTCACCACGCGGTTGATCACGGTTCCGCTGCTGCGCAGTTGGGGTGCTGAAGCGCCCGAGAACCATGTGATCGTCACCGAGCTGACCACTGACGACGGCGGCGTGGGCCATGGTTTCTCGTGGACACCTACTATTGGTCCCCAGGCAGTCAAAGCCCTCCTGGACCACGACATCGCCCCCTTCATCCTTGGCCTGGAGCCCAACCCCGAAACGGTGTGGGACCAGCTGTGGAAGCGTCTGCACGAGGCAGGTGGGGGAGGCCTGACCACTATCGCCATGGCCGGCGTGGACCTCGCGCTGTGGGACCTCAAGGCACGTCAGTCCGACACCTCCGTCACTGCACTTCTGGGTCAACGCCAGGAATCGGTGGACGTCTATGGCTCGGGCGTGAACCTGCACTACTCCTTGGAACAACTCGTGGAGCAGGCACAGCGTTGGGTTGCCGCTGGTCATAAGGCTGTGAAGATCAAGGTGGGAAAGCCTGAGCTACGCGAGGATGCTGAACGGGTTGCCGCAGTGCGGCAGGTCATCGGCCCGGACCGTCTGCTCATGATTGACGCCAACCAACGCTGGGACCTGGCCCACACCTTCCGTGCTTTGGACGTTTTGGGGGAGTACGGACTGGAGTGGCTGGAAGAACCAATCCGCGCTGACGATCTCTTGGCTTACCGGCGCCTGCGTAAACACTCTCCAGTGCCCATCGCGCTGGGTGAGAATGTCCACACCATCTACCGTTTCCGCGACTTCATCGAAGCCGAAGCCGTGGATATCATCCAACCCAACATTGTCCGCGTGGGCGGCATTACGCCATTCCGCAGGATCGTTGAGTTGGCCCGCGCCAACAGCATCAGGGTGGCTCCGCACCTGCTTCCGGAGCTCTCCGGGCAGTTGGCGCTCACCCTGGCGGAGGCCGTGAGCGTGGAAGAAGTGGAAGACGCTTCCTTTGAGCAGCTCGGCATCCTCGCTGAGCCCTCTCCCATCCGAATCCGCAACAGCAGGCTCTGCTCCGTAGGCCGTCCAGGCCTTGGCTTCGACTTTGCCGCGAATCCGACCGCACATGAGAGCTCCGTCCTTGAGAGCAGCTCCGACCCTGAGAGTAAAGGAAACCACATTGAGTACAGCAACTCTTGATTTGACCGCGGTGACGGCCGCTGCCGCCGCAGCCTTCAAGGTGACCGCCGCAGCGTCCGACGCCGAGCGCGCGGCCTGGCTGACCGCCGTCGCCGACGCCCTGGACGCCAACGTGACGGAACTGGTGTCCATAGCTGACTCCGAAACCAGCCTTGGTACGGTTCGGCTCACCGGAGAGGTAGCCCGGACCAGCGGCCAACTCCGGCTGTTCGCGAAGGTCGTCACGGAGGGCTCGTACTTGGAGGCCGTCATCGACCACGCGGATCCTGCCGCCACCCCGCCCAAGCCTGACCTGCGCCGCATCCTGCGTCCGATTGGACCGGTGGCCGTGTTCTCGGCGTCGAACTTCCCGTTCGCGTTCTCGGTGGCCGGTGGCGACACCGCATCGGCGCTCGCTGTCGGTTGCCCGGTGATCGTCAAAGCCCATTCCGGCCACCTCCGCTTGTCCCAGCGGACTGCCGAGATCGTGACCGAAGCCCTGGCCAGTGCCGGCGCTCCGGACGGAATCTTCGCCCTCGTGAGCGGACGCGAGGCAGGTACCGCCCTGGTGCAGGATCCCGCGATCAAGGCCGTGGGCTTCACCGGTTCCATCCCTGGCGGCCGCGCGCTGTTCGACCTCGCAACGTCCCGCCCGGAACCGATCCCCTTCTACGGCGAGCTGGGCAGCCTGAACCCGGTGGTTATCACTGATGCTGCCCTGGCCGACCGCGGCCACGAACTTGCGGCAGGCCTGGCTGGTTCCTTCACCCAGGGCGCGGGGCAGTTCTGCACCAAGCCCGGGCTCGTCTTTATCCCCGCTGGCACCGATTTCGCTGCCCGGGTGGCCGAGGCGAGCAAGGACAAGCCGACGGCGGCCATGCTCACCGAGCGGATCGCGGAGGCCTACCCTTACGGCTTGCGCAGTGTTGCGGAGCAGCCGGGTGTTTCGGTGGTGAGTGGCACTGTGGATCAGGACAGCCTGGCCGACGGCGCCGCGCCGGTGGTGTTCTCCACGAGCGCCGCCAACGTGCTGGAGCGTCCTGATGAGTTGTTGGAAGAGTGCTTCGGGCCCACCACGCTCCTCATTGAGTACGCCAATGACGAAGAGCTTTCCCAAGCCCTCGCCAAGGTTCCGGGCAGCCTCACCGGCACTGTCCATGCGCAGCCGGGTGAGGACGTTTCGGCGCTCGTGGAGCAGCTGAGTGAGCTCGTCGGCCGGGTCCTGTTTGATGGTTGGCCCACTGGCGTTGCCGTGAATTGGTCGCAGCAGCACGGAGGACCATACCCCGCCACCACATCGCTGTTCACATCCGTGGGCGCCACCGCGGTCCGCCGCTTCCAGCGTCCGGTGGCTTACCAGGACGCGCCGGACAACATCCTGCACCCGGCCCTGCGCGAGTCGAATCCGTTGGGCATCCCGCGCCGGGTGGACGGCGTACTGACACTGGGCTAACGCCCGCTAACTTACTTGGGTAAGGGCAGACGAAAGGGGCGGGGCCACCATCACGGTGACCCCGCCCCTTCGCGTTGATTCGGATTAGGTACAGGCGCTACGGGCGAAGCGTCAGAGGACGACGGCGGCCGTCCACTTCCGTGGTTGGCCAGCGGTCGTCAGTGGTCAGGACGCGCAGGCCGGAATCCGTGAGCAGCACGGTGTCTTCGATTTTCACGCCTGGCCCGGAGGGGTTCCACGTGAATGGCTGGTTGAGCACGATCCTGTCCGTAACGTCCGCAGTGACCCGCGGGTCACGGCCCGCATAGCCTGCAGGACCACCCTGGTGGTGCAGCGTCCACTGCTCGGGACCAAAACCGTGGCGCACATAGGCGTCCTGGATCTCGGCAAAGACCTCGTTGAGCTTGGTACCCGGCACGGTGGCCCGGAATACGTCCGCTTCAACTGCTGCGATGCGGGATTCGGCGTCGAGCTCCAGGTGAGTGCCGGCGTCGAACGCTACCCAACGGGTCACGTTGGCCACCAAGCCATGACGCCGGGCACACACTACTGCCATGGCCCTGCGGCCAATGGGGGAATGCGTGGCGAGTGGATGGCGGAAGTCGCTGCGTGAAGCACCATTGCAGAGCAGGACAAGCGGCTCTGCACCCACCGCCACAATCCGCGCGGCCAGCTCGGAGACGAGCTGAAACTCTGTGGTTTCCGGCGTTGCACCTGTGAGGACATCCGTCATGGCAGCTGCGGCATCGGCGGAGAGCTCGGCATAGCGGGCTGTCTCCGCGGGCAGGAGCTGCTGCCGGGCTGCGCGAAGTTCGGCGGTGACAGCGGCTTCCATCAGCGGGTTTCCATCGTCGGCCAGCCCAGCCGCAGAGGCCTGCAGTTGGCCGTGCCACGGAATACTGTGCAGGTTGACACCCTCCGGAAGCTCCTCTGCCTCAATGCGGCCGGCTTCGTTGTTGAACGTCACCAGGTGATCCCCGGTTCGATCCACCAGGAGGGCGGCAATGGGATCCCCTGCCAGACTGATATGGACCCGACTCCCGTCCAAGTACCAGGTGAGCGCCGTGTTGGTGGTGAGCAGAAGCGAGTCGCGACCCGAGCGGTCCAGGATGTCCATGATGCGGCGGCGTTTCACCGCTCGGTCGGCGACGTTGCCGGGCGCAGTGACGGCAGTCAGAGCCGGCGTTAATTGAGTCGGAGCGGTCATGCTGGGTCCCCCTGGGTTGAAATGAGCTGTTCAATGTCTTGAGTAGCCAGGAAGCCATCAGCGATAAGCACCCTGACTGTGCGATGTACAGGGCGATCGGGTTCTGCAGCCACCGGCGATTCCCACGCCAAGGACAGGCCGACACCCGGATAGCCCGAGTGCCGAACGAACCAGGGGTCCGGTGCTTGGGGGGATGCCAGGAAGACGAGCGTGGCCGGATGACCCAGGCCCGGATCGCCTGCAATATGACGGCTGCCCGTTCCGGCGTCGAAAGTTCCTGACCACGCCAGCCAGGGCGCGATGCTGCCATGGACGGCATCTTCACCGCGCGAATCAGGGGTCCAGATGGTCGCATCGCTGACCCTTGGCAGGCGCCAGAAGAAGCCGCCGTAACCGCCCTGCGCCCGTCCGTTGGAACCGGGGCTGCCCAGCAGCACCGGGCGTCCCGTGGCGGATTCGAGCCTGAAGTCCAGCGTCAGCTGCCAGACGGAATCCCCGACGGCGGCCCAGCGCCACCCGCGCTGTTCGCGGAGGACAGGGGTACCGTCAGGGCCCACCCAGCTCAACAGTTCGTGCCGCTCGCCATCCCTGTGGTCGGCGCTATCTCCGAGGTCGGCGCTATCCCTGTGCTCGGCAGACTCAAGGACCACGCGGCCGTGGTCCTTGCGCCAGACGTAAGCTCCGGCGTCGCGGGTGTAGGTCCGGCCACCCCAGAAATTGATACCGTCCACGTCCTGGATTGCGACCCCTGCTCCAAGGTGCCACACATGGTCCTCCGGGATGTGGTCACTTACGACCGTGCCGGCAAGGGTTCGGATGGGGTGGAGGTATGGGCGCGGAGAGGAAGTTGGCCGGATGTGGGAGCCGTCCAGGACGGTGGCGACGGCTGTGCCGTTGACCTTCAGTTCTGGCTGGGCTGATCCAGCGGTACTCGCCGCCCACGGCGCCCCGAGTTCCGCGAACGTGGCCTGGCCCAACGTAGCGCGTCGGATCCACGAGTCGATGCCCTGCACCACGGCATGGGCGTCGTCGCCGTCACCCAGCCATGTCACATGGTCTGGATGGATGAGCGTGGGTGCGTCCGAGGTTCGTACCGCTTCCAGCACGGACATGTAGGCGCCGGCTCCACTCAGGGGGCTGAGCAGATCTTGTTCGGTCCGTGCTGACAAGAGGTTTTCCAACAGGTCCGTCCGCCCGAAAGTCTCAGTCCGGATCCCGCTGGGAGTGGTGACCTCCACACTGTCTTCCGTGTAGGAAAGCGTGATCTGCCCGAGTGTGCCGTAGATGGTCACCGATGGCGCTGACTGGACGGGTGCGCACAACGTCAAGGCACAGGTCAGCACAGTGCCAGTCGTGGTCCGGACCCTGATCACGGAGGTGTCATCGCTCTCGGTGTCATTCGCACGGTATAGGTCGGTTTCGACCACTTCGACGTCGGCAAGGGTCCTGGCACCTGCGAGTCGCAGCCCAGTAGCGACAGCGTGTGCCAAGGCGTTCGTCGCCACGCCGTCCACCACATCCGTACCGTTCAGGCTTCGCTTACCGGCCCAGCGGGAGCGCTTGAAGTACCCCTTGGTCCGGAGCCATTGACCGGTGGCGCTGATGCCGCGGACCTCGCCGATTTCCCCCGAGGCCACAAACTTTTCAATGGCGGGAAGGGCGTGCGAACCAAGGCTCTGGAAACCGACTTGAACCAGCCGCCCGGCGCTCGCCGCCGCTGCAAGCACGCTTTCGTATTGCGCCATGGAAGCCACGGGAGGCTTTTCGAGGTAAACGTTGGCGCCTGCCCCGAGCGCCGTGAGCGCCAGCGGGGCGTGGGTTTGGATAGGGGTGGAAATGATGACGACGTCGGGGGCTCTTCCCGCAGCCAGCAGCTCCTCCAGGGAACTGTAGACGCCCACCTCAGGAGGCAACTGGTCCTGGGCCGGCGGCATTGGATCGGCAACAGCTACTAGTTCAAGCATTCCGGCAGAACCGAGCCGACGGAGGTTTTCAAGGTGCCTTTCGCCGAATCCGTGAACGCCAACGAGTGCTACCCGGGGCAGTTGGTTGGGAATGGCCACGTTGGTGCCGGCGGCCGTTGAGGGCGAAGTCATAGTGCTGTCCTAGCGGGATCAGTTGTGGGGAAACCAGGGGCTGCGTTGGCCTGGAGGTTGGAGGAGAGAAAAGCTGCCGCCTCTTCCTGCATGGCGGTGGAAAAAACATGGGGCTCGGGCCAAAAGCTGCCTGTGTACCGCCCAGCCGGCATCCGCTGCGAAAGGTGGGCATCGGCGTCGCGCATTCCTGCCTCTGGAAACAGTTCGTCGGCAAGTGCGTACTGGACCAGGACAGCTCCGGCAGTTGAACGCACCACCAGATCGGGCCAATCCCCCAGCTTTGACAGGCCAGGGGAGTGGAGCAACCAGGAATGGGCATCGAGGTACGAGGGCAGCAGGGACGCGAAGGTGGTCATCATGCACGTGACCACATAGCTGTGGATTAGGGGACTGAGCGCGGCGAGCACCATGGCCCGGCCGCCACCGCCTGAAAATCCGGTGCATCCAAGGCGTCCCGGATCGACGCCGGGGAGGGACGCCAGGATGCCTAGCGCCGCGAGGTCGTCATGCGCGACCGTTCCGGCGATGCTGCTGCCCAGGAGCGTCGCGGCTTTTGCCACAGTCTGTTCGTGGTCTGCCGCTGCTGCGTTGTAAAGATCCGCCGCGGAAGGTTCGACGCCGGCCTCCCGCCACAGTGCCTGCTGGCCGTTGACGGCCTGGGCCGTCCGCCAAGGCTCGGTTTCCAGGCCGAAGCCGCGACTGCCCCACATGAAGGCGTCGTGCGCCAGGACGGCGAAACCCTGCTGGGCAAGCCACGTAGCGAAGGACCGCCCACCGTAGAGCTTTTCCCGCAACTGGGCCGGCACGGGACCGAACCCGCTCCCCGTGGTGGCGTCGGCGTCGTTCTCTTCGTCTTGTGGAAGTAACACCAGCCGCCCCGCGCCATGGGATTTGATCCCACCGTGGCAGTGAAGAGCCAGTATCCCGGGCAGCGGGCCTATGGAGCCAGCCGGCCGCACGAACCAAGCCGAGGTTCTTGGCCCGAATCCAAGCTGCCACGACAGGCGGGAGGTGATGACGCCGTCGTGTTCGGTTACCGAGTCCACGCTGTATTCGGGAGCCGGGCCAATAGCTGGAACTCCGAGTGTGTCGGCAAGCTGCTGGGCACGTGGAGAGGCTGCCGCGAAGGGATGCCGGGCAACGTAAGCGGGCCAATCCTCGTAGCGCTCAAGAGCGCTGGGGCGGGTGGGCGCTACGGCCATGTCAGTAGTGGTCATGGCAGTCGCCGTGCTTGGGGAACAATGGTGTCCTGCCTTTTCGGTGCGGATGATGCGCGAAAGCGCACGCCGGACTTCTTGGTGTGTGTAAACGGGTCGCGTGTAAACGGGTCTGGGCGGTTTCGTCAGAAAACGCTTTCTCAAAAATTAGCAAAAGGCTGTACATGGGTCAAGAAAGCGTTTACTTTGGTACGGAGCCGCTGATTACCAGGACCTGTATCCCGGTGAGTCAAGGGGTACCGCCAAGAGAACGGCGGCGTCCCGGAAGGCAAGCATCAACCACACTCGTACTCCGTGGATGGCCACGATGACCAAAGGAGACCACATGGCCGCTTATGAACACACGGGGACGCCGAAAGGCGTTCGCGGTCAGGCAGGAGGGAAGCGATGAGCGCCATCGGCGAACTCTCCACAATGACCCGCCGCAAGGGGCCCATGACCAAGGAGGAGAAGAAAGCGAACGGCCGCGACAACAAGGCCGCCTATGTTTTCCTGCTTCCGTGGCTGATCGGCCTCGTGGTCATCACCGTGGGTCCGATGCTGATGTCGTTGTACCTGTCCTTCACGGACTACAACCTTCTGCAACCACCGCAATGGGTGGGAATCGACAACTTCGTCCGTATGTTCGGCGATGCCCGCCTGCATAATTCCTTGCGCGTCACCTTCACGTATGTGCTGGTAGGCGTGCCGCTCCAACTGGCTGTGGCCCTGGTGATCGCGCTGGTCCTGGACAAAGGGCTTCGTGGCCTTCCGTTCTACCGCTCCATCTTCTACTTGCCGTCGCTGCTGGGCGGATCTGTGGCTGTTGCGATTCTTTGGAAGCAGATCTTCGGCACCACCGGCCTTGTGAACCAGGTCCTCGCCATGATCGGCATCCAGGGGCCTGGCTGGATCTCGGATCCCAACACGGCGCTCGGCTCCATCATCCTGCTGCACGTCTGGACGTTCGGCAGCCCCATGATCATCTTCCTGGCGGGCCTGCGCCAGATCCCGAACATGTACTACGAGGCCGCCGAAGTTGACGGCGCCACCACCTTGCAGAAGTTCTGGCGGATCACGCTGCCGATGCTGAGCCCCATCATCTTCTTCAACCTGGTGCTGCAAATCATTGGTTCGTTCCAGTCATTCACGCAGGCGTTTATCGTCTCTGGCGGCAACGGCGGACCGTCCGACTCCACCATGTTCTTCACGCTGTACCTGTACCAGAAGGGCTTCGGTCAGTTCGATATGGGCTACGCCTCCGCGATGGCCTGGTTCCTGCTGGTCATTATCGGCGCCTTCACTGCCATCAACTTCATCGCTTCAAAGTATTGGGTGTTCTACGATGACTAAAATCCAGACCCTCCCCGCCGCCGCTGAGGGCCAAAGCAGCAAGACCAGCAAAAGCCCGCGCCGCCGTGAATCGCCAGGAAGCCTGGCTTTCAGCCGGAACGCCCGCATCAAGGGACTCATCAAGCACGCCATCTTGATCCTCGTTGGCGGGATCATGATCTACCCGCTGCTGTGGATGGTTGTTTCCTCGCTGCGGCCCAATGACCTCATCTTCCGCGAACCCGGCCTTTGGCTGAACAACCTGGAAATGAGCAACTACACCGATGGTTGGTCTGCGCTGACGCACCCCTTCGGGCATTACATGATCAACTCCGCCATCGTCGTACTCGGCTCGATCCTCGGAAACCTGATCTCGTGCTCCATGGCCGCCTATGCCTTCGCCCGGCTGCAGTTCAGTGGCAAAAAGCTGTTCTTCGGAATTATGCTGCTGACCATCATGCTGCCGTTCCATGTTGTGATCGTGCCGCAGTACATCCTGTTTTCGCAGATCGGCTGGGTGAACACCTTCTGGCCACTCATCGTGCCGAAGCTCCTGGCCACGGACGCGTTCTTTGTATTCCTCATGGTCCAGTTCATCCGTGGCATTCCGAAGGAATTGGATGAGGCTGCCCGCATTGACGGCGCCGGCCACCCGAGGATTTTCCTCCGTGTCATTCTGCCTTTGATGGTTCCGGCCCTCGCCACCACCACGATCTTCACTTTCATCTGGACGTGGAACGACTTCTTCGGTGCACTTATCTACCTCACTGATCCGGACATGTTTACGGTCCCCGTAGCGCTTCGCGCTTTCGTTGATTCGCAGTCCGCCACCAGTTGGGGATCGCTCTTCGCGATGTCCATCGTGTCCCTGTTCCCTGTGTTCCTTGTCTTCCTGTTCGGCCAGCGGTTCCTCATCAAAGGCATCGCAACCACCGGCATCAAATAGGACGTCGACGTACTGAGTGGAAGTCCAGGGCTTTTCGCCCGGCAAGTAATACAAGCTGGGATCTTGTCATACAAGATTGTGACTTGTAGCATAAAACCCACGCAAGAAAACGCTTTCTCATTCGCATCAAGATCAAAGAGGATCGGAGACAACAGTGCCGGTATTTCCAAAGGGTGAAGGAATCGCCCCTGCAGGTGCTTCCGCAGGTTCTTCCAAAGCCCACGCATCGGAACCCAAGGCCAAGCGGTCCAAGCGGCGGCTTCGCGCCTCCGCAATCATCGCTGCCACAGCTGCAGCCGTTCTGGCGCTCAGCGCTTGTGGCAGCGGAGCAGAACAAAAGAGTGCCGACGGCAAGGTGGAACTCCGCTTTTCCTGGTGGGGCGGCGACAAGCGTGCGCAATTGACGCAGCAAGCCATCGCGGCTTTTGAAGCCGAGAATCCCAACATCAAGATCAAGGCCGAGTATGGCGACTGGAGTGGCTACTGGGACAAGCTGGCCACCCAGGTTGCTGCCAACGATGCTCCGGATATCATCCAGATGGACGAAAAGTACATCACCGAGTACTCCACTCGTGGAGCCCTCCTGGATCTGTCCAAGTACAAGATCGACACGTCCAAGCTGGACGAAGCCGCGCTGAATGCTGGCAAGGGTTCCAAGGGACTCACTGGTATTGCAGCAGGCATCAACGCTGCCACCATCCTCGCGAACCCGGCTGTTTTCAAGGCTGCGGGCGTCGCTCTTCCGGACGACAAGACCTGGACGTGGGAAGACTTCGAGCGCATTGCCGCGGAGGTCACGGCCAACTCTCCCAAGGGAACCTACGGGGCTGCTGCGTACGGTACCGATGAGGCGTCCCTGGGTGTGTGGCTGCGTCAGAACGGCATGTCACTCTATACCCAGGACGGCAAGCTTGGTTTCGAGCCCTCGGACGTCGCAGGCTACTGGGACTTCCTGAAGGAACTCAGCGAGAAAAAGGCTGTTCCGTCGGCATCGGAAATAGTTGAGGCCGAGGCTGCTCCATTGGATCAGAGTGGACTCGCTACGGGTAAGAACGGCATGGCTTTCTGGTGGTCCAACCAGTTGCCGGCGCTCGAGAAAGCTGCGGGCGGCGAACTGCAGATCCTTCGTTTCCCCTCCAGGACGGGCAAGGCCGCTGATACGAAGCTTTGGTACAAGGCTTCCCAGTTCTGGTCAGCATCCTCCAGGACCAAGCACCCTGAAGAGACGGCCAAGTTCATCGACTTCCTGACGAACAACGTCAAGGCTGGCGAAATTCTGCTGGCTGACCGCGGCGTTTACCCCAACTCGGACGTCCGCGATGCAATCGCTCCCAAACTGGCGACGGCGGACACCAAGGTGGTCAACTTCATCAGTGAGATCCAGCCCGAGCTCGGTGAAGCCCCGGCCGCACCGCCCAAGGGTGCAGGTGCCATCCAGGAAATCATCAAGCGCTACTCCTCGGAAGTCCTGTTCAACAGGCTCTCCACGGAGGAAGCCGGTAAGAAGGCCGTGGACGAGATGAAGTCCGCGATCGGAGCCTAGCTTCCGGCATCAACGCATCAAAGAACCGCGTCCCGGGCGAATCCTTCGTGATCCGCCCGGGCGCGGTTTTTGCTTTGGCGCTATCTGCTTCGGTTAGTCCTCTGCGATAACTGCCACTGCTCCGGCGGGGACCACGCCGCCGAAGCGTGCTCCGCTTAGCAGTTCGTCGCCGTCGGCCTTCACCGTCACGTCATCCCGAGTGTGGTTGATGGCGAAGAGGAAACTACTGCCGTCCGCGGATCGCCGTCGGACGAGTTCGACGCCGGCAGAAGCCTGTGCAACGGACGTCACCCCAGACTCCTCCAAAAGTCGGGCAGTCAGTGAATCGATGCCGTCGGCGTCGGGGAGTGTGGCGAGGTACCAAGCCGCCCCCGTGCCGGTGGATCTGCGCGTGAGGGCAGGGACGCCGTCGAGCGGGTAGTCCGTAAAGGTTGCCAGAACTTCGGCCGGCCCAGACTCAGTCACGTGAACGTGCTCGCTCCACAAGGAACCAACTGTTCCATCGCTGAGTGTGAGTGTGCTGCCCGGGAAAAGCGGGTGGAATTCCTCGGTTCGGATACCCAGCAATTCGCGGAAAGCACCCGGGTAGCCACCCAACCGAACGTGGTCCAGCTCATCCACGATGCCGCTGAAGTAGCTGATGAGGACCGTTGCACCACGCTCTGCTGCGGCAGCGATCGAGGCGGCGGCAGCGTCCGTCACGGCGTAGAGGGTGCAGACCAGAATGAGATCGTAGCCGGAGAGGTCGTCGGAGGGGTGGACGAAGTCCGCAGTGACGCCACGCAGGTAGAGGGAACGGTGGAAGGCGCGCATGGTTTCCAGGTACTTCACGTCGTGGCTTGGGTGCGAATCCAGCTCGGAGGCCCACCATGCTTCGTAATCAAAGACGAAAGCAACCCGCGATTCCACACGGGAACCCTTCACGGATTCCACCTTGGACAGGGCATCGCCGAGCTCCACCACGTTGCGCCAGACCTGTGTGTCCCGTCCGCCGTGCGGAACCATGGCCGAGTGGAATTTTTCAGATCCGGCCTTGCTTTGGCGCCACTGAAAGAACATGACGGCGTCGGCGCCGCGGGCCACATGCGTCAGGGAGTTGCGGAGCATTTCCCCGGGCATTTTTGGCTGGTTATGGGGCTGCCAGTTGACCGCAGACGTGGAATGTTCCATCAGGATCCACGGCTCGCCGCCGGCCACGCCGCGCGTGAGGTCCGCGCTGAAGGCAAGTTCGATCTCCCGTTCAGGATCGGCAGCCACCAGGTAATGGTCGTTCGCGATCACATCCATGTCCTTGGACCAATCGAAGTAGTCCAGGGTTTTGGTGGCGCTGGAAACCATGAAGTTAGTGGTGGCGGGGATGTTCGGCGTGACCTCGCGGATAACCGCCAGCAGGGCGCGGTAGTAATCGATGAACGCCCATGAATTGAAGCGTGCAAAGTCCAACTGCTGCCCGGGGTTAAGCGTGGTGGGGGCGGCTCCGGGCGGGATGATTTCCTCGAATGAAGCGTAGTGCTGGGACCAGAAAGCCGTTCCCCAAGCCTCGTTGAGTGCCTCAATGGATCCGTACCGGCGCTCAAGCCAGGCCCGGAATGCGGCCGCGTCCTCTTCTCCGTAGAACTCGCCAACATGGCAGCCGAGCTCGTTGTCCACGTGCCACAGTGCCAGCGCCGGGTGGTTCCGGTAGCGTTCGGCGATGACCCGCGTCATGGTGGTTGCGTACCTGCGGTACACCGAGGACGACGGCGTGTAGTGGCGCCGCGAGCCGCGTTCCAGCCTTGTTCCTTCCGCTGTCACCGGCAGGATTTCCGGGTGTTTCCTGGCCAGCCAGGCGGGCGGTGATGCCGTAGCCGTAGCCAGTGCCACCTTGATGCCCGCTTCCTGGAGGTTGTCCATGACGTCGTCCAGCCAGTCGAAATCGTACTGGCCTTCCACGGGTTCCAGCAGGCCCCAGGAGAAGATGGCGACGCTCAGGAAATTGACCCCCGCCTCCTTCATGAGCTCGATGTCTTCACGGCGGACGTCTTCCGGCCATTGCTCAGGGTTGTAGTCGCCGCCGTAGGCGAGGCCGTTGATGCTGTTCCATACAGAGGGCGCTCCGGAGGGGCTTTCGGATGGGCTTTCGGATGGGCGCTTGGATGCGTCTCGGGAAAGTTCAGGGGAGGGCAAAGTGACTCCTTTGTCAGGTTCGGCAGTGCGGGATAACTCTGGAGCTTGACTGTTATCAGGTTAGGCGAGGATCTTGGAAAACGCTTGCCCAGATCCTCGATAGGGGATATTGTATCGATTCAGAACGAGTGTAAGCGCCGTCACTCTCCCTGGTGGGGAACCGAAAGGCTTGCACCAACTGAGCAAGGAGGCTCTCATGATCAATAGAAGGAATTTCCTCACCACGGTTGCCCTTGGCACTGCATCTGCGGCATTCCTGTCCGCCTGCGGCCAGTCTTCGTCGTCCGGCAAGGCGGGTTCAGCCGAGAACCCTGTGACCATCACGTACACCTGGTGGGGCAACGACGACCGTGCCGAGCGCACCCGCAAGGCGATTGCACTCTTCGAGTCCAAGAATCCGGATGTCAAGGTCAACGGAAACTTCACTGACTTCGCTGGATACTGGCAGAAGCGAGCCACGGAAGCCGCTGGTGGTGGTTTGCCGGACGTCATGCAGTGGGACTTGTCCTACCTGCGCGACTACGGCCAGCGGAACCAGCTGCTGGACCTGGGCACCGTAAAAATCAACACCGATGCCTTCGATAAGTCCCTCCTGCCTTCGGGCCAGATCCGCGGCAAGACCTACGGCATACCCACCAGCACCAATGCATTCGCTGTCTACTACGATCCCGCCAAGCTCAAGGCCATGGGCATCGCTGAGCCTGACGGAACGTGGAACTACAAGGAGTTCAACTCTTTCCTTGCTGAGGTGGGCCAGAAGGGCAACGGAACGTTGTTTGGCGGCACCGACTACACCGGTGTTTGGTGGATGTTCAACATCTGGTTGCGCCAAAACAACATTCAGGCCTTCACGGATGAAGGCAAGCTGGGCTTCTCCAAGGACGACCTGAAGAAGTGGTGGAACACCACCGCCCAGCTTCGCGGAACCCCGGCGATCGTTGGCGAAGACAAGACGACGCAGCTGCTGCCGAAGTCCCCGTTCGGCTCAAACGTCACTGCCACGGAAGTCACGTGGGACAACTTCATGGCCGGTTACCTCGGCGATAGCGGCGCCAAGGAACTCAAGCTGGTGCCGGTTCCTTCCGATAACTCGGACAACCTGGGACTCTTTCTCAAGCCCTCAATGCTGATGGTGGCCAGCGCCAAGACCAAGTACAAGGATGCTGCTGCCCGTTTCATCGACTTCATGGTCAACGATCCCGAGGTAGGCCAGATCTTCAAGACCTCCCGTGGTGTTCCGGCATCCAAGACCCAGCGCGACGGAACCACCTTTGAAGGCACAGACAAGCTGGTTGTGGACTACGAAAAGTCCATCGAAAAGTACCTCAAGGATGCTCCGGAGCCGCCCATCGTCGGTTTCGGCACGCTTGAATCCTCTTTCAAGCGCGTCAGCTCTGACCTCAATTACGGCAAACTCACCATCGACGGCGCCGCAGACGCGTGGTTCAAAGAAGCCGAAGACCTCATCAAGCAGAATGCCTGAGCAGACATTCGTGTCTGATCCAGGCGTTCCAACCGACGGACTGATCTCGTGACTCAAACCCCAACCCTGAGCAGGCGCTCCCAGTCGTCCGCTTCCTCGCAGCCGCGTACATCGCGGCGTCGAGGGGCGGACGCCCGCGCCGGCTACACCTTCCTGCTGCCTTGGCTGCTCGGATTCATTGCCCTGACCATGGGTCCGATGATTTCCTCGCTGTACCTCTCCTTCACCAACTACAACCTCTTCGATGCCCCCAAGTGGATAGGCCTGGACAACTACGCCACGCTCTTCCAGGACGAACGTTTCCTTCAGTCAGTGGGCGTAACCCTGAGCTACGTAGTGTTCGGCACCCCTCTGAAGCTCGCTGCTGCGCTGGCGATCGCCATGCTGCTGAACAGCAAGCGAAAGGGACAGGGGTTCTACCGTTCCGCGTTCTACGCTCCCTCTTTGATCGGCGCGTCCGTGTCCATCGCAATCGTCTGGAAGGCGATGTTCGGCGATTCCGGCCCTGTGGATGAGGGCCTGTCCTTCTTCGGCATCGACCTCGGCGGCTGGGTGGGCAACCCGTCCATGACGATGCCCATGATGATCCTCCTGACGGTGTGGCAGTTCGGCGCCCCAATGGTGATTTTCCTGGCCGGACTCAAGCAGATTCCTGCCGACCTCTACGAGGCAGCCTCGATGGACGGCGCCGGTCCGGTCCGTAAGTTCTTCAACATCACCTGGCCCATGCTTTCGCCCGTGATTTTCTTCAACTTGCTGATGGAAACCATTCACGCGTTCCAGATCTTCGCCTCGGCCTACATCATCTCCAATGGTGAAGGCGGCCCCGCAGGCTCCACCCTCTTCTACACCCTCTACCTGTACTTGCGCGGTTTCAGCGACTTCCGGATGGGCTACGCCTCGGCCATGGCCTGGCTCCTGGTGATCGTGGTCGGCATCATCACGCTGATCTTCTTCAAGACCTCCAAGTCCTGGGTCCACTACAGCGGTGATTCAAAATGACAACCATGGCAACCCCCACCCAGTCCACGTCCGGCATGCCGGCCCCGGAGTACAACCCGAAGTCCGAGTCGGGCACGGTCAAACGCATCAAAAGCATCATCTTCCACATCGTTGCGTTGGCGCTTGTTGGGGTAGTTCTCTACCCGGCTCTGTGGATGGTGGTCTCGTCCTTCAAACCGAACTCCGAAATCGGTGGTTCCACTACCCAGCTGTGGTCCAACAACTTCAGCTTCGACAACTTCGTCACAGCCATGGACGGCATCGGCGGGGTGTCCACGCTGACGTTCTTCACCAACTCCCTGATTCTGGCCGTGGGCGCAGTAGTCGGCACCGTCCTTTCAGCGAGCGTCTCGGCGTACGCTTTTGCCCGCATCAACTTCCCCGGCCGCGGAATCTTCTTCGGCATGATGATTGCCACTTTGCTGCTCCCGTTCCACGTGGTGATCATCCCGCAGTACATCGTGTTCCAGCAGCTTGGCCTGGTGGACACCTATGTGCCGCTGTTGATCGGCAAGTTCCTGGCCGCCGACGCGTTCTTCGTCTTCCTGATGGTCCAGTTCATGCGCGGCCTCCCGGCCGAACTGGACGAGGCTGCCCGCATCGACGGCGCCGGACACGTCCGCATCTTCGGGTCCATCATGCTCCCGCTCATGAAGCCGGCATTGATCTCGACGTCGATCTTCTCCTTCATCTGGAGCTGGAACGACTTCCTGGGCCCGCTGCTGTACTTGAACACCCCCGAAAAGTACCCGCTGCCACTGGCTTTGCGGCTTTTCGTGGACCAGACCCAGAGCTCGGATTATGGAGCAATGATCGCTATGTCGGTTCTTGCGCTCTTGCCGGTGTTGGTCTTTTTCCTGGTCTTCCAGCGGTACATCGTAGAAGGCGTTTCAACACAGGGCCTCAAGGGCTGACGGACACGGAAGACGGAAAAGGAAAATGAGCTTCATGGACACCACAGGAAAGTCCTCTTCGGATAAGCAGGCCATTTCGGTCAACCGCTTTGCCCTCTTCTCCGAGACCATCCTCGCCGGAGTCATTGTGCTCCTCCTATCCGTCCCCTTGGTGACGGCGCCGGCTGCCTATGCTGCCGGCGTCGCCCATCTTGAGCGGCACCTCAGCGGCAGGGATGACTCCCTTCGGAGCCTTTGGGGCAACTTCCGCCGTGCGCTTCCCGGCAGTTGGAAGATCGGAATCACGACGGCGGCAGCCGCCGTCGCGATTGTCCTTAACCTGTTGCTCGCACTCGTGGGTCAATTGCCCGGGCGGACACTGATTCTGCCGGCGACCTTGATTCTCGCGGCCGCAGCCGCCGTGCTCCTGCTCAGGATCGTCGGCAACTGGAGCGGCGGAGTGATCTGGGTGGGCGACGCCGGCCGGAAGTCCGTCGATCTTCCCGCTCCACAGCAGCAGTGGCGGCTTGCCTACTCCCAAGCCAAGGCTGATTCGTTCCGTGATTGGAGCGGTTCGCTGTTGCTCCTCGGGGCCGTTTTCGTGGCAGTCGTTTTCGTGTGGATGCTGCAGGCGCTCTTCGTGATTGTTCCCGGCATGCTGATTCTTGCCGCTGCTTCCGTCAAGATCCGGGCCGCCAGCCGCGCCCAAGACTGACTGAGGATCCGACAACCTGCTGAATCGAGCCGATCACACTGTGTCACCGCGCCCCCAATCCGGGTCTTCCACCAAAGCAGCCATTAGTCGCTCCACAGAGACTTGGTATTACCCGCTCCGGCACCATAATTACCGGATCTTCGTAACGCTTTCGCTCGTTGGCAGTGGCGGAGTGTGGATGCAACGACTCGCCCAGGACTGGCTAGTCCTGCAGCTCACCGGAAGCCCGGCCGCTGTGGGGTTGGCTGTTGCACTTCAATTCCTGCCGATGCTGGTGGTTGGTCCTATCAGCGGTGTGCTGGTGGATCTCTTTCCGAAGCGCCGAATCCTCATGGTGTGCCAGTCCGTTGCTGCACTACTGGCGGCTGGACTGGCCGTTTGGAATGCCATGGGCGGCACGGACGTGTGGGTTGTCTATGGCTCCTGCATTGCTTTGGGAATTACCAGCTCCATTGATGGGCCCGCCCGGCAAGTCTTCGTCAATGAGGTAGTAGGTGATGCCGGACTACCCGCCGCTATCGGCCTCAACAGTGCGACAGGCCAACTAGGCGCCATGCTCGGTCCTGCCCTGGCCGGCGTCGTCATTGCCCAGGCTGGCCCGGCCGCCGCGTTTGCGGCGAACGCGGGGATCGGGGTGGCCGTCTTGGTGATGATCGCTATTATTCGGCCAGCTGAGCTTCATCACGCACACGCCCCTGATTGCCCACCGCGGGATAGGCGTGGACAAATCCTGGCAGGCTTCAGGTACGTGAGTGCCAGGCCCCAGCTTCTGCTCACCATGCTGTTGGCGGGTCTCTTGGGAGCGTTCGGCATGAACGGTCCCGTGATCCTTGCAGCATTCGCTGACCGTGTTTGGCACAGCGGTCCCGCCGGATTTGGGCTCTTCAATATGGTCAGCGCCTTGGGAGCTTTGGCTGGCGCTCTCCTGGCTGCCCGGATCAAGCACTTGGGTCGCAAGGGGATCGTGGGTAGCGCAGCACTCTTCGGGCTCACGCAGCTCCTTGCCGCGCTAATGCCCACGCAGGAATTGTTCGTGGTCATGCTCGTGGTGGTTGGCTCCATGACTCTCATGTTCCTCACCAGCGCGGGCACCAGCGTCCAACTCGAAGCTGGCGCCAGCGTGCGTGGGAGGGTCTTGGCCCTCTACTTTCCACTTCTGTTGGGTGGGCATGCCTTGGGAGGCTTGCTCGCCGGCTGGCTCACGGAAGATTTCGGAGTACGTACCGCACTGCTGGTTACCGGTGCGCTGGGTATGGCTTCGGCATTCCTGATTGGGTTCCTTCTTTGGTTGCTGGGCCGAAAGCGGAGTTTTGACCGAGCCCGTTAAGGTACTGGGCTCGTTAAGGTGCTGGGCCGGCGCTGCAGTAAGAAGCTCTCCCAAAGTGAGGCCGATGCTGGGAACCACGTTGCGGCAGGCGGCGGTGCGACGTGCGTTGCCCGTGCGACAGGCGTGGCTGGGGCGGGCGGATGCCCTGGCAGGGGTGGGGCTTTGGATTGATATGTATGTCCGGTGGGTGTGTTGACTTCCAGTTCATGTCGCCCGCCAAGGATTGTTTTCACGTTCCAGTGGGGGTTTTCTTTGGTGTGGTTGCAGGCTTCGCAGAGCCCCGCGCCGTTGGACAGGCTCGTGGCGCCGCCGTTGTGCCAGGGAAGCACGTGGTCTATGTGGCGGATGGGCGCGTCGCAGTAGGGTGTGCGGCAGGTGTCGTCGCGGGTTTCGATGAAGCGCCGCATCCCGGGTGGGAAGAGCCGGGCTTTGGAATCCATGGCCAGCAGTTCACCACTGGAAGGTGCTGTGTATAGACGGCGAAGCAAGACCCTAAGGTCCTCGCGGTCCGTGCGTTTCGTACCCGAATTGGCCTGCCCGGATTTCGCTTGGTTGTCGGTCCCGGCCTTTCCCACAACCCCGGCCTTTCTCACAACTCCGGCCTCGCCGCTGGTTCCGCTCTGACCATTGATTCGCGACTCCCCGCCCGTCAGGACGCTTTCGGGTGCTCCGTTCGTCTGGTTGCTGCCTCCGGCGATGAGGGTTCTGGCCCATTCGGCGGGGACGATTCCGTAGCCCTGGAGCCGTGCTGGTTCGCTGTCGCCTTGGAAGAGGGTCCGGTCGGTCATGACGAGCTGCACATTGACGCCGCTGATGCCGGGGGTGCCGGTGAGGCGTTCGGTCAGGGTGTCGGCCATGACTTGTCCCCGGGTCCGGGTGTCCCCGCCGGAGCGGGCCGAGTCCGCATGACGGGTGAGGGCGGCATACGCGGCGACGCCTTGAGCGACCGGGAGCAGTGCGGTGAGGATGGTTATGGTGTCCGGGGCCGGGCGTAAGCTGACGTGCCGTTCGGACGCGGCATGGGCTGCGCGTTGGGTCACCGAGCGGGGGTCCCGCCGGTAAGCGGCGGCTCGTGCGGCGTCGATGATGGTCTTGTCTCCCGCGCCGTCGAACGTTCCGGTGTCGGGGGCGAGTTCCTCATCGACCGCTGCCCGGTCTTCGACGGACAGGCAGGCTGTTTCCTTCACCAACAGAGTGGCGCGCCATTCGTTCAGGTGCCCGGTTTCCAGGGCGGCCATGGTGCGCGGCATTTCCGACACCAGTGCCTTGGCCAGTCCGAGGAGCCGGGAGCCTTTGTTCGGTGACTCCCGCCGGGCCAGGGCGATCTGCGCACCCACACCCTGACCACGCTCCGAGGCTGGCGTACCAGTGGCGGCTTGCTCCCGGCGCTGCGCCAGGTCAAACGCCACCGCGGCCCGCGCCTGCAAAGCCGCGATCGCGGACTTCACCTCTTCAAGGCCACGAATCTGATCGATCAGCCGGGCGCCATCACTGCTCAACCGGAAAGAGCTCAATCTGGCGAGGAACTCCCCAACGTCAGAGCCCTCGGACCCAGAGCCGCTGGAAATGGCAGTCGCAGGCAAGGGCACACCCGAAACCACCGTGCGTGCTTGCCTTGCCCGAATCCGATCCATACCAACACTCTTCCGGAGGGGTACGACAATATAAGGCCTCGGACAATGCCTTCCGAAAAAATCGGCTATGCGAGTTTGCTAAGCGACTCCACGAACCCGCTCAACGTCCGGCAACCAACTCCTCGATAGCCTCCACGCTCAGGTTTCCATCGCTGATCCAGACCGTGTTTGTGCGGGTGAGTGACGTGCCTGCAGCGAGCTCAACCGCAGTGTCCCAAGCCAAGGCAGAACCCACGGCAGGGTACTCACTGCAGCGAACAAACCACGGGTCCGCCGATTCGGCAGGTGCGGCAAACACCAAAGTGGCCGGGCCGCCGTCGAACCCTCCGGTCCACGCAAGCCATGGCGCAACCGAGCCGTGCACAGCAGCCTCTCCCTCAGCAACGGCGGAGAAGACGCGTGGTGAATGGTTCATGGGGAGGCGCCAGAAGAAGCCGCCGTACCCACTGCCTGCGGCGCCGTGGGAACCGGGACTGCCCAGTGAGACGTCCACGACGGCGGTAAGTTCCGTTTGGATATCGAGTCGCCAGGTGTTGGGGTCCAGATGCGTTCGCTGATAGCTCCGCTGCTCTTCGAGGACGAGTCCGCCGTCGGAAGCGAGCCAGTGGAGGTCAAGCGTGGTTTTGTCCTCTTCGCGGCGCACGCCCTGGAAATCGATCCGACCGTGGTCTCTGAGATCCAGATATCTGCCGGCAGAACGCCGATAGCTGCGGCCACCCCAGAAGTTGCTGCCGTTGACATCCTGTAGGGCGAACCCGGCGCCGAGATGCCAAACGTGGTCCACAGGCAGATGTTCCGTCACCACAATCCCTGACGGCGTCATAACCGGGTGGAGATAAGGCCGCGGTGAGAGCTCCGGTTCCAAGGCGTCGCCGGTCCGGAAGACTGCAGTGGGAGAGCCACCATGAGTGGCGAAAAGGGGCTCAGCGGCGGCAGTGTTCTTCCGTGCCCACGGAAGCCCGAGCTCGGAGAAGGTGGCATGCGCCCTGGTTGCCCGCTCCAGGATTTCTTCTATCCCATGAATCACGGCATGCGCTTGTTCGCCTTCACCTACCCATTCCACGTATTGCGGCGGAATGAGTGCGGGCGCCTCGGCGGTGCGGATGGCTTCCAGCACACGCATGAACGCACCGCTTTCATCCAAAGGACTCAGCAGCGCAGCGCCCTGGGACAAATGGTGGAGCAGGTTTTCAGTGAGATCGTCTCGTCCAAACGTGTGCGTTGTTTCGCCCGCTTCGGTGCGAACGGTGACGTGGTCTTCGGTGTAGTGGAACACGGCCGTTCCTTCAGTCCCGTGCAGCGTGACGTAGGGTTCCACTGACTCGGTGGCGCACAGCGTCAGGGCGCAAGTGATGGGCAGCCCGTCCACCGTCCGCATCCGAATCACGGAGGTATCGTCTGCCTCGATGTCGTTGGCTCGGTAGAGATCCGTCTCCACAGTGGCCAGGTCTTTTGCAGTTCGGGCTCCGGCGATCCGGAGGGCTGTCGCGATTGAATGGGCCAAGGGATTGGTGGCGACGCCATCCACTACGTCAATTCCGTCGAGGCTTCGCCTTCCAGCCCACCGCGAGCGTTTGAAATAGGCGCGGTCGCGGACCCAGCGCCCTGTGGCCGTGATGCCTTTGAGCGTCCCAATGCTGGGGAGGTCTGCCGAAACTTGCCCGTTAGCCAGTCTTTCCAGTGCGGCGAGTGCATGGGAGCCCAGGCTTTGGAAGCCGATTTGTACGCTGCGGCCAGCTGTCGCCGCGGCCTCTTGCAGCCGGATGAAGTCGCTCATGGAGGCGACGGGAGGCTTTTCGAGATAAAGGTCCGCGGAGGAAGCCAGCACAGAAAGAGCCAACGGGGCGTGTGTCTGGATCGGGGTCGCCACGATGATCACGTCCGGCCGATGGCCCCCGGCAAGCAGCTCATCCAGATCGGAGTGGACCGCCGTTGAAGGCGGTAACGTCCCTGGGGCCGGGGGATTCGGGTCTGCGACCGCAACGAGATCCACCACGCCCTCCAACCTGAGCCTTTCCAGGTTCTGAAGATGATGGGCGCCGAATCCATGAACGCCTACCAGAGCGATCCTTGCCGGTGCAGTCCTGAGGGCGTTGGGACTTTCGGCGGACCCGGCGGAAGTGATTTCCATGATTCTCCTCTGCTGGCTGGCAACTGCTGGCAACGATCCGACGACATCGTCGGCAAGGTAGTCGTGAAGGCGTTCGTCAAGTGGTCCGGCGGTTCAGGTTATACCTCGCAAGCTATAACCGGCAAGCGCTTTCCCGACATTCATTCTGCAAGTGTAGCGCGAGCCCTGCGCGAATGTAACGATTCAAGACCAACCTTGACTGGAAGCGACCAGTCAGTCTAGATTTCGGTGAAACCGTTTACTTGTGACCTGGCGCACTTTGGCCAAGTCCCCATTGGCTGACATCGGTGACCATGGGGAGATTGCAAGGTAATCAGCGGCATCAGATAAATAGGCTAGTTCTGCAACGATGGAGAAAGGGAGTGCCATGACTTCTGGGGGATTTGGTTTTCGCGCCTACACGTTCTTCGACACACTCCTATGGATCGCCTGCCTGAATATGCTGTGGATCGTGTTCACACTGCTGGGTGGCGTGGTGCTGGGAGCCGGGCCCAGTACCGCTGCGGCCCACATCCTGATCCGTGAAAAGGTACAGGGAAATGCCGTGCCTTTGATGCGTCGCTATGCCAAGGAGTACTTCAAGAACTTTGGGAAGGGCAATGCCCTCGGCGTTCCCGTCTTGGTAGTTGCCGCGTCCCTTGCCCTGAACTGGGGCTACTTTTCTGCCGGCTGGGATCTGGGTTCGCAAGTCGCGTCGGCCGCGATCCTCCTGGCTGTCCTCTTTGCCGCCGGAACGTTGTGCTACCTCTTTCCCATGTTTGCCAGGTACGATCTCACGATTCCGCAGTACTTTCTGATGTCTTCCCGGTTTGCCATGCGCCACCTCGCGGGGACCGTCATCCTCCTGTTTGTGACGGCCGCCGCCGTATTCGCCTGCCGCTCGCTTCCGGGACTGGTGCCCTTCTTTGGCGTTGGCGGCTGGCTCTATCTCACCGGCTGGTTGTGCGACAGGTTCTTTACTGCCAATGACGACGCCATGTTTGCCAAGGAAGCGGGCCATGCGGCAGCAGTTGCAGCTTCAAGTCGCGCAACCACCACCTCGACCACCCCTTCCACTGCCAAGGAGACCAGCCTTGCCTGAGATCGACCGCCAAGGCCTGCCCACGGGCGGCCGCCACATCCTCCATCGATCCCTTGACATCCAAGGGCATGCCGAACGTGTCCAAGGGCGCCCCGAACCAGGCGCAGATTCCCTTGGTGTGAGCACTAATGAAACGTATCAAGACGAGAACGGGCAGCACCTATGGAGCCTGAAGCGCTTCCCTGGCGCGTCACCGGAATCGTCGATCGACAACAACCCCGAAGAAGTGGAGTAGGAAAATGTTCCGTAGAAAACCAACGCTTGCGGCCGCCGTCGTCGTCTCTGCCGCCTTGGCCCTGACCGCCTGCGGTGGCGAAGCGCCGGCGTCGGACCTCTCAACCGTCAAGATCATGGCACCCTTCCTGGAGGCGCAGCCGCCCTCGCCCGATGGCGCTGTGCAGAAGAAGCTTGAAGAGCTCACAGGCAAGGACATCAACATCTCGTGGGCGCCCAACGCCTCCTACGAGGACAAGATGAACATCACCTTGGCCTCCTCCGACATCCCGCACGTCCTGGTGGTCCAGGGCAAGTCGCCGGGCTTCGTCAAGAACGCCGAAGCCGGGGCGTTCTGGGACCTCACCGATAAACTCAAGGACTACCCGAACCTGAAGACCACATTCCCCGAAGTCCAGCAGAACGCCAGCGTCAATGGCAAGGTTTACGGGGTTTTCCGGGCTCGTAATCCGATCCGCGCCGCCGTGATGTTCCGCCAGGATTGGCTGGACAAGTTGGGCCTGAAGGCGCCGCAGACCACAGAAGACCTGTACAAGGTGGCCAAGGCATTCACCGAGCAGGATCCGGATGGCAACGGCCAGAACGATACTTATGGCATCACCATTCCCAAGTGGGGCGCCCTGGGCACCAACAGCACCTACGACATGATCGAGACCTGGTTCGGCGCCGGAAACCGCTGGACCGAGCGCGACGGCAAGCTGGTGCCGAGCTTCGAAACCGAGGAATTCCTGGAGGCCGATCGCTTCATCAAGAAGATGGTGGACGAGAAGCTCATCAACCCCGACTTTGCCACCTTCGATCCCACCAAATGGAATGAGCCCTTCTTCAACGGCAAGGGCGGCATTATTGTCGACGTCGACTCCCGGGTCAGCGTGCTGATCAACCTTTTCAAGCAGGCCAACCCGAGCGACTTCCAGAACAAAGTGGGCTTCGTAGGCAGCCTGAAGGGCCCGGACGGTGAACTGCATGCCCACCCGACCGACGGCTACTCCGGCTTCCTTGCCATCCCCAAGTCCAGCGTCAAAACCGAAGCCGACCTGAAGAACGTCCTCACGTTCCTGGACAAACTCAACAGCAAGGAAGTTGCCGTCCTGATGAACAACGGCATCGAGGGCGTCAACTTCACCGTAGAAGAGGGCTTGGCGGCCACCATCAAGCCGGAAACGCCGGAGGGCAAGGTAGTCAACACCGACATCAAGAGCTACGCGCAACTCGGAACCAACGTCACGGGGAACAACTTCTACCCCGTGAAGCAGGCGTCCGAGTACGAGCAGAAGGTCTTTGACGACCGCGTGGCAGTGATGGCAAACGACCTCAAGAGTGCCGTGTACAACCCGGCCGCGGCCTTCGTTTCCCCCACGTATGTCGCCAAGGGTGCGCAACTGGACAACATCGTGGCCGACGCCCGCATTAAGTACCTGGCTGGGCAGCTGGACGAGCAGGGCTTAAAGGATGCCATCAAGCTGTGGAACACCAGCGGCGGTGAAAAGGTCAAAGAAGAAATAAACAAGCTGTGGCAGGACACCAAGAAGTGACCGCCCCGGTCGCCGAAGCCAAAGCCCCGGAGCGGGCGGCCAGCAAGCCGCCCGCCCCGGCGCGGCGACGCAGCTTTGCAGTCCACTTCGCGCACTACAAATGGCTGTATCTGCTGCTCCTGCCCGGCGTCGTGTACTTCGCAGTGTTCCGGTACGGTCCCATGTACGGTGTTTCCATCGCCTTCAAGGACTACGTTCCGTTCCTGGGCGTCAACGGCAGTCCTTGGGTGGGTCTGACGAACTTCACCGACTTCTTTGCCAACCCCGACTTTCCGAGGTTGCTGGGCAACACACTGATCCTGGCCTTCCTGAACCTGGGGATTGCCTTTCCGCTGACCATCGTCCTGGCATTGTTGCTCAACGAGGTCCGGCTTTCGGTGCTGAAGCGAACCGTCCAGACACTCGTCTATATCCCGCATTTCCTGTCCTGGACTATCGTGGCGTCGCTGAGCTTCCTGCTGTTCGCCCTGGATATCGGACCCTTGTTCCAGTTCGTCAACGGATTGTTCGGCACCAACGTGGATATCCTGTCCGATCCCAACTGGTTCCGGCCGCTGATTGTGCTTCAGGAGATCTGGAAGAACACGGGCTGGGGGACCATCATCTTCCTGGCGGCACTGGCTACTGTGGACCAGGACCAGTACGAGGCTGCGATTATCGACGGCGCCGGCAGGTTCAGGCGCGTCTGGCACATCACCTTGCCCGGCATCCGGTCCACCATCATCGTGATGCTCATACTGGCCATTGGGCAGATGCTCAACACGGGCTTTGAGCAGATCTACCTCATGACCAACGCACTCAACCGCAGCGTGGCCGACGTCTTCGATACCTACGTGTACTTCGTAGGCATCACCCAAGGCGCCTACAGCTACAGCACCGCCGTCGGGCTTTTCAAGTCTTTGGTGGGCATCGTACTGATCTTCGGCACCAACTGGCTGTCCAAGCGGTTCAACCAGAGCGGACTTTTCTAATGAAGATTCACAACACGCGCGGCGGGCGGATTTTCGATGCCGCCAACTACATCTTCCTGACGCTGATCGGCATCATCACCCTGTTGCCTTTCGTCTACGTCCTGGCAGGATCCTTCGCCAACGAAGCGGAAATTACCCGGCGGGCGTTCTTCGTCTGGCCCGAGCAGTTCACGCTGGGGGCGTATGAATACATTTTCTCCACGCCGTCCTTTACCCGGGCCCTGATCACCACCGTGCTGGTCACGCTGGTGGGCACCTTGGTGCAACTGGTCCTCACGGTCACCATGGCCTACCCGTTGGCGAAGCGTGGACTCCGTGGCCGGAAACTGATCCTGTCCCTGGTGGTTTTTGCCATGGTCTTCTCAGGCGGCATGATTCCAACGTTCCTGCTGGTGAAGGACCTGGGCCTGCTGAACAGTTACTGGGCGCTCATCCTGCCTGCGGCCATCAACCCGTTCAGCCTGATCATCATCAAGAACTTCTTCCAGGAACTCCCGGCCGAACTCGAGGAATCGGCCAAGATGGATGGCGCCACCGAGATCGGCATCCTCTGGCGGATCCTGCTGCCGCTGTCCAAGCCGGTGCTGGCCACGTTTGCGCTGTTTTATGCGGTGGGTATTTGGAACGACTTCATGTCTCCCTTGCTCTACCTGAGCGATAACAACATGTGGACCCTGCAGATGTACCTGCGCCAGGTCACGGCGGCCTCGGATCTCCTTGGCACCGGCAACGTGGATCCGTCGTACATCCCGCCGGAGCAAGGCATCAAGTTCGCCGTGATCGTGGTGGCAACCCTGCCCATCCTCATCTTCTATCCCTTCCTGCAGAAGCACTTTGCCAAGGGAATGCTGATCGGTTCGGTTAAGGGTTAAAGGCTTCGGCTGACGAAAGGAAAATCATGAAAGTCCTCCTCGCGGGCGACTCCACCGTGGCAGCCTGCCCCAGTTACGAGTACCCGATGAGCGGTTGGGGAGCCCACCTCGCGCCCGAAACCTATTGGTGGGCTGCGGTCCATAACTATGCCAAGGGCGGTGCCACCACGGAATCGTTCCGCGATGAAGGCCTCTGGTACCAACTGCTGGGCAAGACCGTGAAGGGCGATCTCGTGCTGATCCAGTTCGGGCACAACGACCAAAAGCGCGCCCATCTCGCTGCCCGGAAGGGCTACGCCGACAATCTGAAGCGAATGTTGGCCGACGTCCGCTCCAAGGGCGGCATTCCCCTTCTGTGCACGCCGGTGGAGCGCCGGCATTTCACGCACGGACGCCTCGACGTCACCCTGGGCGAATATCCTCTGGTGGTTCGCGAGTTGGCGGCAGAGCTTGGCTCGGACCTCATCGACCTCAATGAATGGACCCGCGCGCTCTACCAGGAGCTGGGCGAGGAGGGGTCCAGGGAGTTGTTCTTCCACTTCGCTCCCGGAGAGCATGCGCACTGGGCAGGGGGACTTGAGGACAATACTCACTTCCACGAGAAAGGAGCCAAGCGGATTGCCGGTTTCGTCGCGGAGCAGCTTGAGTCCCTCGGCTACGGACTGGTGGCCGCTCTTAACATGGGGGCGAAGGCCTGATGTATTCCAACCCTTTGCGGTGTCCCTCGGATATCGCTGGTTGGGTCGCGGAGGGGCCGGTTCAGTTGGAAATGTACGACGACGGCGGGCCGGCCTTGGCCCCGGAGGGAATCGCTAGTTCGGGGCCGGCTCCCGCAGAAAGCACAGCCCTGCTTCTTTCCGGTTCCCTCGATCCCGAGGAACACGGAGATCACGCCCACTGGACTCTCTGGTGCCCCGAGGAACTCCCGGACCGTGTCCGGATCAGGTGGGAGTTCCTTCCGCTTGAGGAGCCAGGCCTGGCCATGGTGTTCTTCTCCGCGCGCGGACACGGGGGCAAGGATCTGTTCTCTCCCGATTTGGCTCAGCGAACTGGCTTCTACCCGCAGTACCACTCAGGGGATATGGACGCGCTCCACATCTCCTACTTCCGCCACAAATACGCCGCGGAGCGGGCCTTCCGGACGTGCAACCTGCGCAAAAGTGCCGGCTTCGAACTTGTAGCGCAGGGAGCAGACCCACTTCCTCCAGCCGAAGACGCGGATGGGTTTTATCGGATGGAAGTCATCAAAGATGGTCCTCGCGTGGCCTTTTCGATCAATGGCCTGCCCTTGTTTGACTGGGTGGACACCAGTCAGGAACCCTTGGGCGGCGGCTACTTCGGAATCCGCCAGATGGCCCCTTTGCGGGCGGCGTACCGGAACCTCTCCATCACACCTCTTTAGCTTCCCGTCCCCGTGACGGGCGACACACTCCCATGACGTAGGATGTCCTCATGCCTCTCTTCGACCTTCCCCTCGAGCAGCTCCGTAACTACACCTCCAGCGCAGTTCCTCCTGCTGATTTCGACGCTTTCTGGGACCGCACCATCATTGAGGCCCGGGCCTTGCCGCTGAATGCTGCTTTCGAGCCCGTTGACAACTACCTCAGCGTCATCGACACCTTCGATGTCACGTACTCCGGCTTCGGTGGGGACCGCATCAAGGGCTGGCTCCACGTTCCTTCGCACCTTGAAGCGGGACAGCAGCTCCCCGTCGTGGTGGAGTACATCGGCTACTCCGGTGGACGCGGACTGGTCAACCAGAACACGCGGTGGGCGCAGGCTGGATACGTCCACTTCATCATGGACACCCGCGGCCAGGGTTACGGGGGCGTGTCCGGTGACACCCCGGATCCGCATCCGTCAGCCGGCGGTATCAACTATGCAGGCCTGATGACCCGGGGCGCTGACCATCAGGACGATTACTACTTCCGCCGGGTCTACGTAGACGCCTTCCGCGCGGTAGAAGCGGCGCAGAGCCATCCCGCCGTCGACCCTTCCAAAGTGGTGCTGGCCGGTATCAGCCAAGGTGGTGGCATCACGGTGGCGGCCGCCGGGCTGGTGGCCGGAAGGCTCGACGGCGTGATCGCCGCGCTGCCCGACGTCCCGTTCCTGCAGGACTTTCCCCGTGCGATCGACATCGCGCCACGCGGGCCATACCCCGAAATTGCCGGCTTCCTGGGGCGGCACCGCGACAAGTACGAGCCCATGCTTGCCGTGCTGAACTACTTCGATGGCGTGCATCTCGGCCGGGCAGCCACAGTGCCTGCCCTGTTCTCAGCCGCCCAAATGGACGACATTTGCCCGCCGTCAACCGTGTTTGCGAGCTTTAACAATTACGGTCTTTCGGGAGGTGGGCCCGTTAAGGACATTGAGGTCTACCGCTTCAACAACCACGAGGGCGGCCAGGAGCACCAGTGGATCAAGCAGCTCCAGTTCCTTCGCAAACTTTTGTCATCATGACGGACCCAATTTGCCCGGTTTGACGAACCGCGGCTATGGTGTGGCTATGACTAACCGTTGGTATGCGTATTTTTCGTTGGCTCTGGAGGGGCCCGCGTCTAACTGACACGCATCCAACTTTCCTTCAGAGCCAGCAGGGCAGAGATTATTCTCTGCCCTTCGCCATATCCGGCGGGTTCTGAAAAGGGGCCCGCTCCGCATCCGGAACAGGACCCAGAAATGACCAGCATCGCTGCAGAATCCACCGAGACACTCGATAACGAGGCACTCCCCGCTGCCGGGAAAGCTTCCCAGCCCGCCACCTCCAACTTGCGCGTGGCCCGCTTCGAGCCGCTTCCGGCCCCTCAGGACCTCATCGCCGAGTTGCCGCTGGACGCCCGCTCTGCTGCCGTCGTCGACCGTGGCCGAGATGAAGTCCGGGCCATCATGGACGGCGTGGACGACCGCCTGCTGGTAATCGTCGGGCCTTGCTCCATCCACGATCCCAAGGCCGGTCTGGAATACGCGCGTCGGCTGGTCAGCCAGGCGGAGAAGCACAAGGAAGACCTGCTGATCGTCATGCGGACCTACTTCGAGAAGCCCCGCACTACAGTCGGCTGGAAGGGCCTCATCAACGATCCCCACCTGGACGGCAGCCACGATATTGCCGCAGGACTGCGGGCAGCCCGCGGCTTCCTGAAGCAGGTCACCGCGCTGGGATTGCCCACCGCCACTGAATTCCTGGAACCCATCAGCCCGCAGTACATGGCCGACCTCGTCTCCTGGGGTGCGATCGGCGCCCGTACCACCGAAAGCCAGATCCACCGCCAGCTCGCCTCCGGGCTGTCCATGCCCATCGGCTTCAAGAACGGAACCGACGGCGACCTCCAGGTGGCCATCGATGCCTGCGGCGCGTCTGCCGCTGAACAAGCCTTCCTCGGAATTGACGACGACGGCCGCGCGGCTCTCGTGGCCACCTCCGGAAACCCGGACACCCACGTGATCCTGCGCGGCGGGCGCAAGGGCCCCAACTACTCTGCCGACGATGTTGCAGCTGCTTCGGCCAAGCTCGGCTCCAAGGGGCTGAACCCGCGCTTGATTGTGGACGCGAGTCACGCCAACAGTGGAAAGAGCCACCACCGCCAGGCTGAAGTTGCCTTGGAAATCGGTGCGCAGCTTGAGGCGGGGGAGACTTCGCCGATTGCTGGCGTCATGCTGGAGAGCTTCCTCGTGGGAGGGGCGCAGAACCTGGATGTGACCAAGCAACTCGCGGGGGAGCAGGAGCTCGTTTACGGCCAGAGCGTTACGGATGCCTGCATGGAATGGGATGTCACCGCTTCGGTGCTGGAACAGCTTGCTTCGTCTGCGCGGAAGCGCCGGCTGGTCGCGGGGGAGTAGCCAGGGAGTAGAGTCCCACTTAGCGGAAATGCTTTCACATTGGTCACTTCAGCCTCTAGAGTATCTAGCACATGGTTGTTTGATGGCTCAGCATCGGCACACCGTTCTACTGGGGGTGTCCTGTCCGGCTGAGAGCAAAGGAATATGGGAAATGTCCGCGGAGACTAACTTCTCGAATGCGCGTTTCATGACTGTGGCTGAAGTAGCCGAGGTCCTGCGTGTTTCCAAAATGACTGTGTATCGCCTGGTCCACTCAGGGGAAATGCCTGCCGTCAGGTTTGGCCGTTCCTTCCGGGTGCCTGAAGAAGCCGTGGCCCAGTACCTCAAGGGTGCTGTGGTCGACGGACAATCGGAGACAGCCTGAGGGCGCCGGGGTCCGTCCCGCGGACCGTGGTCACGGGGTGCCCCTTTGAAGCGGTACTCTGTTAAGGAACGTTTTACGTCAATGTAAGAATCTGTCAGTTGTACTGTCTGCTGCTAGTCCGCGGATCCGTTCCAACAGACAGGACCTTCATCTAGTTTGTAAGGAACTTTCGTGGGTTCAGTTATTAAGAAGCGCCGCAAGCGTATGGCCAAGAAGAAGCACCGCAAGCTGCTTCGCAAGACTCGCCACCAGCGCCGCAATAAGAAGTAGAGATACTTCACCAAGCGTGAATGCCCGTTGCCTTCCAAGGTGGCGGGCATTTTTGCTCTCTCACATCGCGGCGCTTCTGGCCCGACGTTCTCTCACATCCCGACGCTTCTGGCCGGATGTTCTCTCACGTCGGGGACGCTTTTGGCCGGATGTTCTCTCACGTCGTGGCGCTTCTGCCCGGATGTTCTCTCACATCGGGACGCTTGTGGCCGGATGTTCTCTCACATCGGGACGCTTGTGCCCGGACGTTCTTTCACGTCGCGTTCTTGGCAAACCCGGATGCAACGGATGGGTCCATCCATGCAGTCCGTAGCGCCCGCTTGATCTGCAGAACGGCGTTGCCAAAGTTGTCCGCCAGGTCCTCTTTTCCGAAAACGAGGACAGTCCACCCCGCTGCTCTAAATGCCTTATCCCTGCGCCGATCGCTATGGATCTGTTCCTCCTCAAGGTGATGGCCGCCGTCGTACTGGATCGCGAGGCGACGGCTCTTGAAGCCCAAGTCTGCTGATGGCGAGAACGGGTCGTCCGCGCGGAGCATCACCTGGAGCTGAGGCTCGGGCAAGTTGGCGTCGAGCATGGCTAAACGAAGCAAAGTCTCTGGAGCTGAGTCGGCCCCGACGCGCATGAGGTCCAGGGCTTCCCGTGCCCGGACTACGCCTTGACGGTTCTTGTGCCGTTCGACCATGCTCCGAAGCCCTTCGGCAGTGGCGAACGGTGTATCGCGCCCCTCAAGATTCAGCCGTGGAATGCGAATCAACTGATCTGCCACGCATACGAGGTCATGAAGGGGGAGACGACGCGCCAAGTCCAGCCATGTTCGGGCTCGAGTGCTCATCCAAATCCCTTGGACTTGCTCAATTTCTCCCTCGAAGAGCGTTTCAGTATGCCCTATGATGCCTTTGCGCCGGACCGACGGCAGACGTCGCGGTTTGCTCAAATGCAATTCATTTGAATCCGATAGCCACGCCGGCAAGACAAAACCATGGAGCCTGGCTGCCGTTGTATGGGAGATCCAAGCGCCAGGGCTAGCCGAGGAGAGGGAACGAGCCGCTGAGGAAAGGTCAAAATCCCAGTCAGTTGGCCGGTACAGACCCCTACTAACGGGAACGATGCTACTGCTGCGCCAAATGTCTGAAGGATCGATGCCCGCTGCCTTGGCGTCGTTCAGGCTGAACGGTCCCAAGAGCGGGCTGGATTGGTTGAATAACGAATTCTGCATACCCGCATTGTTCCTTGGAAGCCGCTAAGCGTGCAGAAGTTATCCACAGGTAGGCCAGCAGCACCAGAGGATGTGGGAGAGGAACGCTGGAAACGCGTGGGGATTTGAGGGAGGAACGGTGGAAACGCGTGAGGATGTGAGAGAGGAACGGCTAGCGGGGCCCGCGGAACTTTGAGAATCCGCGCCAAAGCCCGTAGATGGCACCGCCCACGGTGGCCGCCTTCAGCCCCAGGGTTGCTGCACGGCGACCGGATCGGAAATCGTAGACGGGCCAGTTGTTGTCGCGGGCATGCCGGCGCAGCTTGGAGTCGGGGTTGATGACCACAGGGTGGCCCACCATAGTGAGCAGGGGGATGTCATTGGCGGAGTCGCTGTAAGCCCAGCAGTGGTCCAGGTCCAAGCCTTCTTGGTCAGCTATGAGCTGGACCGCGATGGCTTTGGCCGGGCCGTGCAGAATGTCACCGACAAGCTTGCCGGTATACATTCCGTCATGGACTTCGCCGACAGTTCCCAGCGCGCCCGTCAGCCCCAACCTTGTGGAGATCACGGTGGCAACCTCAATGGGGGTCGCCGTCACCAGCCATACCCTCCGGCCTACACGGAGGTGTTGCTCGGCGAGCGCTTTGGTTCCAGGCCAGATCCGGGACTCGATCATTTCGTCATAAACTTCTTCGCCCAGGGCTTTGATGTCCTCCACAGTGATCCCGGCGGCCAACGTCAGGGCTGAGTCGCGCACGGCATGGACGTCGTCCATGTTCTCGCCGCGCATTACAAACTTGAACTGCTTCCACGCGAAGCCAGCCGCCTGGGACAGCGTGAAGGCCTTGCGTTCGTACATCTTGCGGGCCACATGGAAGAGGCTGGCGCCCTTCATCAAAGTGTTGTCGACGTCGAAGAAAGCGGCTTCGCCGGTGTGCTGCGGAACCTTGGCGTCGGCGACCACAGCGGCGTTCTTCTCGTCGGGCATGCCTTGAGTCTAGTCAATCGCCAGGCCCCGGCGTTGAGGGCGCACGGTGGGGCTGCCCCGTGGGGATGTGCAAGAGCGTTGGGGAAAGCGGTCAGGATGTGAGAGAGCATCGGTGGGAAACCGGTCGGGATTTGAGAGAGCGTTGGTGGAAAGCGGTCAGGATGTGAGAGAGCATCGGTGGGAAAGCGGTCAGGATGTGAGAGAGCATCGGTGGGAAAGCGGTCAGGATGTGAGAGAGGGTTGGGGCGGTTACCGTTGTGTCATGGCTATTCCCGACGTCGTTCTCCTCACCAAAGCTGACTGCCACCTGTGCACGGAGGCGCGTGCCGCCGTCGAGCGTGTTACCTCGGCGCTGGGAGTCCAGTGGACCGAGCAGGGAATCGACGGTAACCCGGAATTGCAGGAGCGTTACGCGGAGGAAATTCCAGTGGTGCTGGTGGATGGGGTCCAGCGCGACTTTTGGAAGATCGACGAGCAGCGCCTGACCCGTACGTTGAAAAGAGTCCTTGAAAGCTGAGGATCAGGGGGACTCTGTTACCCGGAAGTACCGGCTTTTGTTGAGTCCGGCCAAGGGCCATAGAGTGGAACAACAAGCGACGCAATGGAGAAAACCGTGACTGCGCTGGAACCGTCCCCGGGGGCAACAAGCGGGGACAACGAACCTGCCGCCAAGCAGATCCCGCCCGCGGCTGTGGCCCGGATGACTCTCTATTTGCGCGCGCTCAACTCGCTCCTGGCCGAAGGCGTGGAACGTGTGTCATCGGACGCGTTGGCTGAGGCTTCGGGCGTCAGCTCCTCTACGCTCCGCAAGGACCTTTCCTACGTCGGCTCGTACGGAACCCGCGGGGTGGGCTATGAAGTCCAGTACCTGAGCCGTCACATTGCCGCAGCCCTTGGCCTGACGCACGACTGGAAGGTCGCAATCGTCGGTGCCGGTAACCTCGGCAAGGCGCTGGCGCGGTACGGCGGCTTCGAGTCCCGGGGCTTCGACGTCGTGGCTATTTTCGACGCAGACCCCATGGTGATCGGCAACGAGGTGGGTTGGTTGCGGGTCAGCGATTCAGCGGAACTTGAACGCGTCCTGGAACGCACCCACACCAACATGGTGGTTCTGGCTTTGCCGGCCACCGTTGCCCAGGCAGTTTGCGATCGCGTCATCGCTGCAGGGATCCGGAGCATCCTGAGCTTTGCTCCGGTTCTCCTGCAGGTTCCGCCGCACGTGAACCTCCGCAAGGTGGACATGGCCACCGAGCTGCAGATCCTCGCCTACCACGCACAACGGGCGCAAACACCGGGTCAGGCTGTCTAGCCTTACCGGGTCCGCGCCCGCTGACGTTATTACAAGAAGCTTGGCGGCTTAGCGGCCGTAAGGGTTCTGGTAAGGGTTGCCGAACGGCTGCGGCTTGCGGAAGTACGGAGCCGACGCCGGCAGGTACAGCAGGACGATTGCGGCAACTCCCAGCAGGATCACCAAGAGCTGCAGGATGCCGTACGTGGCACCGAACTGGAACAGTCCGGCGAGGCCAAGGACAGAGATCGCCGCGAAGACCGTGCCCAGGATCCTGGCCCAGTTCTTGCCCTTGCGGACCGGGAATGCAACCAATGCATAAAGGCCCAGGGACACGATGGCCCCAATGATCGCGGCGACGACAATGCCGCCACGCATGCCTTCGATGGAGCCTTCCGGGAATTCAGTGCCCTGCTGTGCCGCCTGCTGGAGCATCGAATTGATGAAGGCATCCGAGCCCGTGGTGGCCAGGATGAGTGAGCTGATGGCAGACAGGATGCCCGCTGCGATGATCATCCAGAAGGAGATGTTGACCAGCTGCGGAACCGTTGTGGGACCTGGCTGCTGGCTGGGCCAGTTGGTGTCCTGGCCATATTGCGGGGCCTGCTGACCATAGGGAGAAGGCTGCTGGCCGTACGGGGACTGCTGACCAAACTGTGGCGACTGCTGGCCGTACTGGGGAGCCGGGGGCTGACCGTACTGGGGTGCGCCCGGGGACTGCTGACCGTACTGTGGAGCGCCCGGGGACTGCTGACCGTACTGTGGAGCGCTCGGCTGCTGACCATATTGGGGAGTCTGCTGACCGTACTGCGGTGCGTGCTGGCCATACTGGGGCGTGGATGGCTGGCCCGGCTGCTCAGGCTTGTTGGCGTCGCCCTTGTTCGCGTCGCCCGAATTGGCGTCCCCCGTGTTGGACGGCGGGTATGGAGGGTTGCTCATGGCATTCCTTTGCTTGTTCGACTGCTGGTGCGGCTGCCGGGATCAGCAAAAAGACCCTGCCCCCAGCCTGATTCTGCTTCCACCGTACCTCCGGGATCCGGCGCTGCGGATGATCACACGCAGGAATTTGCTGCTTGGCGGTGAAATCATCACGATGGCGTACGCCTTCATGATGAAAGCCGTGGTGGCCCAACGGACCACCACGGCCTTGTACACCTGTCAGGGCGGCTCGGATGAGAGCCCGACGGCGGTACTTCAGGGGGTTAGACGGCGCCCTTTACTGCCTTGAACCACAGCTGCGAGTTCGGCAACCACATCAGCACAACGGCCACCGCGCTGACGAGGAAACCAAACCAGTTGCCACCCAGGCCTGCACCGGGTCCGCCGGCGTTGATGGAGCCAAAGATGGCGAGCAAGAGCGAAACAGCGGCAAGGATGGTGAGGGCAAGGCGTGCCCATTCCTTCCCTTCCTTCATCTTCATGGCCAGCACTATCTGGGCGGCTGCAACAGCCAGGCTGATGATCAGGAGAACCAGAAGGAGTGCGGCAACTCCTGGCATGAAAGCGAACGCTGCGATGATGGCGAAAAGCCCAATGAGGCCAAAGAGGAGCCCCAGGAGTCCCGAGATCACCCAAATGAAGTAGGACACTTTGAGCTCGGTGGGCAGGCCCATGGTCTTGAAGAGGCCCGAGAAACCACCTTGCGGAAGGACGTCATTGAAGTTGCGGGGTCCGTCGGTGGGCATTTCGAAGTGGAAACCACCCGGCTGTCCTGGTTGCGCCGGCTGACCCGGTCCCGGCTGACCCGGTCCCGGTTGCGAATACTGTCCGGGTTGCGAATACTGGCCAGGTTGCGACGGCGGCTGGTAGCCCTGGGGTGGTTGGTAGCCCTGCGGCGGTTGGTAACCCGCAGGAGGAACGTTGCCGGGCTGCGGAGGCTGGGCGCCGGGCTGCTGAGGCTCTGGTGCTTCATCTGGGTTACTCATGGCATCACTTTAGACCGCAGGTTGAAGGATGCATAGGAAATTCGGAGCTACTTCGCAGCTAACTACAGGCTGTTTGCCGAATAATCGCAGGGTGACTTCTGAGTACGCGAAACGGCGCCCCCACAGCGGAACTGTGGTGGGGCGCCGTTTGCTCGGGACTGCCTTGCAAACTCCCGTGGAAGCTGCTGTTGAAACTGCCGTGGAGTTATGCAGCTGCCGGTGCGATGAACGCGAGTTCCAGGTTGATGACAACCTTGTCGCTGACCAGCACGCCGCCGGCCTCAAGCACTGCGTTCCAGGTCAGGCCGAACTCCTTGCGGCTGATGGTGGTTTCGCCGGAGACGCCTGCACGGGTGTTGCCGAAGGGATCCACTGCCACGCCGTTGAATTCGGTTTCGATGGAAACTTCCTTGGTCACGCCCTTAATGGTGAGATCGCCCACAAGATCGAAGCCGTCGCCGTTTGCCTTGACGTGGCGGGAGACGAAAGTGATCTCCGGGTACTTCTCCACATCGAAGAAGTCTTCGCCCTTGACGTGGCCGTCGCGGTTGACGTCTCCGGAGTCAAAGCTGGCGGTCCGGATGGTTGCGTTGACCTTCGAGTCGGTCAGCGTCTCGCCAACTTCGAGGGTGGCGTCGGCATCCTTGAAGACGCCGCGGACCTTGCTGATGCCTGCGTGGCGGACTGTGAAGCCGATCTCGCTGTGGGAAGCGTCGAGGGTCCAGATGCCGGTGGTGACGTTGGCGGGAAGGGTCATCATGATGTTGCTCCTGTATGTAGTGGAAGGTACCGCTGGCTTGCCCGGTCGACTGGTTGATGCATTTACTTGAAACGTCAACCGAGCTTCGTGTCTAGTATAAACATGCATATGCATCTTTTATTCCAACTCTACGGAACATTTCTGGAAAACTTTGAGTTCTACTAGCGGTAGAAGATTTCGGATCGCCCCGCTTCTTTGAGAAACTGGTAAACATGCCCCAAGCAACTGTCCATCTGCTTCGCCATGGCGAGGTCCATAATCCCGATGGCGTCCTCTATGGCCGGCTGCCTGAATTCCATCTGTCCGAGCGGGGCCGGGAGATGGCACGCATGCTGGCTGAGCACTTCGCCGTCCGCGCAAGCGAGGGTGCCAGGATTGTCCACCTGGTAGCCTCGCCGCTGACGCGCGCCCAGGAAACGGCCATGCCCACTGCGGAGGCACTCCATCTCGAGATCCATACAGACCCGAGGATCATCGAAGCGGAGAACCACTTCCAGGGACTCCACCCCACCCGCAGCGAATTCTTGAAGCCCAAGCACTGGTTCTATTTCCGGAACCCCCTGCGCCCGTCCTGGGGCGAGCCCTACAAAGAGCAAGCCGCGCGGGTCCTGGCTGCTGTTGAAGACGCACGGGTCAAGGCAATCGAACTGGGTGGCGACGGCGCTGAGGCGATCCTTGTCAGCCATCAGCTTCCCATCTGGTCCACCCGTCTGTCCGCCGAGGGCCGCCGGCTGGCGCACGACCCCCGTAAGCGTGAATGCACCTTGACCTCCCTGACATCCCTGACCCTGGACGGCGACGGCAAGATTGTGCGGGTCGAATACAGCGAACCTGCTGCGGTGCTCCTTCCCGGTGCAGCAAGCACCCCGGGGGCGTAGACAGATGGATAACAACCTCTCGCGCCGCGGCGTGCTCACAGCCGGTGGTGTCCTGTTGGCAGGACTTACCATGGGCCTGTCAGCCTGCGCCCAGAAGGACTCCCTCGCAGAGCAAGCCCGAAAAGGCGATAACAAGAACTATGTAGCCGGGGATGGCTCCGTCACCGAGTTCGCCAAAGCGGACCGCGCTGCACCCGTGGCGCTCAAGGGCACACTCTTCAACGGAGACACGGTCAAGCCCGAAGACCTCAAGGGCAAGGTCACGGTCTTGAACTTCTGGTTCGCGGCCTGTGCCCCCTGTCGCGTCGAAGCTCCCCAGCTTGAAGCCCTGCACCAGGAGTTCAAGGACCAAGGCGTTCAATTCTTCGGCGTTAACCTGCGTGACGAGAAAGCCACGGCGGAGGCCTTCGACAAGACCTTCAACCTCACCTACCCGAGCTTCAACGACAAAGACGGTGCCGTGCTCCTGTCCGTGTCCGGAATCGTTCCTCCGGGTGCGGTGCCCACCACATTGGTCCTGGACAAGGAGGGCAAAGTTGCCTCCCGTGTCCTCGGCGAAATTGAGAAGAGCACTTTGAAGGCCCTCATTACGTCCGCAGTGGCTGAGTAGTACCGATGAACAGTCCTTTCGCCGAGACGATACTGAATGGATCCTTACTGCTTGCCGTGCCGGTTGCGCTGCTGGCGGGACTCGTCTCGTTCCTTTCGCCGTGCGTCCTGCCCCTCGTCCCCGGTTACCTCGGCTACGTCACGGGACTGACCGGCGTCGACCTCCAAAAGCAGCGGCGAGGCCGGATGCTGGCAGGTATTGGACTGTTTGTGCTGGGCTTCTCGGTAATCTTCGTCCTCCTGGGCGGTGCGTTTGGCCAACTCGGCACCCTCCTGACTGGCCCGCAAAACGCCTGGATCACCCAACTGCTGGGCATTCTGGTCATCCTTATGGGCATCGTCTTCATGGGTGGCTTTGGTTGGCTGCAACGTGACGCCAAAATTCATGCAAAGCCTCCGGCCGGCCTATGGGGCGCGCCGCTCCTGGGGCTGACATTCGGCCTGGGTTGGGCCCCATGTATCGGGCCCACATACTCCGCGGTACAGTTGCTGAGCTTGTCCGGCGGATCGTCGGCGGCAAAGGGTGCGCTTTTGGCCTTCGTTTACAGCCTTGGCCTGGGCATCCCGTTCCTCTTGATCGCCCTTGCCGTGCGGCGGGGCATGGGCGTCATGTCCTTCTTCCGGACACACCGCCTGGCGATCCAGCGGTTTGGCGGAGGCATCCTGATTTTGCTCGGCATCCTGATGGCCACCGGTGTGTGGGGAACCTGGGTGACCGAGTTGCAGTACTGGTTCCAAACCGATGTGAAGTTGCCAATCTGATGAGCGAGTCCGTGAAAGCCAAGAAGAAGTCACCAGCCGCTGAAGGCACGACCACAGCGGAAGGGAAACTGCAAAAGGCCAAGTCCGAGGCCGCGCTGCCGTCCCTCGGTATCCTGGGCATGCTTCGGTGGGCCTGGACCCAGTTGACGAGCATGCGGACGGCGTTGTTCCTGCTCCTCCTGTTGGCTGTGGGCGCGGTGCCGGGGTCCCTGTTCCCGCAGCGCGCAGCGAATCCTGCGGTTGTCACCCAGTACATCAAGGACAACCCCTCCTACGGGCAGCTTCTCGATGCCCTCCAGCTCTACGACGTCTACTCGTCGGCCTGGTTCTCGGCCATCTACATCCTGCTGTTCATCTCCCTGATCGGCTGCGTCACCCCGCGTGCCATCGCCCATTACAAAGCGATGAAGTCGCAGCCGCCGCGCACTCCCAAGCGCCTTTCGCGCCTGCCGGAGTACGGCACGCTCGCGCTGCCCGCCGACGCCGGGATTCCGGCGTCGAAGGCTATCAACGATGCTGCTGGACTGCTCAAGAAGCGCGGTTACCGCGTGGAGGTCAGGGACGTCGACGGCGACCTCCCGTCCTTGGGTGCCGAGCGCGGCTTCCTGAAGGAAGTCGGGAACCTGGTGTTCCACACTTCGCTGATCGGCGTGTTGGTTTCCGTGGCGATCGGCGGCCTTTTCGGGTACAGCGGCCAGCGGATCCTGGTGGAAGGTGAGACGTTCGTCAACACCCTGGTGGGCTACGACCAATTCACGCCAGGCACCAACTTCCAAAGCAGCTGGCTCCAGCCTTACTCCATTCAGTTGGACAAGTTTGAGGCCACCTTCGATCGCGAGTCGCCCAAAAAGATCGGCCAGCCCATCGACTACACGGCCGAGGTCACCACCAAGGAAAATCCGGATTCTCCGGCGAAGAAGGAAACCCTCAAGGTCAACGATCCCATTTCACTGGGTGGCACCAGCCTCTACCTCACCGGCAACGGCTACGCACCCGTGGTCACTGTTCGCGATGGCGAAGGCAACATTGCTTTCCAGGGGCCGGTCACAGCCAAGGTTCAGGGCGATAACTACTACTCATCCGTGGTCATCAAGGTGCCGGATGGCAAACCGGACCAGCTGGCGTTCCAAGGCTTCTTCCTGCCCACGGCCTTCAAGTCCGAAAATGGCATCTCCTTCAGCGCAAGTCCCGAACTCTTCAACCCACAGTTGAGCCTGGATTCCTACTACGGCGACCTCGGCCTGGACAAGGGCGTTCCCCAGAACGTGTTCGAGCTGGACGTCAGGAATCTCCAACAGCTCAATGGCCGAAAGCTTGAAGCCGGCGGAATCACGCTGGCCCCAGGAATGACCAAAACGTTGCCGGACGGCAAAGGCAGCATCACCTTCGATGGCGTCAAGAAGTACATTGGCATGGATGTCCACCACAACCCTGGCCAGTTGTACGCCTTGATTTTCGGCCTCCTGGCCGTTGCTGGCCTGGTCACTTCGCTCTACGTTAACCGCCGCCGCGTCTGGGTCCGCACCGGAACGCACCAGGACGGCCGCACCATGGTGGAATACGGCCTGCTGGCCCGAGGCGAAGACCATCGACTCGCAGGCGAAGCAGCAGCCCTCCGTGAACTTTTTGCCCGGGAATGGCAGATCCCCACTGACTCCGATATGCCGGCACCAACCCCCACAGTCTCTTCCCCAACCTCGAAGGACCAGTAATGCCCGTCATCAACGAAACCCTGGGCCAGTACAGCGAGCTGTTCATGCTGTTGGCCGCCGGCACGTACACCGTGGCGTTCATCGCGTTTGCCTGGGACCTGGCCAAGAGCAGCAAGGCGCTGCGTGCCATCGACGCGAAGGCTGCTGCCAGCGCTCCTGCAGTGAAGGTTGCCGTGGCGGCTGGCCGCGCCAGCGGAAGCTTGGGAGGCCCCGACGCCGGTGGGCCGGCTGGCCGTGCCGAGCGTCCGACGTCGGGCCTCACCATTGAGGGTGGCACCGCGGCAGGCGACATGAAGTACGGCGCCGAACGCCGCGTGCCCGCCCGGGTGGCTGTGGCACTCACAGTACTGGGCGTGCTCATTCATGGCGCGGGCGTTGTGACGCGTGCACTGGGCGCAGGCCGGGTGCCTTGGGGCAATATGTACGAGTTCCTCACCACCGGCGCATTCGTAGCCGTGGCCGTTTTCCTCATCGTGCTCATCCGCCGTGACCTGCGGTTCCTGGGTACGTTCGTCATCGGGTTGGCCATCATCATGCTGGTGGCTGCCTCGGTGTCCTTCTGGACGCCGGTGGGCCACCTCGTTCCGGCCCTCCAGAGTTACTGGCTGATCATCCACGTTTCCATCGCGGTGCTCTCTTCGGCCCTGTTTACCTTGACGTTCGCCATGTCCGCGCTGCAGTTGGTCCAGTCGTACCGGCAGAAGAACCTGGCCGCCGGCCGCGCTGACAAGCTTGGCTTCATGCGGGTGGTTCCAAACGCGCTGAGCCTGGAAAACCTGTCCTACCGCATCAACGCGATCGCTTTCATCGGCTGGACGTTCACCCTCATGTTCGGTGCCATCTGGGCTGAGAAGGCCTGGGGCAGGTTTTGGGGCTGGGACCCCAAGGAAGTGTGGACGTTCGTTATCTGGGTGGTCTACGCCGGATACCTCCACGCACGGGCTACACGCGGTTGGACGGGAACCCGCGCAGCGTGGTTGTCGATCGTTGGCTACGCGTGCGTGATCATCAACTTCACACTCGTCAACACCGTTTTCAACGGCCTGCACTCATACTCCGGGCTCTGAGCAGACCGCTTTCGAGGCCGACCCCCTCGCTGGCGTTCAGCCACAGTGGGCGCGGTTAGATTTCCGTCGCGCGTCGGCGTCCGCTGAGCAACCATGCTGTGGTGGAGGGCAGGAACAAAAGGATCAGGCCTGCCGCAGCCAAGACGTACTGGACGGCAAGCAGCACGGTGGACAGGACGCCCGCGCCTCCCGGGGCTACGACGTAATCTGCGGTGATTACGGTGACCACGGCGTGCAGGAGGATCAGCGGTGCAAGCAGCCACCGCGCCCAGCTGCGGCGCTTGAAGGCCACAGCCAGCAGGACCGCTTCCATCGCGACCACCAGGGCAAGCATGGCCAGGCTTCCGAGGAACACGACGGCGGTTGCACCCTCGACTGCCAGGGCGTCACCATCGGGGAGCTTGCCTGCGATAACACCCTTCAGGCGGTCCAGGTGCGAGTCGCGGGCGAGGAGACTGGTGATGACTACTGCGACTCCTGCGACAAAGCTGGCTACCCACAAAATTCTGGACAGCAGTGCTGGACCTGGTGGCCGCACGACGTCGTCAATGGGTGGATGTGCAAGAGTCGGTGGCCCGCCGCTGGGGGATGCGGAAGTAAATGACTGCCGTGATCCATCAGCTTGCTGGGCCATGTTCCCTACTTCAGTTCGTCGGTGCCATGGGTATCCGGCTCCCCGCGTTTGGCATCGCCGGACTTGTATCCGGGGGCTTTATTGCCCTGGCTGCCCTCCGCGCCATCAGCACCCTTGAGCTTCCGTTCCTTGGCTTCAAGCTCTGCCTTGAGCTTCTTGAGGCGCTCTTCTTCGGCGGTGTTCCGGCGGCGGGTTTCCAGGTTGCGGAGGAACTCGGGATCATCATCCGGGGCGGTAGGGTGGCGGCGGATGGGCTGCGCCGAGGGCTTGCCGTAGGGCCGCCCGAAGATGAACCAGAGGACGGCACCCAAGAGGGGCAGGAGGATCATGACGACGATCCAAGCGGGTTTGGAGATGCCGCGTGTGAACCTGCCATCCGTACGTATCACGTCCACGAGGGCGTAGACGAAGATAACAAGGACGACGACGACGCCAACAACCCGGAGCATGCACCAAGTCTAGTCGCCGTAAGGCATTCACTGGACGCCCCGTTCCGGCTGTGATCAGAGTGCAACCATCCGGGCGGCTAAACTTGGATAGTGGCTTTCCTGAAGTATTCCCTCATCCGTTTGGCGCTGTTCGTGCCGCTGTTCATCCTGTTCGCCTTTTTGCAGGTGGGCTGGATCCTGGCCGTGGTCTTCGCGGGACTGATCGCGTTCGCCATCAGTTACCTCTTCTTCCAGAAACAGCGCGACGCCGCCACTGCGGCCATGCGGGAACGCTTTTCCGGCCGGGCCAAGCCCATCCGCACCGCTGGTGAGGTTGAGGACGCCGAGGCAGAGGATAGCCTCGTGGAGCAGAACCCGGACATCGCCGTCAACAACGACAAACGCCCGGGTTCCAAGTAGGAAAAGGTTCCCAGTAGGGAAACCTAGAAGCCGCGGCTCAGAATCAGGCCGAGCGAGAACAGCAGGCTGTAGCCGAGGTTGATCAGGCCGGTCTGCTTGAGCACGGGAATGAGGCTCTTGCGCTTCTTGCCGTTCACCATGAGCCAAGCGGGCATCAGGCAGGCGGGGATCAGCAGGAGAACGATCAACATCCACGGCTTGGTGGGCGCCAGCACAATCACCAGCAGGATGGCGACGGCCAGCATCAACACGTAGCTCTCGCGGGCATGCCTGTCTCCAAGACGCACGGCCAGAGTGCGTTTCCCGGCCGCCGTGTCCGTGGGAATGTCCCGGACGTTGTTGGCCATGAGCAGGGCGCAGGCGATGAGCCCCGTACCGATCGCGCCAATGACGGCAGCAAGGCTGACCTGCCCCGCTTGGGTGTACGTGGTGCCGAGCGTTGCCACCAGCCCGAAGAACACGAAGACGAAGACGTCGCCCAGGCCAAGGTAGCCGTAGGGGTTCTTGCCGCCCGTGTAGCCCCAGGCTGCCAGGACGCAACCAAGGCCTACCAGGATCAGCCACCAGGTCTGGGTAATGATGACCAGGATCAGCCCGCACACCATGGCGGCGCCGAACAATCCGAAGGCCGCCCACTTCACTTGCTCCGGCTTGGCGAGTCCGGAACCAACCAGGCGCAGCGGCCCCACCCGGTCCTCGTCGGTCCCACGGATGCCGTCCGAGTAGTCATTGGCGTAATTGACGCCGACTTGGAGAAGGAGCGCCACGAGCGCCGCCAGGATCGCGTTCGGCAGCCGGAAAGCATGGAGCTCGAACGCCGCTGCCGAACCGATCAGTACGGGCGCGATGGCCGCGGGCAGTGTGCGGAGCCGGGCTCCTTGAATCCATTGTGCAGCTGTCGCCACGTGCAGTACCTCGTGTGTTTCGCGTTGATCTTTAGTCGGAGTCATGAGGGCAGAACCTCTCTATTGTCCCTGATGCGCGGCGGATAGCTGGTCGATCATGGCCAGCCTGTCCGGTTTTCCGTTGGGCAGCATGAGCAATTCCTTCTCCGCCAGGACCGTCTTCGGCGCCAGGACGCCCAGTGCGGCTTCGCCTCCGGAAGTGAAGCCCTTGATGCCTTCCGGCGATGGATCTGTCATGGCCACGTAAGCTGCAACGGCCTGGCCCCATTCACGCGACGGGACACCCGCGACGAAAGCCCCGCTGACGCCGTCGAGCTCTTCCAGCTTGCTTTGGATGTACGCGGCGGAGGCTTTGACGCCGCCGGTGATGATGACGTCGTCGGCGCGGCCCAGGACGGTGAGCTTGCCGTCGCCGGTAACTTCGCCGAGGTCGCCGGTGACGTACCAGCGCACGCCGTCCTCTTCGAAGAACGCGGCCTTCGTCGCGCGCGGCGCGTCAAGGTAGCCCGCCGCCACCGTCTCGCCACCTAGCAGGATGCGGCCTTCCAGTTCGCCCTCGCCGATGCGGACCTCGACGCCGTCCAGGGGCTCGCCGTCGTACACGCACCCGCCGCACGTCTCGGCCGAGCCGTAGGTGGTGACAACGTGGAGTCCCTCCGCGTGGGCGTTTGCCAGCAGCTCGGACGAAGCCGGCGCGCCGCCCAGCAGGATGGCATTGAAGCGGCGCAGCACGGCAAGGGTTTCCGGGGCGGGTGAGTCCAGGAGCCGCTGCAGCTGGGTGGGTACCAGCGAGGTGAAGCGGATCTTGTCCGTCAGTTCCTCGGCGGCAGCCGTGAATGCCTCAGGCGTGAAGCCGTTCGACTGATCCATCACCCAGGGCCGCGTCCCGGCGTAGAGGGAGCGAACCAGGACCTGCACGCCAGCCACGTACTGAAGGGGGAGCGCGAGCAGCCACTGGCCTTCGCCGCGCAATGCCATGGCCGTGGCCACAGAGGACGCAGCCAGGGCATCCACAGTGAGGACAGTCGCCTTGGGCGTCCCGGTGGAGCCGGAGGTTCGGACCACCACTGCAGTCTCTTCCACGCCGGTCTCTACCGGAACGGCTTCCGGCCGTCCGTCCTCGTGAACCACAATTTCGACGGCGGGACCCTCGCCATGCAGGGCAGCGGCCAGTGCTTTGAGTACGGGATCGATGTCCACAGGGATGTCCTAGAAGTAGTAGGGGAAGTTGGACCAGTCGGGGTCGCGTTTCTGGAGGAAGGCTTCCTTGCCCTCGACGGCTTCATCCGTCATGTAGGCCAGGCGCGTGGCTTCCCCTGCGAAGACCTGCTGCCCGGCAAGGCCGTCGTCGGCCAGGTTGAAGGCGAACTTCAGCATGCGGATTGCCTGGGGGGACTGGCGGGCGATATCAGCCGCGTACTCGAGCGCGACTTCCTCCAACCGCGCGTGGTCCACGGCCTCGTTCACGGCTCCCATCCGGACCATGTCCTCAGCGGAGTATTCGCGGGCCAGGAAGAAGATCTCCCGCGCGGCTTTCTGCCCGATCTGGCGGGCCAGCAGCGCAGAGCCATATCCGGCGTCGAAACTTCCCACCGTGGCATCGGTCTGCTTGAACTTGCCGTGTTCACGGGAGGCGATAGTGAGGTCGCTGACCACATGCAGGGAATGTCCGCCGCCCGCTGCCCAACCATTGACGACGGCGATGACCACCTTGGGCATGGTCCGCATCAGGCGCTGGACTTCCAGGATGTGAAGGCGGCCAGCGCGGGCGGGATCGATGGTTTCCTGGGTATCACCCTCGGCGTAGCGGTAGCCGTCCCTGCCACGGATCCGCTGGTCGCCGCCCGAACAGAACGAGTGCCCACCGTCCTTTTCCGACGGTCCGTTGCCCGTGAGCAGCACGGTGGCGACGTCGGGAGTCATGCGGGCGTGGTCCATGGCCCGGTAAAGCTCGTCCACAGTGCCCGGACGGAACGCGTTGCGCACTTCGGGGCGGTTAAACGCGATGCGGACAGTGGGGAGATCCTTGACCGTCCCGTCCGTGGAACGCTCAACCTGCCGGTGGTACGTCATGTCCTTGAAGTCCTCGAAGCCGGAAACGGTGCGCCAGCGTGAGGGGTCAAAGATGTCGGAAACCTTGGCAGGGAGTTGGTTGTTCACAGTCCGAGTCTAGTAACGGCCTCCGCTGATGCAGAACTCGTGTCTCGGCATGCCCCTGTTTGCTAGTGGGGGAGGAAGTCCGGCGGGATCGCATAGATGAGCACCACGGCCAGGAGGTTCTTGGCGGCGTGGACGAAGTAGGAGAACATCAGGTTCTTTCCCGTCCACACATAGACCGCCACCAGCACCAGGGCCATGCCGAGATAAGGCGCAAGGGCTGGCAACACCAGACCCTCCCTGCCCACCACGTGGATCGATGCGAAAACTCCCACCGAAAGGGCACAGCAGATCCAGATGTTCACATACTGCGACAACTTGCCGATCAGCAGGTGCCGGAACAAGTACTCCTCTACGAACGGCCCCAGGACCACCAGCAGCGGCACCATGAGCCAGGCCGGCACACGCTGGAGCAGGCCTTGGATGCCCAACTGGTTTTCGGAAGTCTGCGCAGTACCGGTCGCCGCAACCAGGAGTGCCGTGAGGATCAGCATGACCACCACCGCAAGTGGGACCATGCCAAGAGTGAACCAAGGGCGGGTGCCCAGGATCTTGACGTCACGGCCGACTATGCGCCAGGCGGATGCCAAGGCGAAAACCCCGACGACGGCATAGAAGAGTGCGTTAACGGCATACGAGGCTGTGGCAGGGTCTGAAAAAAGCTGGAGCATCATTCGCTCCACGGATTCGCCCGCAAACGTGAAGTAGATCGTGAATCCCAGATAGGCAGCGACGGCCACGGCGTCCAGGGCATTGAACTGGTAAAGCCTCGTCCGCGTCGAAATGGTGCCCATATGACCAGACTATCTTTGCGGGTGGAATGGTGCGCGCGTGCCAAGGGGCCCGGGGAAACGGGCAATCGCTCCAGCCTGAAACTTGACGCGCCCTCGTTCCCCGGGCAGTCTGGACCGATGAAGTCTTGAGCGCAGCCCTTCCATCCGGCTGCATCCCCAGTACCCACTACGGCAGTGCCCTCAGCGGTTCCCTGCCATTCACTGCGGACTTTGCGAGGACACCTCTTGACTGACCATCTTCACCTTTCCGGCGTTTCCCACGGTTATGGGGACCGAGAACTTTTCCACGGCGTTGACCTCACCATCGATCACGGCGAACACGTAGCCATTGTCGGAGAAAACGGGGCGGGAAAATCCACCCTTCTCCGCCTGCTGGCCGGCGTGGAAACGCCCGACGACGGCACGGCAGGTTTGGCAGGGACTTCCGGCTACCGCGTAGGTTATCTCGCCCAAACACACGGACTTCCGACCTTGCTCACCGTGGGGGACGCCATCGACGCGTCGCTTACAGCGTTGCGGGCGCTCGAGGCCAGCATCACCGAACTGGAGCGGGAACTGGCGGATGCGGACCCCGAAACCCTGGAACTCTACGGAAGCCTGCAGACCCAGTACCAACTCCGTGAGGGGTACGCCGCCGAGTCCCGGGTGGAAGCAGCGCTTGACCGGCTGGGGCTGGGAGGCCTGGACCGGCGTCGAACGCTTGGATCTTTGTCCGGCGGCGAGCAGGAGCGCGTTGCCCTCGCGTGCCTGCTGGCCGATCCGGCCGAAGCCCTGCTCCTGGACGAGCCCACCAACCACCTCGACGCGAACGGCACGGCCTGGCTGGAATCGAGATTGGCTGCGCACCGAGGCACCGTGGTGGTGGTTTCGCACGATCGTGTCCTGCTGCGGAAGGTAGCCAGCACAGTCATCGAAGTCGACGCTGAACGACGGTCAGTCAATCGCTATGGCAACGGCTACGAAGGCTACTTGCGCGAGAAAGCCGCCCAGCGAGCCCGTTGGGTGCAGCAGTACGAAGAATGGCTCGATGCCATGGCCGCCGAGCGGTTCCAGGCGGCCACGGTTTCGGGCGGCATGGGCTATGGCAGGGTGCGCGACAACGACAAATTTGCGACCGGCTTCAAAAAGGGCACCTGGCAGCGCGCAGCCACCAGCAAAGTGCGGAACGCCCAGGAACGACTCCGGCGCCTCGAAGAGAATCCCATTGACCGCCCACCCGTGCCGCTAAAGCTCGCCGCGCAACTTGACCTTCAGCTGGAGGAGACCGCTGGACCGGCCATCGAAGCACGCGGCATCAGCGTTCCGGGGCGCCTGAAGCCAACTGACCTGCGCGTTGAAACCGGGGAAAAGGTCCTCATCACCGGACCCAACGGCGCAGGAAAATCAACACTGGTGTCTGTGCTCGCAGGGACGCTTGAATCCGAAGGCGGGACCTTGGCCGTTCAAGGCACGGTCGGGTACCTGCAGCAGGAACTCGACGTTCCGCCCCGTCCGGGGCTCCGTCTGCTTCCGGCGTTTGCCGCCGGGCTGGGAGGAAACATCGACGAACATGCCGAGGCCCTGCTGCGCCTTGGCTTGTTTCGGCCTGCTGAATTTCACGTTCCCGTGGGCAGCCTCTCGGCCGGACAGCAACGCAGGCTAGCCCTGGCCAGGCTGCTCCTCGGCAATTACGAGACCATGATCGTGGACGAACCCACCAACCACCTCGCGCCGGTGCTCGTGGAACAGTTGGAGTCTGCGCTCGCAGACTTCGCCGGGACACTGGTCATCGTGAGCCACGACCGCGCACTGGGGGAGTGGTTCGATCGCTGTTCCGCGGCCGGTTCGGTGGGTAGCTGGGTCCGCTACGGGATGCAGGATGGCGAGTTGCTCTAGGCCGTTGCCTCCGGGGTGAGTTGTTCGCAAAGGGATCGTTACGCTCTGTCCTGCTTATGGAAACACGGCATCAAGCGTCCTGAAACAACGGTGGAGCACCATGGAAGGAAGCCGGCCGAAAGGATCTTTCCGTGATTTCCAAGAACCTCTTCCTCCAAGGCATTTTCCCGTTTGACGGCATCGGTATGGAAAAGCCGGTTCCCCTCCATAGCGAGCTCGCGCACTTTGTCCCGGACGGCGTCGTGAACCAGACGCTCTACTTCCGCGGCGGCAACTCCAGCTCCGAACTCATCGTGGTCGTCCTCATGCGCGACGGCGTCCCGATGCGGTATTTCCCAATCGGCGCCAAAGGCGACGTGCACGTCCCGTTGAGGGTTGTGGAAGATATCGAGGGCGGCTCGATGATCGAATTGTTCATCGCGGCGCCAGCCGGTGTCCGCGGTTCCGTGGTGGTGGACCTGGGCATGGTGGAGCACTGATGGCCAGGCGACTGGTGGTCATCGGCAACGGCATGGCCGGTGCCCGCACTGTTGAGGAAATCCTCGCCCGCGCCGGTGGAGACGCTTTCGAGATCACTATGTTCGGGGATGAACCGTACGGAAACTACAACCGCATCATGCTCAGCCACGTGCTGTCCGGTGAGGAAAGCGATGCGGACATCTTCCTCAACGCCCTGCCGTGGTACCAGGAAAACAACATCACCCTCCATGCCGGCGTGCGGGTGGAGCGCATAGACAAGTACAGCAAACACGTCTTCGCGGCCGATGGCAGGGTGGTTCCTTACGATGTCCTCATTATCGCCACCGGAAGCCACTCGTTCCTTCCGCCGATGGATGGCCTGCACACACCCAGCGGATCAGTGCGCCACGGGGTCTTCACGTTCCGGACCATGGACGATACGCGCAAGATGGTCCAGTTCGCCCAGCATGAGCATCATCGCCGAGCCGTAGTAATTGGCGGTGGATTGCTCGGGCTGGAGGCGGCCCGCGGGTTGCAGGCCTACGGCCTTGACGTGGCGGTGGTCCACTCAGGCGGCCACCTCATGAATGCGCAATTAGGGCCCGACGGCGGCGCAATACTGCGGCGAAGCGTCCAGGCGCTGGGCATCGAGGTCCACACAGGAAGCCGGACCACCGCGGTGCTGGGCAAGGACCGGATCACCGGTGTGCGATTGCGTGATGACACTGAGCTGGGCTGCAACATGGTGGTTGTTACTGCCGGCATCCGGCCCAACGTTGATGTCGCCGTGGTGAGTGGGCTGGCCGTGGAACGGGCCATCGTGGTGGATGACCACCTGCGGGTCATGGACGAAGAGGACATTTATGCCGTGGGGGAGTGCGTGCAACACCGGGGAGAGGTTTATGGGCTGGTGGCTCCGCTGTGGGAGCAGGCCGCCGTTCTGGCAGACCAGCTCACCGGCGTGGATCGTTCATCGGTCTATCTTGGATCCCGGACCGCCACCAAGCTGAAGGTGGCCGGCGTCGACGTCGCTTCCATGGGCCTGCCGGGACCGGAACTCGACACGGACGAGCACATTGTTTTCTCGGAACCGAGCCGGGGCGTGTTCAAGTCGATCGTCATCCGGGACAACAAGATGGTGGGCGCTACCCTCCTAGGTGACAGCCGCAAGGTTGCTTACTTGACCCAGGCTTTTGACCAGGGACTGCCCTTGCCGGAGGAGCGGCTCTCGCTGATGTTCGATCTCGGCTCGCCTGCTGACGAGGAGGGTGTTGCGGAACTGGCTGACTCTGCCCAGGTCTGCAACTGCAATGGAGTCTCCAAAGGGGCACTCGTCTCGGCTGTACAGGGTGGGTGCCGCTCCGTACCAGCCGCCATGGACGCCACCCGGGCAGGCAAGGGGTGTGGCTCCTGCAAATTGCTGGTCACGCAGGTGGTGGAGTGGGCGGCCGACGGTTCCGTGGAAGAAGACCCCGCAGCCAGCTATTACGTCCCTGGCATTCCGCTGGACAAGGCTGCGTTGATGTCCCGGATCCGGGAGCTTGGGCTGCGCTCGGTTTCGCAGGTCTTCGCTGCCCTGGCACCCGACAGAGCGGAAGACGCCAAATCCAAAATGGGTCTGGCCTCGCTCATGAAGATGATGCTGGCGGACAAGTACATCGACGAGCGCGATGCCCGATTCATCAACGATCGCGTGCATGCCAACATCCAGCGCGATGGCACATTCTCCGTGGTACCCCAGATGAAGGGTGGCGTGACGTCCGTGCAGCAGCTCCGGAGGATCGCCGACGTCGCGGAGAAGCACAACATTCCCATGATCAAGCTGACCGGTGGCCAACGCATCGATCTCCTGGGCGTTGCCAAGGAAGACCTCCCCACAGTCTGGGCCGATCTGGACATGCCGTCCGGCTACGCCTATGGGAAGAGTTTCCGCACTGTGAAGACCTGCGTGGGGAAGGACTACTGCCGCTTTGGGACGGGTGATTCCACAGGTTTGGGAATTTCGCTAGAGTCCCGCTTCCAGGGAATTGAGTCGCCGGCAAAACTGAAACTCGCGGTCTCCGGATGTCCGAGGAATTGTGCTGAGTCCTTGGTGAAGGACGTTGGGGTCGTGGCGGTGGAGGGCGGCCGCTGGGAAATCTATATTGGGGGAGCGGCCGGCGCCCACATCCGTAAGGGCGATCTACTGGTCACGGTGGATACGCCCGAGGAAGTCACGCTCCTGGCGGGTCGTTTCATGCAGTACTACCGTGAAAACGCGAACTGGCTGGAACGGACGTACGCGTTTGTTCCCCGGGTAGGGATTGAGCATCTTCGCAGCGTCATCCTGGACGACTCGGAGGGCATCGCCGCACGCTTGGATGAGGCGATGCAGGAGTCGGTGGACAACTACGTGGATCCGTGGAGTGAACGGGATGATCCGCTAACGCCTGGCCAATTCCGGACCTCGCTGCCCTTGACGGTACTCCCGCAGGTACCGGTCCGATGAAGATTCCACACGTCATAGGGCCAGTGGACCAAATTCCGTTCGGTGAAGGCAGGGCGTTCGGGATCGACGGCGAGCAGGTTGCGGTGTTCCGGCTTCGGGATGGGAGCCTGCGGGCTGTCTCCGCGGTGTGCCCCCACAAAGGGGGCCCCCTCGCGGACGGAACCATTGATCAGCGCGTGGTGATGTGCCCACTCCACCAGCACTCGTTTGAGCTGGAAACCGGGTGTTCCACCACGGGAGCGAAGCCCCTGCGGACGTACGAAGTTTTCGCAGATGAGGGCCAGAACATCGTCGTCATTCCTTAAAGCAACGCGGGGTCACTTATGGCCCCTTTGGGCGGCCAACATGGGCCATAAGTGACTGTGAGGATTGTTGTGGCTGGTCTGGGACTGGCTGGCAGAGTGGGTATTGGCCGTGCTGCCCCTTGGATGTGACTCGGTAAGTGACTGGCCCCGCAAGGGTGTCCTGGAGTGGGATCTGTCCATCCGAGGGGT
>NZ_JBFRFP010000028.1:0-68704 GCF_052114885.1 Paenarthrobacter sp. 2TAF44 | reverse complement strand
GCCGGGTAGCTTGCGATCGCAGATCGCAAGCTACCCGGCGTAGGGGCGGGGCCGGCATATTTTGAGCGGTTAGAGCACAGCTATTTGTCGTTGTCCGACTTCGCTCCGAGCGTCGTCTTCTGAACCTGCATGAGGAACTCGACGTTGCTCTGCGTCTCCCGGATCTTGTTGGTCAGCAGCTCAAGGCTCTGCTGCTGCTCAAGGCCTGAAAGGACGCGGCGCAGCTTCCACATGATCTTGACTTCTTCAGGCGAGAGCAGGTTCTCTTCGCGGCGCGTACCGGACGCGTTGACGTCCACGGCCGGGAAGATGCGCTTGTCTGCCAGCTGGCGGGACAGGCGGAGCTCCATGTTGCCGGTGCCCTTGAACTCCTCGAAGATGACTTCGTCCATCTTGGAGCCGGTCTCTACGAGCGCCGTTGCCAGGATGGTCAGTGAGCCACCGTTTTCGATGTTGCGGGCGGCGCCGAAGAAGCGCTTCGGCGGGTACAACGCTGCGGAGTCCACACCACCGGACAGGATGCGGCCGGAGGCCGGTGCTGCCAGGTTGTAGGCGCGGCCCAGGCGGGTCATGGAGTCCAGGAGCACCACAACGTCCATGCCCATTTCAACGAGGCGCTTGGCGCGTTCGATGGAGAGCTCGGCAACCGTGGTGTGGTCGTCTGCGGGACGGTCGAAGGTGGAGGCAATGACCTCACCCTTGACGGTGCGCTGCATGTCCGTGACTTCTTCGGGACGTTCGTCAACCAACACCATCATGAGGTGGACCTCAGGATTGTTGGTGGTGATCGCGTTCGCAATGGACTGCAGGATGAGCGTCTTTCCGGCCTTGGGCGGGGAGACGATCAGGCCACGCTGGCCCTTGCCGATCGGAGCCACGAGGTCGATGACACGCGGACCGATCTTCTTGGGGTCCGTTTCCAGGCGCAGGCGCTCGGACGGGTACAGCGGCACCAGTTTGGCGAACTCGACGCGGTCCTTGAGTTCTTCAGGAGTCTTGCCGTTGACCGAAGTCACACGAACAAGGGCGTTGAACTTCTGGCGCGAAGACTGCTGGTTGCGGTCTTCACCTTCGCGGGGTGCACGGATGGCGCCAACGACGGCGTCGCCCTTGCGGAGGTTGTACTTCTTGACCTGTGCCAGGGAAACGTAGACGTCGTTTGCACCGGGGAGGTAGCCGGAGGTACGGATGAATGCGTAGTTCTCCAGGACGTCCAGGATGCCTGCTACGGGGAGCAGAACATCGTCTTCGGTAACCTCGATGTCGTCAACATCCGGCCCCTGTGCACGGCCACGGCGGCGCTCGTTGCGGTCGCGGAAGCGGTCGCTGCGGGTGTTGCCGTCCCTGCTGTCCTGAGCGCCACGACGGTCGCTGCGTTCGTTCTGATCGTTGCGATCACGGCGGTTGCGGCGATTGCGGCGGTTGCCGCCGTCTTCGAGGTCGTTGGTGTCCTCGCGGCGGCCGCGGGAGTCACGACGTTCACGGGACTGATCGCCAGAGTCGGCCTGTTCGCGCTGTTCAGTGCGCTCGGCACGCTGTTCGCGCTGCTCGGTACGCTGTTCAGTGCGCTCGGCACGCTGTTCGCGCTGCTCGGTACGCTGTTCAGTGCGCTCGGCGCGCTGTTCGGTCCGTTCGCCGCGCTGTTCACGCTGTTCGGTCCGTTCGCCGCGCTGTTCACGCTGCTCAGTCCGCTCGGCGCGCTGCTCACGCTGTTCAGCGCGCTCGGGACGCTGCTCAGCAGCCGGGGCTTCTGCAGTTTCGTCGGGAGCTGCAGCAACCTCGCTGCGGCGACGGTTACGGGTGCGGGGCTGGCGACGCTCGGTGCCGGCTTCGCTGACTTCCGGCGCTGCCTCGGGCTCTGCAACCGGCGCGGCCGGCGCTTCAGCGGGTGCAGCGGCCTCTGTTGCGGCCACAACACCATCGCTGGTGGCGCGACGGCTACGGCCACGTCCACGTCCACGAGGGGCTTCCTGGACCGGCGCCTCTGCGCTTGCGTCAGCAGCAGGCGCGCTCTTCCCCGCAACCTTGACGTCGGCGACCGGCGCTGCCTTGGGCGCGGTGGCTGCCTTCGTCGATGCTTTGGCCGGGGCCTTGGCGGTAGAAGTCCCGGCACGATGGGCGGAAATGGCTGTTACCAAGTCCCCCTTACGCATACGGGACCCACCGGAGATCCCCAGCTGGCTGGCAAGAGCCTGGAGCTGGGCGAGCTTAAGGCCGGCAAGACCGCTGCTCTTGGTGGTTGCTGCTGTTGACGACTCAGCAGCAGAAGTTGTTGTGTCCACAGCTGAAGCCAGCTCAGTGGTTTCTGTCACGAAGGATCCTTCCCCCTCGACGGCGTCCAGAGCGAGAGCTGGACGCGATGATTTGTTCTGGGCTGCAGTTCAGATCTGCAGCCGGTGATTTCGGCCGTGCCTGATGGATTGTGGCCAACAGGGCCGGATACTGATCGTCTTCATTGAATCCAGTTGCCCGGACAGCCGACTGAATATTCAGGGAACAGAGAGAGTTCTGCGGCACCTGAGACAGGCCGGAAGGAGACGGCACCGCCAGACGTTGGCACAGTTGACGAAAGGAACAGCGAAACCGCCAAGATCCAAAATCAGGGAACTGCCCGCGGCTTTACCGCCGGTGCACTTCCACTCTAGCACCTTCAACGTCCACAGCCAGCGTCATCACGCGCCAACCGACGTTCGGTGTGTTGGCACTAGTAAATGCCTCGATGAATTCGGCAACGGTTGCCGCTTCGCCCGGCCCATTGGCCAGGACCATGACAGTAGGACCGGCACCGGAAACCACGGCAGCGTGACCGGCCGTCCGCAGCGCCGCAATAAGGTCCGCGCTGGGCCTCATGGCTTCGGCCCGGTAGCTCTGGTGAAGGTAGTCTTCGGTACCGGGCAGCAGGAATTCCGGCTGTGTTGTCAGCGCGTGGATAAGCAATGCTGCGCGTCCGGAGTTCATTGCAGCAGCATGGTGGCCCACAGACGCGGGCAAGAGTCCGCGGGCAGTTTCGGTGGAGAGTTCGTAATCCGGAACGGCCACCACGGGAACTACGGTCCGGGCTACTTCAGCACGAGTACTGCTGTACTGCTCGCTGTCCTGCCAAGAGAGCGCCAGTCCGCCGAAAATGGCGGGGGCGACGTTGTCCGGGTGGCCTTCCATTTCGCTGGTCAACTGCAGGATCCAGTCGAGATCCTGCTGCGCCTCTTGTGGAACCAAGGCATTGGCCGCCGTAACGGCTGCTACAACTGCGGACGCCGAGGAACCCAGCCCTCGTCCATGCGGATTAACGTTGTCGGCCGTGATCCTTAGACCGGAGTGGCGGAAACCCAAACGTTCCAAGGCGAGGTCGATCGCACGCACCACCAAGTGGCTGGAGTCGCGCGGAAGAGTATCGGCGCCCTCACCGGAGAGCTCGAATTCGAGCTCTCCGGTGGTGAGCGTTTCCACCGTCAAGGTGTCATAAATGGACAGGGCCAAGCCGAGGCTGTCGTAGCCGGGACCCAGGTTGGCGCTCGTACCGGGGACCTTGACGGTCAGCCGCTGGCCTGCCGCGACGAGTTGACGATCGGTCGCGGTGGGCTGCGTTTGTTCCACTCTTATTTTTCTTCCAGTCCCAGTTCCGCGGCAACGGTAACGACGTCATTGGAAACCTTGACCGGCTGGACATCGCTGCCGTCCTCCGTGCGGAGGGCCCACTGCGGGTCCTTCAGTCCGTGGCCGGTAACGGTGATGACGATAGTCTTGCCGGACGGAACCTCACCAGCAGCGTGCTTCTTGATCAGGCCTGCCACGCCGGCAGCAGAGCCGGGCTCGACAAATACGCCTTCCTTGGAGGAGAGCCAACGGTGGGCGTCCAGGATTTCCTCATCCGTGACAGCTTCAATCAGGCCACCGGATTCGTCGCGGGCAGCGACGGCAGTGTCCCATGATGCCGGGTTGCCGATGCGGATGGCAGTGGCAATGGTGTCCGGTTCAGTGATCGGGTGCCCTGCAACGAACGGCGCTGCACCTGCAGCCTGGAAACCCCACATGATGGGTGTCTTGGTGGACACTGCCGGCAGTGTGCCGTTGGCGGTCTCGAAGGGGGCGGAGTACTCCTTGTATCCCTTCCAGTAGGCAGTGATGTTTCCGGCGTTGCCGACCGGCAGAACATGGATGTCCGGGGCATCGCCCAGGGAGTCCACAACTTCGAAGGCACCGGTCTTTTGGCCTTGGATACGGGCAGGGTTGACCGAGTTCACCAGGAAGACCGGGTAGGACTCGCCAAGTTTGCGGGCGATGTCAAGGCAGTTATCGAAGTTGCCGTCCACCTGCAGCAGCGTCGCGCCGTGCGCGATCGCCTGGCTGAGCTTGCCCATGGAGATCTTGCCCTCGGGGACCAGCACGGCACACTTGAGGCCGGCGGCTGTCGCGTAAGCGGCGGCCGAGGCGGAGGTGTTACCGGTGGAAGCACATACAACGGCTTTGGCGCCGGCTTCAACTGCTGCCGTCATCGCCATGGTCATGCCGCGGTCCTTGAAGGAACCCGTGGGGTTCATGCCCTCGACCTTCAGGTACACCTGGGAGCCGGTCAGCTCGGAAAGCTTCTGAGCGTGGACGAGCGGGGTGCCGCCCTCGCCGAGGGTGATGACCTTGGTGGCTTCCGTTACAGGCAAACGATCAGCGTATTCGCGGATTACTCCGCGCCATTGGTGAGCCACTTAGACCCCTTCTACCCGCAGTACGGATGTCACAGAATTGATAACGTCCAGGCCCTTGACGGCCTCGACGGTTGCTGCGAGTGCAGCTTCGGATGCACGGTGCGTCACGATTTTCAGCTCAGCCGACTCAACATTCGAGGCAGAGTCGCGGTGGATCGTTTGACGCATGATCTCGATGGATACGCCGTTCTCCGCAAAAATGTGGGCGATGCGAGCCAGCACACCTGCTTGGTCTGCTACATCCAGACCGATGTAATAGCTGGTGTTGGAGGCATCAATGGGCAGTGCCGGAACATGCCCGGTAGTTGTTTCCGTGCGGCCGGGACCGCCCAGCACCAGGCGTCGGGCAGCGGAGACGAGGTCACCCAACACAGCTGAGGCAGTTGGAGTCCCCCCTGCACCCTGGCCGTAGAACATCAGTTCACCGGCGTTTTCGGCTTCAATGAAGACGGCGTTGAACGCGCCACGGACAGCGGCAAGCGGGTGTTCGCGTGGCAGGAGGGTGGGGTGCACGCGCACCGAGATTCCGCTGCCGTTCTCTGAAGCTTCGATCTTCTCGGCGATGGCGAGAAGCTTGATGACGAAGCCGGCTTCCTTGGCCGAAGCGATGTCCGCAGCACTGACCTTGGTGATCCCCTCGCAATAGACGTCGTCCAGGGAGAACCTTGTGTGGAAGGACAACGATGCCAGGATCGCGGCCTTGGCAGCCGCATCATGGCCCTCGATATCGGCGGTGGGGTCAGCTTCGGCGTATCCGAGGCGCTGCGCTTCGGCAAGGGCGTCCGCAAACTGTGCACCAGTAGTGTCCATCTGGTCAAGGATGAAGTTGGTGGTCCCGTTCACGATCCCGAGAACCCTCGTAATGCGATCGCCGGAGAGGCTGTCGCGGATCGGGCGCAGGATGGGAATGGCACCGGCAACTGCGGCTTCGTAGGACAGTTGGACGCCGGCCTTGTCAGCCTCTTCGTAGAGCGTGGGGCCGTCCTGCGCGAGCAGTGCCTTGTTGCCGGTGACAACGCAGGCACCATTCTGGATGGCGGTAACGATGAGCGTACGTGCGGGTTCGATGCCGCCCATGAGCTCGATGACGAGGTCTGCGTCCTTGACGAGGGTCTCGGCGTCCGTGGTAAAGAGCTCACGAGGCAGTTCGACGTCGCGCGGCGAGTCGATGTTGCGCACGGCAATACCGGACAGCTCGAGGCGGGCACCACTTCGGGCGGCCAGTGCCTCGGCGTCGTCAATAAGAATGCGCGCGACCTGGGCCCCTACATTGCCACAGCCCAGCAGGGCCACCTTCAGGGTTCGCACTTCAGACATTCGCCACTCCCATGTCGCGGTTCAAGAGATCTTCTTCGGTTTCCCCGCGGACAATGAGCCTGGCGGCTCCGTCGCGCACAGCGACAACGCCAGGCCGGGCCAGGTAGTTGTAGTTGCTTGAGAGGGCCCAGCAATAGGCGCCGGTACCCGGTACTGCGAGCAAATCACCGGCTGCCACATCCGCGGGCAGATATACATCTCTAACAACTATGTCGCCGCTCTCGCAATGTTTGCCCACTACGCGGGACAGCTGCGGAGCTGCATCCGAGTCACGGGACGCCAAAATCGCCGAATAATCCGCGTCGTAAAGCACCGGACGGGCGTTGTCGCTCATTCCGCCATCCACCGACACATACCGGCGCGGATACGTAACGTTCTCTGGACCTGTTTCGGTGCCCGGAACGTCCACGCGGACAGTTTTAAGCGTGCCTACCTCATACAAAGTGAACGTAGTGCTCCCGACGATCGCGCGTCCGGGTTCGATGGAAACGCGGGGCGGTTCGATGCCGAGTTCTGCGCACTTTGAACGCACGACGGCGGCCATCGCCTGCGCAATTTCCGCCGGAGGGCGGGGGGTGTCCACTGGCGTATAGGCGATTCCATAGCCGCCCCCGAGGTCCAATTCCGGCAGGATGACGGAGTATTTGGCCTGCATCGCTGCCTGAAAGCCTAGGAGCTTTTCTGCGGCCAGGGCGAATCCGTCGGCTTCGAAGATCTGGGAGCCGATGTGGCAGTGCAATCCCAGGAGCTCCACGCTCGGGTACGACGTCGCGGCTGCCACTGCTTCTTCAGCGGCGGACAGGCCAGCTTCCTCTGTGGAGTCCTCAGCCATGGACAGGCCAAATTTTTGGTCCTCGTGCGCTGTGGCGATGAATTCGTGGGTGTGGGCGTGCACCCCTGGCGTGAGGCGCAGCATGACCTTGGCGGTCTCGCCGCGGCTGGAGGCAATCTTGGCGACCCGTTCCAATTCATCGAGGCTGTCCACCACGATTCGGCCCACCCTCATATCCAGTGCCCGGTTGATCTCGGCGTCGGACTTGTTGTTACCGTGCAGCCCCAGGTTGGGCCCGGGGATTCCTGCGCGGGCGGCAACTGCCAGTTCACCTCCGGAACATGTGTCCAGGCGAAGGCCTTCCTCTGCCACCCACTGTGCCACCGACGTGCAGAGAAAAGACTTGCCTGCATAATAGACATCCACTCCCCCACAGATGTCCGCGAAAGCGTCGTCGAAGGCGTCTTTGAAAGCACGGGCACGCGCGCGGAAGTCAGATTCGCTCATCACAAAGAGAGGAGTGCCGAATTGCGCCTTGAGATCGCTGACTGAAATCCCGTCAATGGTGACCTCACCGGCTTCGTTCTTCTCCACACCGGCTGCCCACATCGGTGCTTGAAGGGCGTTAAGGTCTTCCGGGACGGCCAGCCATTCGGGAGCAAGCGGAGAGGCCTGGGGTGAATTTGGTGCGGCGTTTGTGGTCATGGCCTTACATCCGTTCCGGCGCGGAAACGCCCAGCAGTCCGAGTCCGTTGGCAAGCACCTGGCTCGTTGCGTCGTTGAGCCAGAGACGGGTCCGGTTCACGTCAAGCACTGGTTCCTCGCCCAGGGGGGAGACCCGGCAGGCGTCGTACCAGCGGTGGTAGGCACCGGCGATGACTTCAAGATGGCGGGCAACGCGGTGCGGTTCGCGGAGCTCGGCTGCTTTGGCCACGATGGAAGGGTAGCTGCCCAAATAGGAAAGAAGCTCGTTCTCCGTGGCGTGATCCAGCAGCGATGCGTCGAACACAGACCGGTCGACCCCCGCCTCGGCGGCGTTGCGCGCCGTTCCCCTGGAGCGGGCATGGGCGTATTGCACGTAGAACACGGGGTTCTCGTTGCTGTTCTTCTTGAGCAGTTCCGGGTCCAGTGTCAGCGGCGAGTCGGCAGGGAACCGGGCAAGGGAGTAGCGCACTGCGTCCTTGCCCAACCAGGAAATGAGGTCCTTGAGTTCAATGATGTTGCCCGCACGCTTGGACAACTTGGCGCCGTTGACGGACACCAACTGTCCGATGAGAACCTCAATGTTTACCTCGGGATCGTCGCCCGCGCACGCTGCAATAGCCTTGAGGCGATTGATGTAGCCGTGGTGGTCGGCGCCAAGAAGGTAAATCTTCTCCGTGAAACCGCGGTCCTTCTTGGAGAGGTAGTACGCGGCATCGGCGGCGAAATAAGTGGGTTCCCCGTTCGCGCGGATCATGACGCGGTCTTTGTCATCACCGAAGTCAGTGGTGCGCAGCCAAACGGCGCCGCCGTCGTCGAACACATGGCCCTGTTCGCGGAGGCGGGCAACGGCAGATTCGATGGCACCGGCGTCGTGCAGTTCTTTCTCCGAGAAGAAGACGTCGAACTCAACGCCGAAATCTGCCAGCGTTGCCTTGATATCCGCCATCTGTGCCTCGTAGGCAGCAGCACGGATGACCGGCAGGGCAGCCTCGTCTGTGAGTTCACGGATATCCGGGTGCGCCTTGAGTACTTCATCACCGAGTTCACGGATGTACTCGCCCGGGTAGCCGCCCTCGGGGACGCCACGGCCGTGGAGCCGGGAAAGGACTGAGTTGGCGAAGACGTTCATCTGCGAACCGGCGTCGTTGATGTAGTACTCGGCGGTGACGTCCGCGCCCGAAGCCCGCAGCACGCGGGCGATCGCGTCGCCCAGGGCGGCCCACCGGGTATGGCCGATGTGAAGAGGACCCGTGGGATTGGCGGAAACGAATTCCATGTTCACAACATGTCCTGCGAGCGCCTGGTTGGTTCCGTAAGTGGAACCCGCCTCAACGATTGCCTTGGCAAGCGCGCCTGCCGTAGCAGCATCAACGGTGATGTTCAGGAAGCCCGGACCTGCGATTTCCACTGCGGTCACGCCGGCGATTTCCTGTAGGCGGTGGCTGAGGATTCCCGCGAACTCGCGCGGATTCGTGCCGGCCTGCTTGGCCAATTGCAGGGCAATATTGGTGGCCCAGTCTCCGTGGTCCCTGTTCTTGGGGCGCTCCACCCGGACGTCGTCGGGGACAGCGGATTCCGCCAAGGCAATTTCGCCGGCAGAGACGGCATCCTTAAGGCAGGTGGATATGGCAGCAGAGAGTTCTTCGGGAGTCACCCATCCAGCCTACCGGGGGCCTGCGAACTCGAGGAATTAAGGCTCGTTTATGTGGATATCTTGGACACTGCGCCTATCCATGACTGGACACAGCACCTATACATAAACGGCGGGCGGCACTCACAGACTGAACCATTAGGCTGATTTCAACGTTGTGAAGACGTAAGAGGTGGCCCTAACGGTCGTCCAGAGACCGCAACCATCCGTTGACCGCATGTTGATGATTACATCTTGTCCAGTTGAAACGAGCAGAACATGACTACGCCACTCCGCAAGAGCCTCTACGTCGGGTTCGCCAGCGTCTCCATTATCGGGACCGCAGCTGCCTGTGCCCCCACAACGGAAGCCCCGTCAACCCAGACACCCGCTACCCAGAATGGTGGCCAGGCTTCCACTGGCAGCCCTTCTTCCTCCTCTTCGGCTGGAAAGGGTGGTTCCACCTACAAGGACGGCACGTACAGCGCCGACGGAACATACACATCGCCGAACGGCCAGGAGACGGTTGGCGTTCAGCTCACGCTGGCCGCGGACAAGGTGGAGGCAGTGAATATCACCGTCCACCCCTCCAACCCCAATACCAAGAAGTTCCAAGGCGAGTTTGCCAGCGGTATCGCAGCGCAGATCGTTGGCAAAGACATCGACGAACTCAACGTTTCCAAGGTGGCCGGTTCCTCCTTGACCTCCGGCGGCTTCAACGAGGCCGTGGAGCAGATCAAGTCCCAGGCAAAGTAGCAGTCATGCCGCATCCGGGCTGGAGCCGCTTTAGCTTCGAAGGGATCGGTACGCACTGGGAGATCTCGACGTCGTCGACGCTTGCGCCGGATGTGCAGCGCCAACTGCTTGGAACGGTGGCGGATTACGACCACACGTATTCGCGGTTCAGGCCTGATTCCCTGGTGTCCGCTCTGCAGCGCGGCCCCGGCAGCATTTCCCTGCCCGGGCACTCTGTGGCGCTCCATGACGTCTACGAGGCCTTGTACCGGCTCAGTGGAGGCTCCATGACACCCCTGATCGGCAGCAGTTTGAACCGTCTTGGTTACGATGCCGGCTACTCCCTGGTTCCTTCAGGAGCCCCTGAGGGCGCAGCCAAGTGGGAAGACGACGTCCTTGAATGGTCGGGAACCACGGTGGCGGGCAAGGTCCCGCTCGTATTGGACATCGGCGCCGCAGGAAAAGGACAGCTCGTGGACCTGCTCGCTGAAGTCCTCCGCTCGACCGGCTATGTTGACTTCCTGGTGGATGGCAGCGGCGACATGCTGCATGCCGGAAGCATGCCGGTGACTGTGGCCTTGGAACATCCTTATAACCCTAAGCAGGCAATCGGCACTGTGGAATTGGACAATTCCGCCCTCTGCGCTTCCGCCTCCAACCGGCGGGCCTGGGGCGACGGGCTGCACCATGTACTGGACGGAATCACGGGGCAACCAATCCAAACCACAGTGGCCACGTGGACCATGGCCGCGAGCGCGATGGTGGCAGATGCCCTGGCTACGGCACTCTTCATGGTGGAGCCGGCTGCCCTCGAGGCTGAGTTCGATTTTTCCTGGCTCCGGGTGTTTTCGAATGGGACTGCCGCATTTTCGGCTGGCTTTGAGGGGAGACTGTTCACATGAATGCCATGAAGTCGCGATTGGACACCTGGTTGGGCCGCTTCACCATGTACCGCTTGATTTTGTGGGTTCTCGGGGTACTGGTGGCCTACAGCCTGCTTCTGAACGTCTTGGGGTGGCTGACGTTCGGCCTGCCACAGATGCTGGTTCACGTATGCCTGTGCCTGGGACTTACCTATGGATCGAACCGCCTGCTGGCCTTGCTTTTCCGAACCACGCCACATTCGGAGTCTTCATTCATCACTGGCCTGCTCCTGTATTTCCTGTTCTGGCCCACATTCGTCCCCACTGACATGCTCGGTGTTGCTTTGGCTTGTGTCCTGGCCAGCGCGTCGAAGTATGCTTTGGCTTTCCGTGGGCGCCACATTTTCAACCCTGCGGCCGCAGGGGCTTTCATCACGGGCTTGACCGGACTGAACATAGCTACGTGGTGGGCGGCAACGCCTGCCATGTTGTGGCTCCTCGTTCCCGGCGTCCTGGCTGTCCTGTACCGCACACGCAAAATGCTGATGGCAACAGTTTTCCTGCTGGTGGCCACCAGCATCGTCTGTGTCGAATTGTTGGGCCGCGGCATGACCTTCGGCCAGGCCCTGTGGCAGCCGTTGGCTCAGCGCCCCCTGCTCTTCTTTGTCGGCTTCATGCTTACCGAGCCGCTCACGCTCCCCCCACGCCGTTGGCAGCAATTGGCGCTTGCCGGCGTCGTCGGTGTTGTCTTTGCGGTTCCGTACAACTTTGGCTTCGTGGCCAATTCCCCTGAACTCGCGCTCCTGGTGGGGAACCTCATCGCTTTCTTACTGGGCCAGCGGGGCCGCGTGGAACTGACGTTCAAGGGATCCAGGGCACTAACGCCCGGGACCAGGGAGTTCCGCTTCGAGCCAAGGCGCCCAGTCCGCTACGCGGCCGGTCAATTCATGGAGCTGAACCTTCCGCATTCGGGGTCCGATGGCAAAGGCCGCCGCCGTGTCTTCAGCATCACCAGCCCCCCGGGTGCTCCAGAAGTGACCTTCGGCGTCGGAACTGCCGAGCCCTTGTCCAGTGCCAAGAAGACGTTGTTGGCGCTAAAGCCTGGTGACATGATTTCCGCCACAGCGGTTGGCGGAGACTTCATGCTCCCGCGCGACGCCGCCAAGCCGGTCTTGCTGATTGCCGCAGGCATTGGCATCACTCCCTTTCTTTCCCACCTTGCATCCGACGCCGCACCCCGCGATACCGTGGTCCTTTACCTTGCCCAAGGGCGAGATGAACTCGCCGCGTGTGAGCAATTGGAGGCATCGGGGGCAAAGGTGATCGCCCGGCTTGCGGACGGCTCCACTCCCCCCGATTTCATGCACGACGCCGGTACTTCCCGGATCGATGCACAGCGCCTGAAGGAGCTGGTACCGGACATCGATGCCCGCGAGGTTTACGTCTCCGGTTCCCCGGCGAGCGTGGATTCCCTGCGTGCCGCGGCGCGCGGTGCAGGTGCGCGGCGGGTACATGTTGACTCGTTTGCGGGGTACTGAGCTGCAGGTACCGCTGGACCCTAAGGCGCAGGGCGCTAAAGATCATGGCCGGGTTTTCTTTTGGGGCGCGGTGGCTGCTAAGCTCTAGGACGTCCCACCGGCAACGGAGGGAACCCCGGATGCCCTCGTAGCTCAGGGGATAGAGCGTCTGCCTCCGGAGCAGAAGGCCGTAGGTTCGAATCCTATCGAGGGCACACACGATACCCCGCCAGTCCAACTGGCGGGGTATTTTTTGTGTTCCAACGCCCACTCCAGCCACCGCTACCCGGGTCGCCACTATCAATTCAGGGCTTGCCGGGCGAACACCCCAAAATTGTCATCCCCCACTCCTAGGCTGATCACAGTTGTCAGTCGCCAAGAGCCAAAGGGGTTGCCGTGATTTGTTCAATCGTTCCGCCTTACATGCTTCGAAGGATTGCCGCCCAGAGTGAACCACGGCTTTGGGCTGTTGCCCGTGCCGCGAAGGAGTCACTCCTGCACATCAAGGATCTCCAGGCGGTTCGCGCGGCGCCGGCACCTTCCGTTCCCCCCAGTGCAGTGGCGGCAAAGCCCGGCCCGCCAAAGCGCACCATTTACGATGCCGACACCTCGGAAAACCTGCCCGGCCGCTTGGTCCGCAAGGAAGGAACTGCTCCTGTTGGGGACGCCGCTGCCGATGAGGCCTATGACGGCTTGGGGAGTACGCACCGACTGTATGCAGAGATGTTCGGCCGGGATTCCATCGACGGTGCCGGCCTGGCGCTGGACGCCACCGTTCATTACGGCAATCTGTACGACAATGCCTTTTGGGACGGAAAACAGATGGTCTTCGGGGACGGCGACGGGGAGATTTTCCAGCGCTTCACCAAGTCCGTCAGTGTCATTGGCCACGAACTCGCTCATGGGGTCACACAGTTCACGGCCGGGCTCAATTACCGCAACCAGGCAGGCGCCTTGAACGAATCTTTGTCGGACGTCTTCGGTGTACTCGTGGAGCAATACTTCAAGAAGGAGACCACCGAGCAAGCAAGCTGGCTGATCGGGGAGGGCCTTTTTACCGACAAGGTCCAAGGTGCCGCCTTGCGCTCGATGAAGGCCCCGGGCACCGCTTATGATGACGACATCCTGGGTAAGGACCCGCAGCCGGACTCGATGGACACATACGTTCGGACCAGTGCCGACAACGGTGGCGTACACATCAATTCGGGCATCCCCAACAGGGCGTTCTACCTTGTTGCCGCGGAGTTGGGCGGCAATGCATGGGGTGTGCCAGGGCAGATCTGGTATGGCACACTCACCAGCGGGTCGCTGCCGCCAGCTTGTACCTTTGGCAAGTTCGCCAAGACCACTGCGGCTACCGCCGAAGAACTCTTTGGCGTTGGCTCAGTAGAGCATGACGCCGTCCTGAAGGCATGGGAGACTGTGAAGGTCAAGGTTTAGACCAGTCGGCGGGACCGTCCGGCCCCGGGCAGTCCCGTCGTCGTTGGCTTGCCGCCAGTACGTCAAACGAGAAGTAGCCGGTCATGAAAATCACCGTCCAGCGCAGCGGGGGCGTAGCCGCGACGACACGCATCTGGAGCGTGGAGGCAGTCTCGGATGGCGACAAAGAGCGCTGGATGCCGATCGTTGAGGCATGTCCATGGGACGAAGCGAAGAGCCAGGCCAGAACTGTCAACGAACCGGATCGGTTCATGTACTCCATCAGGGCAGGTCAACGGCGGGCGACGCTACCCGAGCGCGCGGTCACCGGGCCTTGGCAGGAACTGGTGGAGTGTGCCAAGGCTGAAGGTTCCGAGTCGCGTGGCCGCCTGGGGGCCCGCCGTTAGATCGCCTCGGCCAGCTGCCCGCGGAAAGCCCTTCTGTAGCTCTGCGGGCTCGTGTCCAACACCTTCGTGAAATGGTGGCGCAGCAGAACGGAATGCCCGAATCCTGCTTCCCGCGCAATCTCATCGATATTCAACTCTGTGGACTCCAGGAGTTCCTGGGCCCGCAGGACCCTCTGGGAGTTCAACCAGGCCGCAGGCGTAGTCCCCGTTTCCGCCCTGAAGCGACGGGCGAATGTCCTGGGCGACATATGCAGCCGAGCAGCCAACTCGTTCACGCTGTGTTCTTCGTCGAGGTGTTCAACCATCCACCGCAGGAGTTCCTCCATGGGCGCTGAACCACATCGGGGCATCGGCCGGTCAATAAATTGGGCCTGGCCGCCGTCGCGATGAGGCGGGACTACCATGTCGCGCGCGATCGCGGCAGCTACGTTGGCTCCCAGCTCTACACGTACAAGATGGAGGCATGCATCGATTCCGGCGGCAGTTCCTGCGCTGGTAATGATGGTTCCGTCCTGCACATAGAGGACGTTCTCATCCACCACTGCTGCAGGGTAGCGACTCGCCAGATCCTGGGAATAGTGCCAGTGGGTGGTGCACCGGCGCCCATCAAGCAGCCCGGCCCGCGCCAAGGCGTAAGCGCCGGAGCAAATGGACATCACCCAGGCGCCCCTGGCGTGAGCGGCCCGGAGTGCATCCAGGACAGGCTCGGGGATCTCCTGGTCCCTGCCGAAGGGCGCCATGATCACGAGATCGGCATCGGCCGCGGCTTCCAGGCCGTGGTTGACATGCAGCGAGAGCCCGGACTTCATGCGGATGTCTCCTGGCTCCGGCGCGCAAACCCTGAAGTCGAAAGCGGGAACGCCTGCGCCGCGGTCGGATCTGTCGATGCCGAAGACTTCAAAGGCAGTGCCGAACTCGAAGATGGAGAAGTCAGGGACAACTATGACGGCTACTGATTTCAACATATCTCCAGTGTGGCAGAAAATTGTCTAAATGGGGCATTTCTGCCACTGTTTCTTGGCTGCCGCCAGGAGAAGACTGAAGGCATGGAAATCTTCGGAATCATCCTCTTCATCGTCCTTATCACCGCCGTCGCAGCCACCGTGACCGCCCTCCTGAAGGACGGACGCGGCCACAACCCACCCATCAACTCCAAGGAACCCTGGAGCGCCTTCGACGCTCCGAGCACTCCCTACTGGAACCCCCGCATCTACTAGCCGCCCGCCAGCCCACTGAAAGCAGTCAGCCAAGGCCTGTCCATCCGACGCCCGTCCTTCATGGAATCCACCAGGATTTCCTGAACGACGGGCGTCCCTATGCCTGCTTCTCTATGGGGGCGGCATTGCAGTAGCTCGCCTGGCGGGCAGCAGCGGGCAGCAGCGGGCAGCGCCGGGCGGCGCAGGGTAGCGCCGGGCAGCGGTGAGGCTCCGGACATATAACAGGGACAGCGGACGTTGACGGGAAGCCACAGTAGACTGGCAGCAGCCATGACACTTCATATTTCCTACCCCGCTGAGCTGCCGGTATCCGAGCGCCGCGAGGATCTGATGGCGGCGATCGCCGCAAACCAGGTGACCATCATTGCCGGCGAAACCGGCTCGGGCAAGACCACGCAGATCCCCAAGATGTGCTTGGAACTGGGCCTGGGCGACAAAGGCCTGATCGGCCACACGCAGCCGCGACGACTGGCGGCCAGGACTGTTGCGGAGCGCATCGCGTCCGAGTTGGACGTCGAGATCGGCCAGGAAGTTGGATTCCAGGTCCGGTTCACTGGCGAGGTCAGCGCATCGACCAAGATCAAGCTCATGACCGATGGCATCCTCCTGGCAGAGATCCAACGGGACAAACTCCTGCGCAAGTACAGCACGATCATCATTGACGAAGCCCACGAACGCAGCCTGAACATCGACTTCATCCTGGGCTACCTCAAGCGGGTCCTCCCCCAGCGGCCGGACCTGAAAATTATCATCACCTCGGCCACGATCGATCCTGAACGCTTCGCCAAGCACTTTGGCACGGAGGAATCCCCAGCCCCCATCATCGAGGTTTCCGGCCGCACCTACCCGGTAGAGATCCGGTACCGGCCCTTGTCACAGCCTGCCGGGTCCGACGAGGACGGTTCCGATGACGAACTGGAAGAGGACCGGGACCCGTTGGATGCGGTCTGTGACGCGGTTGATGAACTGGCCAAGGAAGCACCGGGCGATATTCTCGTGTTCTTCTCCGGCGAGCGGGAAATCCGCGACGCCGCCGAGGCCATCAATGGCCGCATCCAGACCAACCGGCGCCTGGCAGGTACGGAAGTCCTGCCCCTCTTTGCCAGGTTGAGCCTGCAGGAGCAGCACCGCGTATTCAATCCGGGTGGAAAGCGTCGCATCATCCTCGCCACCAACGTGGCGGAAACTTCGCTGACTGTCCCCGGCATCAAATACGTGATCGACACCGGCACGGCCCGCATCTCGCGGTACTCACACCGGACCAAGGTCCAGCGCCTACCGATCGAACGTGTACCCCAGGCGTCAGCCAACCAGCGTTCCGGGCGGTGTGGCCGCGTTTCCGAGGGCATCGCCATCCGTCTCTACTCAGAAGAAGACTTTGAGTCCCGTCCACAGTTCACGGATCCGGAAATCCTGCGGACCAACCTGGCCGCAGTCATTCTGCAGATGACGGCCATGGGCGTTGCCCGCGGTCCCAAGGATGTTGAGAACTTCCCGTTCGTCGAACCGCCTGATTCACGCGCCATCAACGACGGCGTCACCCTCCTTCGCGAACTTGGCGCCCTCAGCCCGGCTACTTCGAGCATGCCTGCGTCCAAGGATCCCCGCGATAACCGCAGCAGCGGCGGTGGCCTCACCGCCGTCGGGCAGAAGCTGGCCCAGCTGCCTGTTGACCCAAGGCTCGGCCGGATGATTGTCGAAGCAGGCAAACGCGGTTGCGTCCGCGAAGTGATGATCCTGGCAGCAGCCCTTACCATCCAGGATCCTCGCGAAAGGCCGACCGACAAGCAGCAGCTCGCTGCTGAGAAGCATGCCCGATTCCGCGATGAGAACTCGGACTTCACTGGCTTCCTCAACCTCTGGAACTACATCCAGGAAAAGCAACGCGAGCTGTCCTCAACCCAGTTCCGCCGGCTGTGCCGAAACGAATTCATCAACTATCTACGGGTCCGGGAGTGGCAGGACCTTTTCACCCAACTCCGCCAACTCGCCAAGCCCTTGGGTATCACGCTGGACAACAAGCGTGAAGCTGATCCCGTAGGCAACCACGAGGGAATCCACATCAGCCTGCTGTCAGGCTTGCTGAGCCACATCGGCCTTCTTGATGAGCGCAAGCGCGAATACGCCGGCGCCCGGGGCAGCCGCTTCGCGATCTTCCCCGGTTCTGCCTTGTTCAAGAAATCGCCCGCGTTCGTCATGGCCGCCGAGTTGGTGGAAACCAGCCGCCTGTGGGCACGTGTCGCTGCCAGGTTCGATCCCTTGTGGGTGGAGCAGGTAGCCCCGGACCTCGTGAAACGCTCCTACAGCGAGCCGCATTGGTCCTCCCGGCAGGGGGCCGTCATGGCCCACGAGAAAGTCACCCTGTACGGCGTTCCCATCATCCCGAACCGGCGGGTCAATTACGGCCGCATCGATCCGGAATTGTCCCGTGAACTCTTCATCCGCCACGCACTGGTGGAAGGCGAGTGGAAGACCCATCACAAATTCTTCCACCGCAACCGCGCGCTCCTTCAGGAGATCGAAGAGCTTGAGACCAGAATGCGCCGGCGGGACATCCTGGTGGACGATCAGACCCTCTTCGAGTTCTATGACGCCCGGGTGGGCACGGACGTCGTGTCCGAACGGCATTTCGATAAATGGTGGAAGGATGCCCGCCAAACCGATCCAACGCTGCTGGACTTTGATCAGTCGCTTTTGATGAGCGAGGACGCCGAGGCCCTTGATGACTCTGCCTACCCCAAGACGTGGCTGCACAAGGGCTTCGAACTTCCACTGAGCTACGAGTTCCATCCTGTGGCTCCGGGGTCTGCTCCGAATCCTTCAGACGGTGTCACAGCTGAAGTTCCTGTGTTGTTCCTGAACCAACTGGACGACGCACCGTTCCGGTGGCAGATTCCGGGACAACGCGTAGACCTGGTCACAGCGCTTATCAAATCCCTGCCTAAGCAGGTTCGGAAGAACTTTGTGCCTGCCCCTGACGTCGCCCGTCAGGCTACGGAGGCCTTGGAAAGAGACTTCGATCCCGCCGTTGACGAACTCGAGTCCTCCTTGGAACTGGTTCTTCGCCGGCTCCGTGGACACGTCATCCCACCAGGATCATGGAACTGGGAGGCAGTGCCTCCCCACCTTCGCGTGAGCTTCAAGGTAGTGGACAGCAACGGCAAGGTCCTGGACGAAGGCAAGGACCTTGCCCAACTACAAGAAAAGCTGGCCCCTGCCACGCGACGGGCAATCGCCGAATCGCTCGGTGCAACACCCGCGACGACGGCCCGCGGCAAGAGCGGCACAAGAACCGGAGCCCCCGGGACCTCAAACGGCAAGACCGCAGGTTCCGCGGCAGGGAGCGTCAGCAGCCCTGACGTTCGCGCCAGTGCTGACCCAGCCCAAGGAGCCGTGGCCGAACGTACTGGTATCACCGAATGGGACTTCGGGACCGTGCAACGCCAAGTTACCCGAACGGTCAGGGGCCACGCAGTGACTGGCTACCCCGCGATTGTGGATGAGGGTACCTCTGTGGCCCTGCGCGTGTTCCAAAGCCAGCAGGAACAGGAAGCGGCTATGCGTGGTGGCGTGATCCGACTCCTTGCACTTCGGATTCCCTCACCGGACCGGTACGTGCTGGAGCATCTCAGCAACACCGAAAAGCTGACGTTCAGCCAAAACCCGCACGGCTCGGTAAGTGCCCTGATCGCTGACTGTGCCCTCGCCGCCATCGACAAACTGACCCCGGAGGCACTGCCTTGGGATAAGGAAGCCTTCGATGCGTTGTATGAAGTAGTCCGTGCTGAGCTGATCGATACCGTATTTACAGTGACGGCCGTCGTCGAACGCATCCTGGCGAGCACCCGCCGGATCCAGAAGCAGCTGAAGTCCAGTGCCAGCCTGCCGCTCATCAGCGCCCTCAACGACATGAAAAGCCAGCTGGAGCAGTTGGTCTTTCCGGGCTTTGTGGCACAGACGGGCTACGCGCAACTGAGCCAGCTTCCACGGTACTTGCAGGCGATAGAGAAGCGGCTCGAGAAGCTTCAGGGCAATGTTCAGCGCGACGGATTGAATATGGCTATCGTTCAGGCGCTGGAGGATGACTACGACGACGCCGTATCAGCGTTGCTCCCCGGACGCAGGGCAGGTGCGGAATTAACACGGGTGCGCTGGATGATCGAGGAACTGCGTGTAAGCCTGTTCGCCGTCGAGTTGGGCACGGCCTACTCTGTTTCCGAGAAGCGCATCCGAACGGTGCTGAACCAGGCCTTGGCGCCGGCCTGACGGTTAGTCTTCAGGTACGAAGTCCCCGTGGCCGGCAGCCCGCAAGGCCGCGCGGAGCTTCACAGCCGTAGCATCCATGACGGCAGGATCCGGGTTATGGTCCACGTTGTGGACCTCAAAGTCCGCCATCGAATAGGCGGGCCAGATGTGCACGTGCAAGTGGTCCACCTCGAAGCCTTCCATCAGGACACCCACGCGCTTGGCGCTGAAAAGCTCTTCCTGGACCTTGCCGATCCTCTGGGCAACGTCCATGACCTTGGCCAAAAGCTCCGGGCTGGCGTGCGTCCAGGAATCCACTTCCTCACGAGGCACCACCAGTGTGTGTCCCGGCGTGATCGGAGCGATTGTCAGGAAGGCCACAACGTCCTCGTCCTTCCACACGAAACGGCCAGGGATTTCCCCGTTGATGATTTTGGTGAACAGCGTGCTCATGCATCTGCCCTTTCTGACGGTTCCTGAAGTGTTGCGGTGTCCAGTACAAATCGGTACTTTACGTCGCCGGCCACCATACGGTCATAGGCTTCGTTGAGTTGTTCGGCCCCTACGATCTCAATGTCGCTGGCAACCCCATGCGCGGCGCAGAAATCAAGCATTTCCTGGGTTTCCTCGATCCCACCAATCAGCGAACCTGCATAGGCCAGGCGACGGCGTATGAGTAACCCCGGGCTGACAGGCGGCATGTCTTCGGCGGGGAGCCCAAGCTGGAAAAGGGCCCCATCAAGCCGCAGCGTGCGGAAGTAGGGGTTGAGGTCATGCGGGGCTGCAACGGTGTCAATGATGACATCGATGCTGCGGTTCGCAGCCGCCATTGCCTCGGCGTCCCTGGACAACACCACCTGGTCCGCCCCCAGTTCCCGTGCGGCGTCGAACTTCGCTTCAGAAGTGGTAAACACAGTGACCTCGGCGCCCATGGCCTTGGCGATCTTGACAGCCATGTGGCCTAACCCGCCCAGCCCCACTACTCCCACCGAATCTCCCTCTTCGACGTCGAAATACCTCAACGGCGAATACGTGGTGATCCCGGCGCATAACAGTGGGGCGGCCGCTGCGGCGTCCAGGGCTTCAGGGATACGCAGCACGAAGCGCCGGTCAACCACCACCGACGTCGAATATCCGCCTTGGGTTATTGCGTCGCCATTGCGCGGGTCCGGGACTCCGTAGGTGCCAACATTGCCCCGCTCGCAGTACTGCTCCAGTCCGTCCAGGCAGCTCTCGCATTCCCGGCAGGAATCCACCAGGCAGCCAACACCAACGCGGTCACCCGGAGCGAAATTCTGCACAGCAGCCCCCACCCGCGTTACCCGGCCGACGATCTCATGGCCCGGAACCAGCGGATAGGGTGGCAAACGCCATTCGCCACGTGTGGCATGAACATCGGAGTGGCACAGACCGCAAAACTCGATCGCGATCTCTACATCGTCTTCCTTGGGCGCGCGGCGCGCCACAGTCAGCGGTACCAACCCGCTGTCCGGGGACGTGGCGCCAAACGCCGCCGCGAGTGTGGAACCTGCCGGTTCAGATGATTGCCCAGGAACAGGCTTCGCTGTGTCCATGGGGATTGGCTTCGCTAGTGGCGGGGGCACGGGACGTCCGGGGGTCATGATCCGACGCTACTCCCGGCAGCGGTGCTCGTGCCAGTTTGCCCGTGGGCGCCAGGAGCATCCCCAACGTTCCCTACATGTTCGTCCTCGAATGGTTCACTCCCAACGGCCACGGGATTCGTGTCATTGTTTGACCATTGCGAGAATGACCCAGGGAAGAGTGCCGCGGTGTATCCGGCAATTTCCAGGGCAGCAACCTGGTGCGCAGCCGTTACGCCGGATCCGCAGTAGACGGCAACGTTGCCCGGGCCATCCGCTCCCAATCCAGCAAAGCGCCTGCGCAGTTCCTCCGCCGAAAGGAACCTGCCTTCCGCGGTGAGGTTTTCGGTGGTCGGTGCGCTGACAGCGCCGGGTATGTGTCCGGCGCGGGGGTCAATCGGTTCGATTTCGCCCCTGTAACGTTCCCCGGCCCGCGCATCCAGCAGTACGCCCTGCTCATGCCAGTGCGCAGCTTCCTCCTCATTGATCGTTGGCATTTTGCCGTCGGCCAAGGTGACATTCCCGACGGCGGGCGTCACCTCGCCTGCCTCCACAGGGTGACCTGCCGCACGCCAGGCGGCCAGTCCGCCGTCGAGCAGGTAGACGGTTTCCACGCCCGCATTCCTCAGCATCCACCAAGCGCGGGCCGCGGCCATACTGCCGCTGTTGTCATAAGCGACCACCGTGTCGCCGTCGTTGATCCCCCAGCGTCGCGCGGCAAGCTGGAGGCGTTCAACTGAGGGAAGGGGATGCCGGCCCCGGGCGGGCTGTGCGTGGTCCGCGAGTTCGCTGGGCAGGTCAACGAAAACCGCCCCTGGCAGATGGCCTTCCATATATTGACTGTGCCCATCCGTCCTGCCCAGGACCCAGCGCACGTCAAGGAGTACCGTGCGCTCCCCCGCCGCGAGCCGCCGGTGTACTTCGGATGCGTCCATCAGAATGGTCATCTGCTCTCCTTCAGGTAAGCCTGTGCGGGCGCTCTGCTACCCATGCCGGTCTTCCAGCCTAGTCTTGCGTTCCACACCCCGCCGGTAGGCTTGTCCGGTGAGCAATTCGTGCATTCAGGACAGGGTTTGGGCCAGCGAGGCCATCCGCAAGATCGAAGCTGAGAACAATCGTTCGGCAGATACGCACCTCTACGCCGTCCCCCTGCCCGAGCATTGGGGCGTCCAGCTCTATCTCAAGGATGAGTCGACGCACCGATCAGGCAGCCTCAAACATCGCCTGGCCCGTTCCCTGTTCCTCTACGGCCTGGTCAACGGCTGGATCACGGAGGGCACCACTATCGTCGAAGCCTCCAGTGGCAGCACCGCGGTCTCCGAAGCATACTTCGCCCGGCTCATTGGTTTGCCGTTCATCGCTGTCATGACCAAGACCACCAGCCCGGAAAAGATCGCCCTCATCGAGGAATTCGGGGGCGCCTGCCTTTTGGTGGACCACGCTTCAGAGGTATACGCCGTGGCGGAGGAGACAGCGAAAACCTCCGGGGGCTACTACATGGACCAGTTCACCTTCGCCGAGCGCGCCACGGACTGGAGGGGCAACAACAACATCGCTGAATCAATCTTCCAGCAACTCTCCCTGGAAGAGCATCCTGTTCCCGAGTGGATCGTTGTGGGTGCAGGAACCGGCGGCACGAGCGCGACCATAGGTCGCTACCTGCGATACAACAGGCACAGCACCGGCCTCGCAGTGGTGGACCCGGAGAACTCTGCGTTCTACCCGGCATGGCGGGATGGCAACGCTGCCGCCGCCACGGGTTTGCCGTCCCGTATCGAAGGCATCGGCCGTCCCCGCGCGGAGCCGAGCTTCGTCCCGGCTGTCATCGACCACATGATCCAAGTCCCGGACGCCGCCTCTGTGGCGGCCATGCGACACCTGCGTAAGCTCACGGGATTGCACGCAGGGCCCTCTACGGGCACCAACCTTTGGGGCGTCTGGCAACTCGTGGCAAAGATGGTCTCGGAAGGGCGAAAGGGAAGCGTCGTCTCCCTCATGTGCGACGGCGGCGACCGCTACGTCGGCAGCTATAACGACGCGGATTGGCTGGCCAGCAAAGGACTGGACCCAGCGCCGTACGAAGCGGTCCTGGACCGCTTCCACGAAACCGGTGCGTGGACCGCTTAAACCTCTACTGACTCACGGGGCGCGAGCCGCGTGTACGTAGTTCCGTACCGGGCACCGATGCGGGTGACGTGGCCTTCGACGATCCCCCGGCCCAACTCGTTAAGCAGGCCATCATGGACGGGGAACGCTATGGGCGCGCGCACAGAGATGACAAAATCCACCACTTCCCCCACTTTGGACCATGGCGCATGGATGGGCACCAGCAGCGTCTGGACGTCGATACCGTCCGGAACCACGAATGAATCACCGGGGTGGAAGACGTTCCCATCCACAAGGTAGCCGATGTTGGACACCACGGGAATCTGGGCATGGATAATGGCATGCTGGCCGCCGAAGGTTCGCACCGGGAACCCCGCTGCCTCGAAATCGGACCCCGGTTCGACCGTATGGATGCGATTGGCCAACGTTTCGGATCCAGCTGCGTCCACTCCTGCTCCATCGATGAGGGACTTTGCAACACCTGATGGCGCATAGACCTCAAGCGAAGAGTTGCTGCGCAGGGCCGTCAGCACGGCCGGCCGATCAACGTGGTCGTTGTGCTCATGGGTTACAAGGACAGCATGCGCACCTGCCAACGCTTCTTCGGCCTCAGAGAACGTGCCCGGATCGATGACCAGGACCCGCCCGTCTTTTTCCAGCCGGACACAGGCATGCGTGAACTTGGTGAGCTTCATGGTGACAGCCTAGGTGCGGCCACTGACAGTTTCCAAGCCTCCCCTGCTGGTAAAATTGGGGTTTGCCAGCGTTTCCAGGGAAGTGAGTCTTTCAATGCCACAAGGCACCAATTCCGCCACGACCGGCCCAGCCTCGCCGGCCGTGACAGGCATCAAGGAGCAGCGCGTCACCAAGCAACGTCTGGCCGTCAGCGCAGCGCTGGATGAATTGGACGACTTCGTCAGCACCCAGGAACTGTACCGCCTTCTGCAGAACAAGGGCATCTCCGTATCCCTTGCCACTGCCTACCGCATCCTGCAGTCACTTGCCGATGATGGACTCATTGATGTCCTGCGCAACGGGGAGGGCGAAGCCGTCTACCGACGCTGCACCGTCACCGGACACCACCACCATTTGCTGTGCCGGAACTGCGGCAAAGCAGTGGAAGTTGAAGCCCCGGCGGTTGAGACCTGGGCGGCCCGAACAGCCGCTGAGCATGGCTTCACCGAGGTGGCGCACACTGTGGAGATCTTTGGACTGTGTCCTGAATGCACAGCCAAGAAGGCGGCGGGAAAGCTCTAGAGAGCGCCGGCTGGCTGCTCCCGTGATACGCGGCCGTTGAGGCCACGGTTGGCCCGCACCCGCCCGATTAAGCGGCACACTACGTAAATAAGGAATGACAACGTGGTGACATAGGGGCTGATGGGTATGCGGCTGCCAAGGGCAAGCAGAATTCCACCCACCGTGGCAGCGATCGCGAACACAACACTCAAAAGCACCACCAGGCGTGGTGAAGTGGTAACCCTGAGTGCGGCAGCGGCCGGTGTGATGAGCAGTGCCAAAACCAGCAGTGCGCCCACGATCTGGATGGACAAAGCCACACTGATCCCCAGCAGCACCATGAAGCCTATCGCCAAGCCGCGAACGGGAACACCACGCGCTTCAGCCATTTCAGGGTCCACGCTGGCAAAACTGAGCGGGCGCCAGATCGCCACGAGGGCAATCATCACCAGGATCGCCGTACCCGCGAGTGCCTGAAGCTGGACAGTGTCCACGGAAACGATCTGGCCGGTGAGCAAGCCGAATTTGTTGGCGGCACGGCCCTCATACAGGGCAAGGAACAAGATGCCCAGGCCTAGCCCAAACGGCATGATGACGCCAATGATCGAGTTCTTGTCCCGGGCCCTCACACCCATGAATCCCAGCAGCACTGCCGCAGCCACTGAACCGATCAGCGAGCCGAAAATGATATCGGCACCGATCAGCAGGGCAAAAGCCGCACCTGCAAAGGACAGCTCAGAGATGCCATGGACGGCGAACGCCAGGTCCCGCTTCATCACGAACGTGCCAACGAGTCCGCCAAGAAGTCCCAGGACAGCCCCGGCCCAAATGGAGTTTTGAACCAGCACCAGCAATTCGCCGTAGTTCTCAAAGTTAAAGATGGTCTGCAGGATTCCATTGAGGTCCATTTAGAACTCCTGCCCAGCTGCGGCGTGCGCGTCGTCATGGAAGTGCGTGGTCGCGTCCGGAAGCCCGACGACGACGATCCTTCCGTTGGTGTGGATGACCTCCACATGGCTGTTGTACAGCTCGGACAAAACTTCAGTAGTCATGACTTCCTGTGGCGTCCCCACACGGAAATGGCCGCCGGCCAGGTAGAGCACGCGATCAACGTAGTCGATCACGGGATTGATTTCGTGCGTTACGAAAACGACGGCACTGTTCCGGGCATGGCATTGTTCGTTGATGAGTGAACTAACGCCCTGCTGATGATGCAGGTCCAAGGACAGCAACGGTTCATCACAAAGGAATACCTGAGGTTCCGTGGCCAAGGCTTGGGCCACTCGAAGCCGTTGTTGCTCTCCACCAGACAACTGCCCCACAGGCACTTTCGCGTAGTCCGAGGCTCCCACCAGCTCCAGCAGTTCATCGATCCGCTGGTTTACCTTCCTTGAGGCCAGCCGCATACCCCACCGGTGGCCGTCAATGCCGAGCCCTACCAGGTCTCGTGCACGCAAAGGCGTATCCGGCGCGAAGGACTTTTGTTGGGGAATGTAACCGATCCGTTTGCTTCCCCGCTCCACCGGATGCCCACCCAAGGCAACCGTTCCTGACTTCAGTTCCTGAAGCCCCAGGAGGACCTTCAGGAAGCTGGTCTTGCCGCTGCCATTGGGGCCGAGGACGGCAAAGAACTCCCCCGGATTTATGTCGAGATCAAGATCGCGCCAGAGTGTCCTCTTGCCGAACTGAAGGCTCGCTCCGCGGAGGCTCACTACGGGTGTCAAAAGTTGTCCTCGATTCATGCGTTGCTGGCGAACGCAACTAGTGGTGGCGCCTTACGTTTGATGCCTGAGCTGGTACAGGAGTCCTTGCTGGTTCGGGATTCTGTGCTGGTAAGAGACAGAGGGCCCCGCAGCCATCCTGAATATCTTAGGACGCCGACAGGGCCCCCACCGCAAGGGGAGGTGAGGAAATCTACTTCTTGAGTGCTGACGAGATGGATTCCACGTTGTCTGTCATCCACTGCACGTAGTCCTTGCCCTCCGGCAGGGTCTCAGTGAAGTTCACTACCGGCACGCCCGCAGTCCCGGCAGCCCGCTTTACGGACTCGGTCTGCGGCCCTTCCGTCTGTTCGTTGTACGCCAGCAGCCGGACACCTCCGGAGCCCACCAGGTCTGTCGTTTCCTTCAGGACCGACGCCGGCACATCGATTCCCTCTTCAATCGCTGCACTGTAGGCCTCCGGAGTCTTGTTCTCCAGTCCGGCCGCTGCCAGCAGGTACAAAGGAACGGGCTCGGTGATCGCCACGGGAGCGTGGTCGTTGGCTTCCTTGAGGGCAGCAAGCTTCCCGTTGAGCTCAGTCAGCTTCGCCTTGAAAGTGTTCGCGTTGGTTGTAAACGTCGATGCCGATGCCGGATCCAGGCTGCCGAGCTTGCTGGCGACCGCGTCGGCGAATTTGCCCATCGTGTCCAGGCTGTACCAGACGTGCTCGTTGAATTCGCCGTGGTCATGATTGTGGCCCTCTTCGGAGGACGCACCTTCGCTGTGGCTTTCCTCTTCGGGAGCCAACCCCGAGACCTCAACGGCGCTGATCATATTTTCGTGGCCAACGTTTGTCTCATCGGCAATTTTGTGGAGGAATTCGTCATATCCTCCGCCGTTCTCCACCACGACCTTGGCTTTGGAGATGACCAGTTTGTCTTGCGCACTGGCTTCGTAGGAATGCGGGTCCTGGCTCGTCTTGGTGATGATCGCGTTCACGTTGACCTTGTCCCCGCCAATGGCCTTCACGACGTCCCCGTAAACATTCGTGGAGGTCACCACTTCAATGGCCCCTGTCGATGACGACGGGGTTCCTGCCCCGGCGCTACCGGAACAGGATGAAAGCAACAGGGCGGCAAGGCCTGCAGAAGCGGCCAACGACACGCGGGCGACGGAACGACGCACGGAAACCTCGGATCTACTCAAATGAGAATCAAGAACATTTATTGGTTGGGTTTCAGCTTAGCTCTAAATGGGAATGATTCCTATTTAGCAAGGGCTTGCGCCGACCACCGAGGCCGGCGCAAGCTTCAATTTCCCGCTATTGCTGGGTCTGCGGACCGCCAAGCCGCCGTATCCCCGTGGCCTGCGTAGCATCCCGGATCTCGCCCACCAATTGCTCGATCACGTCCTCAAGGAACAAAACGCCCTGTGTCGCGCCGCCTGGTCCAACCACGCGGGCCAGGTGCGATCCTGTCCGCTGCATCACAGACATCGCCTGCTCAATCTCATCCTCCGGGGAGAGGTTCGCCAGGGAACGGATCCGCCCCTCGGCAATCGGATGGCGGCGACCCTCCTCAGGTATGGAGAGGATGTCCTTGACGTGCAGGTACCCGGCGAGTTCGCCGTCGTCGTCCACCATGGGGAAGCGAGAGAAGCCGGTACGGCTGACCGCCTTTTCCAACTCGACGGGAGTCGACGCTGTCCTCAGCACCACCAGCTTGTCCAACGGAACCATGATGTGCGACGCCGTATGTTCGGAGAACTCCAAGGCACCACTGAGCAAACCAGCGTCATCGTCCACCAGGCCGTGCCGTGTGGATTCCTGCACAATCGACTGGACTTCCTCAAGGGTGAACGAAGATGACACTTCGTCCTTCGGCTCGATCCGCATCAATCGGAGGATGTGGTTCGCAAGCCAGTTAAGGGTCCAGATCACTGGGTTGACCACGCGGCCGATAAACACCAGCGGCGGCGCCAACAGCAGGGCCGCCTTGTCCGCTACGGACACCGAGATGTTCTTGGGGACCATCTCTCCGAACGTCACATGCAGGAACGTGACAAATAGGAGCGCAATCGCAAAGGCGATGACATCCGCCAACTCCATCGGAACGCCAACCATCTCAAGCGGCTCCGCCAACAAGTGATGGATAGCCGGCTCGGCAACCTGGAGAATCAAGAGCGAGCACACGGTGATGCCCAGCTGGGCGCAGGCCAGCATCAGGGACACACTTTCCATGGCCCGCAACGTAGTTTGCGCCCGCTTTGACCCAGCTTGCGCCAAAGGCTCAATCTGGCTGCGGCGTGCGGACATGATCGCAAATTCCGCACCCACGAAGAAAGCATTGCCGATCAAAAGAACCACGAGCCAGGCAATTCCTGCCCAGTCACTCATACGGCACCTGCTTCATGGCGATCATTCTGCGTGTCCTCAACGGCCGCTTCATCTTCCTCAATGTGGCGGAAGCAGATCCGGTCAATTCTCCGACCATCCATCCTGGTCACGGTCAGCGTGCCGCCCCCGGCCTCCACCACATCACCCACCTTCGCGATACGACCAAGCTTGCTCATCACGTAGCCACCAACAGTTTCGTAAGCAGGCTCGTCGGGGACAGTCAGGTTGGGGATTTGCTCGGATACCTCATCCGGCCTCAGCAGTCCAGGGAAGTACCAGTCGCCGGATGCGCTCTGCAAGAGGCCCGGGCGGACCTTGTCGTGTTCGTCGGAGACCTCCCCAACGATCTCCTCAACCAGGTCTTCGAGGGTTGCGATCCCGGCAGTGCCACCATATTCATCCAGAACCACAGCCAGTTGCAGGTTTCCTTCGCGCAGTTCGGAGAGGAGGGCGTCCAAATGGATGGTCTCGGGAACGCGAAGCACATCCGTCATGATTGCCCCGGCCTGAAGCTTCGCCCGGCGATCTGCCGGCACGGCAACTGCTTTCTTAATATGGACCACCCCACGGATGTCGTCGGCCGAGTCACCGATCACCGGGAAACGGGAGTATCCAGTCCGCCGTGCGGCGTCGAGGATGTCGCTCACAGGCTGATCAGCGTCAATCGTTTCCATCCGGATGCGTGGCGTCATGACATCGGCCGCAGTGCGGCCAGAGAAATTCAGGGTTCGCGCCACAAAGTTTGCTGTGCCTGCATCCAGCGTGCCGAGCTCCGCGGAACGCCGGACAAGTGAAGCCAGCTCGGCAGGAGTCCGTGCCCCCGAGATTTCCTCTTTCGCTTCAAGCCCAAACAAGTTCAATACCTTGTTGGAGAAGCCGTTCAACACGACGATGGCGGGCTTGAAGATGGCCGTGAAAATCAGTTGCGGACGGGCAAGCTTCCTGCCCAGCGGAAAAGCAAGGGCGATCGCCATATTCTTGGGCACCAGCTCGCCCAGGAGCATCGACAACAGAGTGGCGAAAGCCATTGCGAGAACAAGTGCTATGGAATGTGCGACTTCCGGGGTGAGGCCAAGGAGGCCCAGGGGCCCCACCAGGAGCTGTCCCACAGAGGGCTCCATCACGAAACCCGTCAGGAGCGTGGTCAGCGTAATGCCAAGTTGGCAGCTGGAAAGCTGCGTGGACAGGGACTTCAAACATTTCAGCAGCGGAGCTGCGCCGTGATCGCCGTTGTCTACTGCGCGCTGAACGCTCGCCTGGTCCAGGGCAACGAGGGAAAACTCAACTGCTACAAAGAAGCCGGTGCCAAGAATCAGGGCAAAGCCGGCAAGGAGGAGAAACCATTCCACTTAGCGCTTCCCTCCAAGGGCAGGCGCTTGCAGTGCGGAACTTGCCCTCGAGGGAGAGATTCGCCCAGGCGGAGGCTGATCGGGTGCCGCAGACGCATGGTCCGTGGCGCCACCGGCTTGGAACGCCGGCGCGTGATGGGCATGTGAACGGGTATTGCCGGCTCGAGGGGTGCGCTGTGCGGAGTTGCCTGATCGGCTCCCCCGACAGCTCCCAGGCCGGCACCTAGATTTACTGTCCATAAGGGTTTCAGTCTACAGGGCAGGTTCCGCGGGCCCATGCAGCGGTCCCTCCCCCCGGGAAATGGAGCGCCGGAGCATTACGTCGGCCTCAACATGATTTAGGTCACCACTATTGGCAGTTAACCAACGATCCTAACTAGACTGACAAAGGTCTGAGTTCGCGGGACCCGGACCCTGGTGCATTGTTGCGGAAAAGCAACCTTGACCAGCGGGAAATCAAAACTCATGGAAGAGGCGTATTTCAAGTGCCAGAGCAGCCCAGCCACCGTCTACCAGAGGAATTTGGCGGAAACGAGTGGCTCGTTGACGAACTGTACGAGCGGTACCAGCAGGACAAGAATTCGGTCGACGCCAAGTGGTGGCCGCTCTTCGAATCCTTCGACACCGGTGACGGCACTTCTTCCAACGGAACCTCCGCAGCCCCCACCGCTGCCAATCCCCCCACCCAAGTACTTCCCGTGGTAGCTCCGGCTGCAGCGGCACCGGCACCGGCGCCGGCCGCTCCTGAAGCTGCCCCTGCGACCACCCCTGCCGCTGCTGCTTCCGGTGAACCGGCAGTTGCGGCTCCGGCGAAGAAAGCCCCGGCCACGGTTGCCAAGGATGGAGCAAAGAAGCCCGTCGGCGGCAATGCTGCACAACCGATTCCTGCCCAGCTGCCCAAGAGCACCAAGGCGCCCACCGCTCCCGAGGAGGACGTCGTTTCCGTCCTTCGCGGACCGGCGAAGGCCATCGCTACCAACATGGTGACCAGCCTTGAAGTGCCTACTGCCACCAGCGTCCGGGCAGTTCCGGCCAAGCTGCTGATCGACAACCGCGTTGTCATCAACTCCAACCTTGCACGTGCCCGCGGCGGCAAGGTGTCCTTCACGCACCTCATCGGCTACGCGGTTGTCCGCGCCCTCTCCCAGTTCCCGTCGATGAACGTCTACTACGACGAAATTGATGGCAAGCCGAGCGCTGTCCAGCCTGCCCACGTCAACTTCGGCATCGCCATTGACATGCCCAAGCCCGATGGCACCCGCCTCCTGATGGTTCCCAACATCAAGAAGGCCGAGACCATGGACTTTGCCGAGTTCTGGCACACCTATGAGGACCTCATCAAGCGAGCCCGCAACGGCAAGCTCACGGCGGACGACCACGCCGGCACCACGGTCTCCCTGACCAACCCGGGCGGCATCGGCACCGTTCACTCTGTACCGCGTCTCTCCAAGGGACAGGCAGCCATCATCGGCGTCGGCGCCCTTGACTACCCGGCCGAGTTCCAGGGTGCCAGCGAGAAGATCATCGCCCAGAACGCCATCAGCAAGATCCTCACGCTGACCTCCACCTACGACCACCGGGTTATCCAAGGCGCAGGCAGCGGCGAGTTCCTCAAGCTGGTCCACCAGCTCCTCCTTGGTGCGCAGAACTTCTACGACGAAATCTTTGAAGCCCTCCGCATTCCGTACGAGCCCGTCCGTTGGAGCCCTGACCTCCAGGTTGACCCAGCAGATGAGATCAACAAGGTTGCCCGGATCCAGCAGCTGATCCACTCCTACCGTGTCCGTGGCCACCTCATGGCCGACACGGACCCCCTGGAATACGTCCAGCGCAAGCACCCGGACCTGGACGTCCTGACTTACGGTCTCACGCTCTGGGACCTGGACCGCGAATGGCCTACCGGTGGCTTCGGTGGCAAGTCGCAGCTGAAGTTCCGCGACATCCTGGGCGTACTCCGTGATGCTTACTGCCGCACCACCGGCATCGAGTACATGCACATCCAGGAGCCGGCGGAGCGTAAGTGGTTCCAGGACCAGCTGGAGCACCCGTACTCCAAGCCGAGCCGCGAAGAGCAGCTGCGCATCGTTTCCAAGCTCAACGCAGCCGAGGCTTTCGAAACTTTCCTCCAGACCAAGTTCGTCGGACAGAAGCGCTTCTCCCTCGAAGGCGGCGAGTCGCTTATTCCGCTCCTTGACGCTGTCATCTCGGACGCTGCCGACGACGGCCTGGACGAAGTCGCGATCGGCATGGCCCACCGTGGCCGCCTGAACGTGCTCACCAACATTGCAGGCAAGACCTACGCACAGGTGTTCCGTGAATTCGAAGGCACCCAGGACCCTCGCTCCGTCCAGGGGTCCGGCGATGTGAAGTACCACCTGGGTACTGAAGGCACCTTCACCTCGGACAACGGCAAGCAGACCAAGGTCTACCTCGCCGCCAACCCGTCCCACCTTGAAGCAGTCGACTCTGTGCTCGAGGGCATCGTCCGCGCCAAGCAGGACCGACTGGATCAAGGCGAGTCCTTCCCGGTCCTGCCCATCATGGTTCACGGTGACGCTGCATTCGCAGGCCAGGGTGTTGTCGCCGAGACCCTCAACCTGTCCCAGCTGCGTGGTTACCGCACCGGTGGCACCATCCACGTGATCGTGAACAACCAGGTTGGCTTCACCACGGCGCCGTCCTCTTCGCGTTCATCGACGTACTCCACGGATGTTGCCAAGATGATCCAGGCTCCGGTGTTCCACGTGAATGGCGACGACCCCGAAGCCGTGGTGCGTGTTGCGCAGCTCGCCTACGAGTTCCGCCAGCGCTTCCACAAGGACGTCGTCATCGACATGGTCTGCTACCGCCGTCGTGGTCACAACGAAGGTGACGACCCCTCGATGACCCAGCCGCTGATGTACAACCTGATCGAAGCCAAGCGTTCGGTCCGCAAGTTGTACACCGAATCGCTGATCGGCCGTGGCGACATCACCGAGGAAGAAGCAGAGCAGCTGCTCCGCGACTACCAGGAACGTCTTGAGCGTGTCTTCGCTGAGACCCACGCTGCGCAGACCTCGCCCATCCCGATCATCACTGCGGACTCCGCGGCTGTTTCGGACATCGAGCGGCCCATCGCCCAGCAGGCCGACTTTGGAACCAATTCCCCGGCTTCCACTGCGGTTTCCACTGAGACCCTTGCCCGCATCGGCAAGGCCCACCTGGAGATCCCGGAGGGGTTCACAGTTCACTCCAAGCTCAAGCAGCTCCTGGAGAAGCGGGAGCAAATGTCTCGTGAAGGTGGCATTGACTGGGGCTTCGGCGAGATCGCGGCCTTCGGCTCGCTGATCATGGAGGGCGTTCCCGTCCGTCTGGCCGGCCAGGACTCGCGCCGCGGTACCTTCGTGCAGCGTCACGCAGTGTTCCACGACCGCGCCAATGGCAATGAGTGGCTGCCTCTGGGCAACCTCTCGGACAACCAGGCCAAGCTGTGGATCTATGACTCCCTGCTGTCCGAATATGCGGCCATGGGCTTTGAATACGGATACTCGGTGGAGCGTCCCGACGCCCTGGTGCTGTGGGAAGCCCAGTTCGGTGACTTCGTCAACGGCGCGCAGACGATCATCGACGAGTTCATTTCCTCCGCTGAGCAAAAGTGGGGCCAGCGTTCCTCGCTCGTCCTGATGCTGCCGCACGGCTACGAAGGCCAGGGGCCTGATCACTCATCCGCACGCATCGAGCGATTCCTGCAGCTCTGTGCAGAGGACAACATGATCGTGGCCAACCCGACCACGGCCGCGTCGCACTTCCACCTGCTGCGCCGCCAGGCCTACAGCCGTCCGCGCAAGCCGTTGATCATCTTCACGCCGAAGCAGTTGCTCCGCCTCAAGGGCGCCGCGTCCGCCGTCGAGGACTTCACCACGGGCGGCTTCCGGCCAGTCATCAGTGATCCCGAAGTAGAGGCTGCCAACGTGGACCGGGTCATCCTGGTCTCCGGCCGCTTGTACTACGATCTCCTGTCCAACCGACAGAAGTCCGGGGACACCTCGACCGCAATCATTCGCGTCGAGCAGCTGTACCCGCTGCCGAAGGCCGAAATTGATGCAGAGCTCGCCAAGTACCCGAACGCTGACATCGTCTGGGCGCAGGATGAGCCCGCCAACCAGGGTCCGTGGCCGTTCATGGGCCTGAACCTGGCACCGGTGCTGGATCGCAGGCTCCGCCTCGTGTCGCGTCCGGCGTCTGCGTCCACCGCCGCAGGCTCCATGAAGCGCCACGCTGCTGAGCAGGATGCCCTGATCAAGCAGGCGTTCGAACGCAAGTAGCCAAAAAAACTGCCCGGCCGGAGGTGCTGTCAATGCACCTCCGGCCGGGCAGTTCTGTTTAATGGGACAGGTACCCGGTTCATCAAGCCGGCCGCAGATCCAAAAGCCGTGCAAGGACCGTAACGAGTGTGAAGAGGTAACCGTGGAAGACAGGAAGCTGCGCATTGCGGCTGTAGGAGATGAATTGCTCGCCGGTTTGGGTGACCCCCGCGCCTTGGGTTGGCTGGGAAGAGTGCTGGCCCGTACGCCCCAGGACACCGTGGTGGTGGAAAGCTTCTCACTCCCCTGCCCCATGGAAGGCACAGAGGGTTTGGCCTCGCGATGGCAGGACGAAGCCGGCCGCCGTTTCAGCGACTCGCACGAGAACCGGCTGGTCATAGGACTCTCCGGCCGTGACCTGGAATTCGGGCTTTCAACGGCGCGAAGCCGTTTGAACCTTGCAAACATTCTTGATGGAGCCTCGCACAGTGGCGTCGAAGTGTTCGTGGTGGGCCCTCCGCCCACCCTTGATCCGGCGCGCAACAAACGCCTGGCCGATCTCAACACGGCATTTGCGGATGTCACCACCCGCCGCAACCACCACTACGTCGACACTTTCTCTCCGTTGCTGAACCACGAGCAATGGAGGACGGACCTCGCAGCCAATGGGGGGACACCAGGACAGGCCGGCTACGGATTGATTGCGTGGCTCGTGCTGCACCGCGGCTGGTTCCAGTGGCTTAACATCGCGCAGCCGGAGTAGCCCTCTCAGAAAACCATTGCATTCCCTTCATTCGCGATATATCGTGTTTTCATCAACGCGATATATCGCAATTTGGAGGGATAATGTCTGACGAACTTTGGACCGTGACAGGCCCACAAACAATTGATGTGGACGATGTCCACTCGCTCAAACTTGGAATAGTCAAGGGCAGGTTCGACGTCGTCACCCATGACGAACCCTTCGTCCGGATCGAGGTCAGCGAGATCAGCGGCGACCCCCTGACCATTACGCTGGTGAACGGCCGCTTGGAGGTACGCCACCAACTCCAAGGACCACAAGGTTGGTTCCGAAACCTGATGGGTACGGTCAACAACACCAGCACCAACTCCGTAGTGGTCGGGATCGCGCTTCCGCGTGGAGTGGACGTCGAAGCGGGAACAGTAAACGGCGATGGCATGGTCTCCGGCGTCAACGGACGGATCCGGCTCAACACAGTTTCGGGCTCCGTCATGGCTGACGGGACCAGCGGTGAATTGCACGTCAACACCGTCAGTGGCGAGGTCATCGCCAGAAACCACGACGGCGTCCTGACCGCCAAGAGCGTGTCGGGTGAAGTCACCGCCTCAGGCAAGTTCAAGAACGTCCGGGCAAGCACGGTGAGCGGGGACCTCAGCTTCGACCTCCACGACTACACCAACGACCTCGGAGCCAATTCGGTGTCAGGGGACCTGACCATCCGGCTGCCGCACGACATCGGCTTGGACATCGTTGCCAAGTCCGCCAGCGGCACCGTCATCATTGATGACCAGATGTATGCCCAGCCCGGAAGTAAGGTGCAGACCATTGTGGGTCCGGATGAGAGGCTCATGCTCGTACGGACGAATACGGTCTCAGGCAAGACTTACATCATGCACGGTACAGCGCCGGCATCCGAAAATGACCGCCCGATGCCTGGGGAGGCTGGTCTCTGATGCCTCCTGTTTTTGCGCATGGAGCCCTGCGCTTGTACCTTCTGGCACTGCTTGAGTCAGGACCCAAGCACGGATATGAGCTCATCAAGGCATTGGGTGACCGGTTCGGCGGTACCTACTCCCCCAGCGCCGGGACGATTTATCCGCGGCTCGGGAAACTGGAGGAGGAAGGCCTTGTGGCTACCGAGACGGAGGGCCGGCGAACAAAGTACTTCATCACGGAAGCGGGGCTGGCGGAACTGAACCGTCGGCGGCAGGAGCTTGCCGGCGTCGAGGATAATATCTCAGCCTCCGTGCGGCGGCTGGCCGACAACCTGCGGGAAGACATCAGAACCAACATGCGTGGGCTGAAGGCAGATCTTGCCGCTACGGCTGAGGCCGCGCGCAGCACTGCGACAGCCGCCGCCTTCCAAACCAGAACGGCGGGCTTTTCTCCTGAGGGCCACCGAATGCTCAAAGAGGCCGAGCTCCTGGTCCAATCATTCCGGGATGACATCCGCGTTGAGTTGCGTCAACACAGCGCCTCACACCCCCTGAATCCTGTAACCCTTGAGACAGTGCGTGCAGTGTTGGACCAAGCCCGCATCTCCATCAGGAATTCGCTGCGGAGCTGACAATCGTCCAACCCGGTTCGCGACCGAACGCCCGGATGTGCGAAACTGGAGGGCAGCTCTATTGAGTATCAATCATTGAAGGAGGCCAGCTATGAGCAAGCGTGCACGTAAGCGTCGTGACCGTAAGCGCGGCGGCGCGAACCACGGCAAGCGTCCCAACACCTAAGCCATCGGCTTAGCGTCAAGGCTTAACAGCGAGGGCCCCGGAAACCATACGGTTTCCGGGGCCCTCGGCGTTTGTGGCCTTTTACCTGGCCCATTGCTGGATCAGCGGCGTTGGATCAGGCCTCAACGGGCTTGATGGAGTGGATCCGGTCAAGTATTGAGTTCTTGAGGTTCTCCGGCGCGGACTCTGTGCACGAACGCTTGACCATGGTACGGATAAGGCACTCAAGGTCATACTGCTCAGCACATTCCTCGCAGGTGTCCAAGTGCTGCTTGATCTCTGTGAGGTCCTCACGGGTCAATGCGCCGTCGAGGTACTCATAGATCCGCTGCATCCGTGTATCGTCGCAATCGCCCAATCCTTGGCAGTCGCTCATTGCTCTTTCTCCTGATTGTTGCTCCCGGCCGCGGCCTGGTCTTCGGTGTGGGCCTTGAAGCCCCGTTCTGCGGCGTAATCCGCCAGCATGTCCCGCAGCATTTTCCGGCCGCGGTGCAACCGCGACATGACTGTGCCGATCGGGGTGTTCATGATTTCGGAAATCTGCTTGTAGGCATATCCCTCGACGTCGGCGAAGTAGACAGCCAACCGGAATTCCTCCGGGATGGCCTGCAAGGCGCTCTTGACATCGGAATCGGGCAGGTGATCCAAAGCTTCAGCCTCTGCCGAGCGCAAACCGGACGAGGTGTGCGACTCAGCCTTTGCCAACTGCCAATCCTCAATCGTGTCCGAGTTGGACTGCAGCGGTTCACGCTGCCGCTTCCGATAGAGGTTGATGTAGGTATTGGTCAGGATCCGGTAGAGCCAGGCCTTGAGGTTGGTCCCCGGCTTGTACTGGTGAAAAGCCGAAAACGCCTTGGTGTAAGCCTCTTGCACGAGGTCCTCGGCATCTGAGGGATTCCGTGCCATCCGCATCGCAGCTGAATACAGCTGGTCCACGTACTGCATGGCGTCGCGCTCGAACCGCTCCCGCCGCTGTTCGGGAGTTTCCGTGGCGATATCGACGTCGGCCGGTACCGATGCGTCGGCTGTGCTGTCCTCCGGGGACGAGTCGGCTGCTTCGTACATGGCCGCTGCGGCCGGTTCAATGGTGCTCATCGTTGCCAAGTCTACTGTCAGCTTCCGGGAATCCCCCTGTGCAGGATAGCCAGCCTCCAGCAGACCCACACGGTCCTTAACCAAGGTCAAAAAACCAACTCCGTTCAGCGAAGCGGCAACACCATGCCGCGGCCCGGTCTTCACCGTGCCTGTTGTTCACAACGGCAGCCGCTGGGTAAATATTCCGCAAAGGTGCAAGACTAGAGCAGACTGCACCCCTTGAACACAGCACTTAGTGAATAACGTCATGAATCAACATGACAAGCCATCCAGGAGGCAAGACATGTCTGTTATCCGTTTTCTCGCGCGGCCGATGCTCGCGTCCAGCTTCGTCATCGCAGGTCTGGACAAGCTCAAGAACGCGGACGACACTGCCAGGCAATTGTCCCCGGTCCTTCGCCGCGCCTCGGAGTCACTGCCCTTCCCGACTGATGAGAAAGTCCTGGCCCGGGTAATCGGTGGCGCGCAGCTGGGCGCCGGCGCTTTGCTTGGCCTTGGCAAACTCTCCCGCTTCGCGGCAACGGTCCTGGCGTTGACGTCCGCACTGAACTCCTATGTGGAGTGGCGCTCAGCTGACATCAGCACGAAGGAAGGCCGGAACGCCCGCCGCGCCCAACTCCTCAAGAACATTTCCCTGACGGGTGGCGTTTTGCTGGCCTCCGTAGACACAGAAGGCCGCCCCAGCCTTGCATGGCGGGCTGAACACCTGGCAGCCGATGCCAGGAAGGCCACCGGCAAGCAGCTCAAGCGGGCAGACAAAGCAGTACGCAAGGCCGTAGACAACGCAGTTGGAGCATAAGGAAGCATGACAGGTACCACCGCAGCAAACACGGGCTCAACACACTCCGTCGACACCCTGCCCCTTTGGGCGGCTCCCTACGCCACCGGGCCAGTGGATGCCACAGTGACGGTACCGGGCTCAAAATCGCTCACCAACCGTTTCCTGGTCCTTGCCGCATTGGCCGACGGTCCGTCCCGCCTGCGAGCACCCCTTCACTCCCGTGATTCCGTCCTGATGATTCAGGCGCTCAGGCAGTTGGGTGCCACCGTTGCCGAGGTACCCGGCGATGGTGATTATGGACCGGACCTTGAGATCACGCCTATGGATCCTTCAGCTTCGGGGGCGGAGACTGCCATCGATTGCGGCCTTGCCGGGACAGTCATGCGCTTCGTTCCACCTTTAGCTGCGCTACGCAATGGTCCAACCACGTTCGACGGCGACCCCCACGCCCGTAAGCGGCCCATGGGGACCATCATCGAGGCACTCCTCGCCCTGGGAGTTCCTGTCGCCACGGAAGGCGGCAGGACGCCGTCGGCCCTTCCCTTCTCGGTGGATGGCACTGGCGAGGTTCGGGGCGGCCACCTGGTAATCGATGCCAGCGCCTCCTCCCAGTTCGTCTCGGCCTTGCTGCTGGTAGGCGCCCGCTTCACCGAAGGCCTTCACCTGGAACACGTAGGCAAGCCGGTCCCCAGCCTGGACCACATCAATATGACCGTTGCCGTCCTTCGTGGAGTCGGCGTCAAGGTGGACGATTCAGTCCCCAACCACTGGCGAGTCGCGCCCGGCCCCATTCACGCCTTCGACCAGCGGATCGAACAGGACCTTTCCAACGCCGGCCCGTTTCTTGCCGCAGCCCTCGCGACCCATGGCACCGTCAGGATCCCCAACTGGCCCACCCAAACAACCCAGGTGGGTGACCTCTGGCGTAGCATCCTGGTTGAAATGGGAGCTACGGTGACACTCGAAAACGGCACGCTCACCGTGAAGGGCGGACCTGAAATAAAGGGCGCCGACTTCGACGAGACCAGTGAGCTCGCGCCCACGGTCGCTGCTCTGTGCGCCTTGGCTACAGGTCCTTCGCGACTGACCGGCATCGCGCACCTTCGTGGTCATGAAACCGATCGGCTCGCCGCGCTGGCCGCTGAAATCAATCGGCTCGGCGGGGATGCAGAAGAAACAGCCGACGGCCTCATTATCCGTCCGGCCATTCTGCACGCAGGCGTCGTCCACAGCTACGCTGATCACCGCATGGCTACGGCGGGCGCTATTTTGGGGCTCGCCGTTGAGGGCGTTCAGGTGGAGGATATCGCTACCACGTCCAAGACGATGCCCGAATTTCCGCAGATGTGGGAGGCCATGCTGCAGCACGGCACAGGCGATGACTTGACCGTCACCAGTGAGGCCAGCAACTGAGCATGGGTCGCGACGCAAGCTCTTGGGACGAATCCGATGTCCGGATCCGTCCGAATAAAAAAGGATCAAGGCCCCGCACCAAGGACCGTCCCAGTCATGATGACGCGGTCATTGGCCGGATTATCACGGTAGACCGCGGGCGCTACACCGCCATCGTCGGTGAAGACTCGGCGGATGAACGCATCATCATCGCTGCACGCGCGCGTGAACTGCGACGAAACCCCGTTGTCCCCGGCGATTTCGTCGCCTTGGTGGGCGACGTATCGGGAGAGCCGGACACCCTTGCGCGGCTCGTCCGCATAGAGGAGCGCAAGACGCTCCTCCGGCGCAGCGCTGATGATACCGACCCCATCGAACGAGTCGTGGTAGCCAACGCAGACCAACTTGTGGTGGTGGTCGCCGCGGCCAATCCGGAGCCGCGAACCGGCTTTATTGACCGCGCCTTGGTTGCAGCCTACGACGCCGGGATCGAGCCCCTGCTGCTCGTCACCAAAGCAGATGTCAAGGATCCTGCAGAGTTGTTGTCGAATTATCTCAGCCTGGACTTTCCCATCATCATCAGCCGTACCGCCGACGATGAAGCGTCCGGTATCGATGCCCGCTCGGACGACGGACTGTCCGCGCGGCTGGACAGCCGCGCCGTTGCCGAATTGCGGGCCCACCTTGATGGAAAAGTGACTGTCATGCTGGGCCATTCAGGCGTCGGCAAGTCCACTATGGTTAACGCCCTGACCGGAGCCGAGCGGGCCACCGGTGGTGTCAACGCCGTCACAGGGCGGGGCCGGCACACGTCGTCGTCGGCGTTGGCCCTGAAGCTGGCAGACGCGCCTCCAGGTAGCTGGATCATCGATACACCCGGTATCCGCTCCTTCGGACTGGCGCACGTGGACCCCGACCGCATCCTGCATTCCTTCCCCGATTTGGAACCGGGCACCGAAGCTTGCGATCGCGGCTGCAAGCACGATGCCAACGCCATCAATTGCGGACTGGACGCGTGGGTGAACGAGGGACACGCCGGTCCTTCCGGGGTGACCCGCTTGTCTTCGCTCCGGCGGCTGCTGGGCGCGGACCCGCGTTTGGAAGCGAAAGAGACCAAAGAACTGGGTACCGTCAACTAAGCATTGGTGCAAGGCGATCCCAACTGCAGGGAACGTTTCACGATAGTTTGGTGGCATGACCCAACCCGTTTCCAGCTACAACGATGACCTCCGACTGGCCCACGTGCTGGCGGATTCCGTGGATGCCCAAACCATGGACCGCTTCAAGGCCTTGGATCTGCAGGTCGAGACCAAGCCTGACCTCACGCCAGTGACGGATGCCGACAAGGCTGCGGAAGAAGCCATTCGTGGCCAATTGTCGCGCTCGCGCCCCCGTGACGCCGTCCTCGGCGAGGAGTTCGGCAGCAGCGGCCACGGCTCCCGGCGTTGGATCATCGACCCCATCGACGGCACCAAGAACTTCGTTCGGGGAGTTCCTGTATGGGCTACCCTGATCGCACTTGTTGACGAAGGCGAGCCGGTCGTCGGACTTGTCAGTGCTCCGGCGCTGAGCAAGCGTTGGTGGGCAGCAAAGGACATGGGCGCCTATATGGGCCGCTCCCTCGCGTCAGCCACCCGGCTCAAGGTGTCAAACGTTTCGCAGTTGGCAGATGCTTCAATGTCATATTCCAGCCTTTCCGGTTGGAAGGAACGCGGCAATCTGGACGAGTTCCTGGGGTTGACCGAAGACATCTGGCGCACGCGGGCCTATGGCGACTTCTGGTCCTATTGCCTGGTAGCTGAGGGTGCCGTGGATATCGCCTGCGAGCCAGAGTTGAATCTCTACGATATGGCAGCATTGGTTCCCATCGTGACGGAAGCCGGCGGCCGCTTCACGTCGTTGGAAGGCGAGGACGGCCCCTTTGGCGGCAACGCCCTGGCCACCAACTCCATCCTGCACTCAGAGGTCCTCAAGCGGCTAAACCCTGCTCTGGATGACCTCCTCTGACCCGGCGGCACCAACAAGCCAACCGGCTTTGCATAGAATTTTCGACGGCGGATGCCTCCTTTTCAGGGCGTCCGCCGTTTTTTCTTCGCCCAAAGCCTACTTTTCGGACCCTTCGTAACAATGTGCTTAACAAAGCGATTCGACTTTGGAGCAGGCCAGAGGAGTGCCCTAACCTCTTTACAGGTCACGAGTGCCAGCGCTAAACCCCGGTTTGCTGGCCGGCAACCCTCCATTCGCGGTGGGGTGCCCCGGGTGACGACCTGGCCGGTCCGGAACGGATACGGCAAGCGCGGATCCCCATAGGGGGTCCCTCTTGAGTGAGGTCCCATGAGCACTGCTACGTTCAACTCCACCGTTCTGCCGTCCCTTGCGGTCGAAGAAGCAGCGCACGAAGCCGCTGCAGGCAGGCCCCTGGCCGCCGTCACAGGCGCGGAGCTGCAAGCTCCCCTGATCCAGGGTGGCCACGTCCGCTACGCCAACCTTGACTACGGAGCATCCGCTCCAGCGCTGACAATTGTTTCTGCGTATCTCAATGAGATCCTCCCCTACTACGCCAGTGTCCACCGCGGCGCGGGCTACGCTTCCCAGATCAGCACCTCGGTCTACGAGAACTCCCGCAACATCGTCCGTGAATTCGTCGGCGGCCGTCCCGACGATTCCGTCATCTTCACCCGGAACACCACGGACTCGCTGAACCTGTTGGCAGGCTGCCTCCCGCAACTGGACGGAAAGCCAACGGGCGAGGTCCTTTACCTGGACATCGAGCACCATGCCAATCTCCTCCCCTGGCAGGGCGTCCCTCACCGCAGTGTCGTAGCTGCTTCGACACTGACAGCTACCCTGGCCAAGCTCCGCGAGGAACTTAGCCAAGGGGGCGTCTCGTTGCTCGCAGTCACCGGGGCCTCGAACGTGACCGGTGAGATCCTCCCGGTCGCCGAACTCGCAGCCCTTGCGCACGAATACGGTGCCCGGATTGTGGTGGACGCTGCGCAGCTTGCCCCCCACCGCCGCATCAACATCACCGAAGCGGACGTCGACTACATCGTGTTCTCCGGGCATAAGCTCTACGCTCCGTTCGGCGCCGGTGTTGTTGTGGGCCGTCCTGACTGGCTCGACGCCGGTACTCCCCACCTTGCCGGCGGTGGCGCTGTTCGTGAAGCCCGCCTCGACTCGGTCAGCTGGGCTTCAGGTCCCGCCCGCCACGAGGGCGGCTCCCCCAACGTCCTCGGCGCGGCAACATTGGCCCGCGCGACACAGGTGTTGGCAGGCCTGGACCAAGAAGCATGGCATGCCCATGAAGCTGCCATCCGCTCGTATCTCGTTCAGGGACTTGAAGCAATCGACGGCGTGACCGTCCACCGGATCTTCAGCGACTCCGAGGACACCATCGGCGTGGTCAACTTCTCGGTGGAAGGATTCGACGCCGGACTGGTGGCCGCCTACCTCGCTGCAGAACACGGTGTAGGACTTCGTGACGGCCGCTTCTGCGCCCATCCCCTGCTCAAGCGGCTAGGACTCCCTTCCGGTTCCCTGCGAGCCAGCTTCGGCGTGGGCTCCCGACTGGAGGATGCCACACGACTGCTGGCTGGTATCGAAGAACTCAAGCGCACGGGTCTCGGTTGGGACTATGTAGTGGATGAGGGACGCTGGGTACCTGCAAACGACCACCGCAGCTACCCGGAATGGGCACCAAACACCCCGGGCACCGCAGGGGCTGCGCCCTGCACGATTGACTGAAACGCACGTACTGTGCGGTAAATTCGTAGGGTAACTGGCGTTCGCGGTAAAGGAGTCTGTGCGTGGCCGTGCCTTCCGGCAGTGTTTCCGGCCGCGTTGGCAGGCCGGGTGGTCCCAAGCTGCATGCCACGCGCCGCCGCGAGCTGGGCCAGAGCTTCCAGGACGGCGGCGAACACTACGATCGCGTTCGGCCCGGCTATCCCACAGACTCAGTGGATTGGCTTCTCCCTCCTGGAGCGAAGTCCGCCGCGGATATTGGTGCAGGCACGGGAAAATTTACGGCACTGCTCGTGGACCGCGGCCTGCAGGTGGCCGCCGTCGATCCTTCCACAGACATGCTGGAGCAACTTCGAAAGTCCTGTCCCGGCGTTGAGGCGTTGGAGGGAACGGCCGAGGCAACAGGGCTGGCGGACTCAGCATTCGACGTCGTCAGCGTTGCCCAGGCATGGCATTGGTGTGACCCGCTGAAAGCCAGCACGGAAATCGACCGGATCCTGCGGCCCCACGGAGTACTCGGCCTGATATGGAACCAACTGGACACCTCCGTGCCCTGGGTTCACCGGTTGTCACGCATCATGCACGCCGGGGATGTGCACAAGCCCGGCTTCCGGCCAGTTATCGGACCGGAGTTCATGGGCTTGGAGAGCCATCTCACCAGCTGGGAGGACGCCGTGTCACCGGAGGACATCCTGGAGCTCACGAAATCGCGCAGCTACTACCTCCGCGCAAATGCAGCCACCCGCTTAAAGGTCATGGGCAACCTGGAGTGGTACCTCTTCGATCATCTGGGCCATGTCCGCGGCCAGCTCCTGGGATTGCCATATCTGACCACTACCTGGCGGGCCCGCAAGATCGACGGCGCCCCGCCACGGTAGGCTTGGTGTGTGAAGACCAGTACGCCCTCCTCCTCGATCGAGGACTACGTCAAGGTCATCTACTCCTATACGGAGTGGCAGGACAAACCAATTACGTCCTCGCAGCTTGCCCTGCGGCTTGGCGTTGCCAATTCCTCGGTGTCTGAAATGGTCCGTAAACTCAAGGACCAGGGCTTGGTGGACCACCAACCGTACAGTGCCATCAGGCTGACTCCGGAGGGCATGCGCCTGGCACTGTCAATGGTTCGGCGTCACCGCCTCATTGAGACATACCTCGTTGACGAACTCGGCTATAGCTGGGACGAAGTCCATGATGAAGCTGAGATGTTGGAACACGCGGTGTCCGATACCTTCATTGAGCGCATGGCCGCCAAGCTTGGCCATCCCCTCCGGGATCCTCACGGCGACCCGATTCCCTCGGCTGACGGATCGGTGGAACTTCCCCACGCCTACCGCATGATCGAGTTGGACGAAGGCCACTCAGGCCGCATCACCCGGATCAGCGATGAAAATCCTGACCTTCTTCGCTATCTCGCCTCGGAAAAGATCACCTTGGACGCGCCCGTGGAAGTGGTGGGGCGCAAACCATTCGGCGGAGCGCTGGTTGTTCGGATTGGCAGCGGACCTCAACGCCGCGAATTCGATCTCGCGGACGAGGTTACAGCGGCACTTTGGGTCCAAAGCGCCGAAATCCACGAAGGCTGCGTGCTTCCCGCGCGCTGACTTGTGCGCTGCAGAGGCACGTGGCACAGGCTAGCTGCGCTGGCCGGCCGGCCCGCCGTCGTCGGACGCTGGATCCGGTGCACTGTCAGCGGCAGCTGCCGCTTCGGGCACCGGGTTGCGGATCCCGACGGCGGACGCCACCGCCCCGACAACGAACAGTGCCGCCGTAACAATCAAGGCGTTGTACAAGCCCTGCCGTGTAAACACCGGACCAACGATCAGGCCGGCAAAGGCAATGCAGATGAGGCCGGCAATACGGGCCACGGCGTTGTTGACCGCCGAACCAATCCCGGCCTCTTCCTGCGGTACCGCACCCAGAATCGCTGCGGTGAGTGGCGCCACGAGGGTGGTGAGTCCCAAGCCAAAGACGATCTGGCCTGGCAGCACCTGGGCCCAGTAGTTCAGCGGCTCCTGGATGGAGAGGGACATCAGAAAGCCCACACCGCATAACAACGGCCCCACGGTCATGAACCATCGCGGACCATATTTTCCAGCCAGCCCACCGAAGTAGGACGCAGTCAGCATCAGGATGACGGTCGCTGGAAGCAAGGCAATTCCCGCGATCGTAGCGCCCATCCCTCCAACCTGTTGGAGGTAGATTCCCAGGACGAAGAATCCGAGGGATATCCCGCCGTAGATCGCGAGCGTGGCAAGGTTGCCCCAACCAAAGTTCCTTATGGCAAACAGCCTCAAGGGCAGCATCGGCTCCTTGGTCCTTGCCTCGTGGACCAGGAACAACACCATTGCCACCACGCCGGCCAGGAGCGGCAGCCACACCTGGACGCTCGCCCAACCCATCCGGCCCTGTTCAATGAAGGCATAGACGGGACCACCGAGTCCGATCATTGCCAGAACAGCGCCGAGGTAGTCGATTCCCTTGCTCTTGTCCCTGGCCGCATCCGACGCCCGAAGGCCTGCGAGCACCGGCCAGATGGCGACGGCAGGAACAACGTTGATGAAGAAAATCACCCGCCACGACAGCAGGTCTACAGAGACTCCACCAATCAGCGGTGCGACGATGGCGGCGGCACTGGTCCATCCGGACCATTGGCCGATCGCTTTGGACTGGGAAGGCCCGGAGAACGATGTAACGATCATTGCCAACGAGCTGGGCACCAGGAGGGCGCCTGCAATACCTTGAAGTGCGCGGGACACCACCAGGACTTCCCCGTTCCAGGCCAGGCCGCACATCACCGATGTCAGGGCAAAGCCCGCCAGCCCCCATTCGAGGATCCGAGCCCGGCCAAAGTGGTCCGATAATGAACCGGCCACCAGAATGAGGGCCCCGAGGGTCAACAGATAGGCATCCACCACCCATTGCTGGATGACCAAGCCACCGCCAAGTTCACGTCCGATGGCCGGGAGCGCAAGGTTCACCACGAAACCATCCAGGATGGCGATAAAAGAAGCCACAATTGCAACGACGAGCACCCGCTTTTGAAGCGGCGTTCTCGGCAGCAAAGCCACAGCATCCGTCATGTGCACAGCCTACGCGGCATTCGTCCATGGCGAAGTCCCGTATCGTTAAACAGTGATTAGCAGACGTGACGCAGCATTGGCCCTTGATATCTCCATGGAAATGGCCCAGCGCCACGGCATCCCGTCACGGCTGTCAGATGCGGAACTACGTAGCCTCCAGGACAATCCACCGGCCTGGCTGGTCCAGTCACGTGCCAACCGCACGGGGAAACGTCCTGTTTGGGTCCACCTGACCTGCGCGGTGTGCGGTTACTCAGAGGCGGTGCGGCCCAAAAAGTGGTGGCCCGACTTCTCTTTCGTCTTTTGTGGCCACCACAAGAACAGTGAGCTGCCGGAACTGTTCTTGGGTGACGTGCGCAGCGAATATGAAGGCGTCGGCAGCCGCTTTGTCGGCGTGGTCGACGTCCGCGAGGAACAAGCCTAGGCTCGCCTCATCGTTGCTGGCTCATCACTGCTGGCTCATCTCCGAGGGAACAGCTATCAGCTGTACCATTTTGCCGTCACGCAACACGGTCAAAGGGAAGGGTTCGCCTATGGCCTCGGCAAACAGCAGCTTCTGAAGACTCTCTGCACTCGATACAGCCCTGCCCTGCGCCCGAAGCACCAGGTCCCCCGGCCGGAGCCCCGACAATTCAGCAGGTGAGCCGGCGATGACCTCCACCACACGCAGCCCCTCTTTCTGGCCCGTGCGCACCACAGCACTGGCATCGAGTGGAATAGGCGTACTCACCAAGCCCAAGTAGGCGCGTCGCACCCTCCCATCCTTAAGGAGGGAGGCGATGATCCGCTGGGTTGTCCTATTAATAGGTACGGCGAGTCCGAGGCCCAGTCCAGCTATGGCCGTGTTGATGCCCACGATGCGTCCCCGGGTGTCGGCCAGCGCTCCACCGGAATTGCCCGGGTTAAGGGCGGCGTCGGTCTGGATGACATCCTCAATCACACGCGTGTGCTCACCTGCACGGACTGGAATGGATCGTCCCAAGCCACTGACCACCCCGGCAGTCACTGATCCCGCCAAGCCCAGTGGATTGCCCACTGCGATCACCAGCTGGCCAACTCGTAACGAGTCGGCGTTACCCAAAATGGCGGGTGGCGGAGTGGGTTTGAGACCACGCACCACTGCGAGGTCAGACAATGGGTCCGCCCCCACGAGCTCGACGTCCGTCTGCTTGCCGTTCGCAAACACCGCTCTTCCGGACTGGATACCTGCCACCACATGGGCATTGGTGAGCATGTACCCGTCACCGGTGAAGACGACGGCCGATCCGCTGCCCACACGAAGTTGACCGTTCCGGCGCGCACTGGTCATTTCGATAGCGGCGACGTGCGGCGTGACAGACTCCGCAACCCGGATGACGATCTGCGAGTACGCGTCCAAGGCCGCGTCGTCATCCTGCTCCACAGGCGCTTCTGAATCCCGGCCGTCATCCGATATTTCAAACTCTGGCTCGGTGCTCATCACATGCCTCCTGCTACCGCGGTGCCGTGCACGTCCTGTCCGGTTCAGTCCAGTTCAGTGCCTACCTGTACAACGGTCGGCGCAGGGCGTCTAGTCCTCGGTCCCCTACGCCGTGGGTGAACGGTATTTGCGGCAGGTTCAGGCAGGGGCAGGTTCAGGCATAGTAAAAGCCCCCGGATCACGAGGATCCGAGGGCTTTCCGGTGGAGATGGGGGGAATTGAACCCCCGTCCGATGTCGTTTTGTCAGGGCTTCTCCGGGCGCAGTTTGCGTCGGATTTTCTCGGCCCCAGCCATCCTGCAAACAGGTGGCTGATCCGGGCCCAGTCATCTAAAAGTCCCGTTTACCTCAATGACGAAGGCAAACAGCAGTGGCTATCTAAATGACGCCAGGAACCGGGGCGATAGCAACCCCGGGCTGACGGACTGTCTTACTGCTTAGGCAGCGAGAGCGAAGTCAGTGCGCTTAGATTCGGCACTTATTGGTTTGCAGACAGCGTTTACGAGATAATTCTGCATCCTCGGCCCGCTTCACCTGTCGCGACTAACATCGTCGAAACCGATCATCCCCGTATTCTGTTACCAAACCGGCAAGGCATTCATCAAGCGATCAAATCCCTACCGGACTATCCATCATAACGCATTCGCCCGGAAGATCATTCCCGCGACACAAGCCCTGGGCGGAAGCATCTGCATTCAGACCTAGCGCCGGTTGCGTTCCCGCAGTTCGCGCAACGATTCGCGCTTATCCTGCTGCTCACGCAGCGTTTGGCGCTTGTCGTAGTCTTTTTTACCTCGAGCTATGGCTATTTCAACCTTTGCCCGGCCGTCCAGGAAGTAAAGCTGCAACGGCACCACGGTGAAACCGGATTCGCGGATCTTTTGGGAGATCTTGTCCAGTTCGTCGCGGTGAAGCAAAAGCTTACGACGGCGGCGCGCGGCGTGGTTGGTCCAGCTCCCCTGGTGATATTCAGGGATGTGGATGCCCTCCATCCACAGTTCGTCATTGTAGAAGGTGCAGAAGCCGTCCACCATGGAGGCGTGGCCTTCACGGAGGGATTTCACTTCCGTACCCATCAGCGCAATGCCAGCCTCATAGGTATCCAGGACATGGTAGTTATGCCGGGCCTTCCGATTGGTGGCCACTACCTTACGGCCACTTTCCTTGGGCACGGTAGAACTCCTTGTTAGATGCGGATTTCAACTAGTGTACGCCAGAGCCCGCAGGCCTTGGTCGCTGACAAAGGGTCGGCCCACTAGAGGAGGGTCATCGGATCCACCGCGGCCCCGTTCAGCCAGGTTTCGAAGTGTGCGTGGCACCCCGTCGAGTTACCTGTGCTACCCGAGTACGCAATGAGTTGTCCCTGCGATACCTGCTGGCCGTTGGAAACCACGATGCTGCTGTTGTGGTAGTAAATGGTTGTCAGGGAGTTGCCCTGCACCACACCGTGGGACAGCTTCACGCGCCATCCACCGCCGTCGGCCGAGTTCCAGCCGGAGTTGAAGACGGTACCAGCCGCTGCAGCATAAACAGGAGTGCCGCAGGCTGCACCGAAGTCGATGCCGGTGTGCATGTAACCACCCGTGCCGTAGAAATCGATGGTTCCGGGCGGGGTTGCCCGCCAACCGAATCCTGACGTGATCGGTACGTAGCTGGCGAAGGGGTGTCGCAAACCAAACGCGGACGGCGAACCCACCGGCGGGACATACGGCTGCTCGGGCGGTGCCGGCTTTCCTTGCGCTGCTGCTGCGGCAGCCGCAGCAGCAGCGGCTTCCGCGGCAAGGCGACGCTGCTCGGCCTCCCACGCCTCCCGAAGCTTGCGGTCCCTCTCGACGATTTCGGCCGCAACAGAGTCCTGTTCGGCCTTCACTCGGGCAAGATCGGCTTCAATGCCGGGCTTGGCGGCCTGTAGTTGTCCATTCAGGCGGGTAGTGTCCTCAATGAGCTTGTCGACTTCGGCTTTCTTGCTGGCGGCCTCGTCGCGCGCAGCCTTCTCCCGCTCCAGCGCGGCGTCGGCTTTGGCCTTCAGGTCCTGGATCTCAGCCTCGACGGCGGCCAGCCGGGCCTGCGAGTTTACGTTGGTGGCGTTCTGCTGGGTCAACTTGGTCATCGCAGCGTTCTGGCTTCGCATGGCCTGATCGGCGAGGTCCATGGATTCTGTCAGGCTGCCGGACTCGTTGGATCCGAAGAGCAGGGCGATGTTGGTGGGCACACCCCCGGATTTATAGGCCTGGGAGGCGATCTGGCCGATCAATTTCTTTGTATCGGTGATCTTCTGCTTGTCACTCTCAAGCTGCTCAGTAATTTTGGCTTTGTTCTGCTGGGCGAGCTCCACCCGGGCTGCCAACGCCTCGACCTCCTTGACAGCACTAGCCACGCGGCCCTGCGCTTCGAGAAGTGCCTGCTGGGCGCCCGGGAGGCGTCCTTGGTAGATGACGAGGTCCCCGGCGGCCTTGGCGATCTTCGAGTCCACAAACTCCAAGGACGCCTGAACGCGCGCCGATTCGGCCTCGAGCGCAGCTTGTTGGTCGTCCAGGCTGTCCGCATGGGCCGTAGGTACAGCGGACAGGAGGCTGACGGCGAGGCCCAAGGCGAGCACGCCACCAAGAATCCTGGCTTGGCCGGACGCAAGCCGCCGACGCAGGGAGTTCTGGTCCAACGTGGTCATCATGAGTCCTTTTCGCTTGTCAGCAGAGTCGTTCGCAGCCGCCCGTCATCCATCACTAAACCTTCAAGTAACGCCGGAGGGTCAACAAGGAGGATATCCCGGCCAAGCCACCGCCGAGCGCAATCAGCACCGGTGCGATCACCAGGACCTGCGTCGATGAGATGAAGGGAGTGTTAAGGAATTGCCTGGACAGATCACCGTTGAGCCAAAAGTGTGCCATTAGCCACAGCGTCACGGAGGCCAACAACGCCCCGACAACAGCGGCGATCACGCCCTCCAGGATGAACGGCAACTGGATGACTGTCTTGGAGGCGCCCACCAAGCGCATGATCCCCGTTTCCCGACGCCGGCTGAACGCCGATAGCCGGATCGTGGTGGTTATCAGCAGCACCGCACAGAAGATCATCACCGCGGCCACACCCATCGCGGCCACAGAAGCGCCGTTCATCCAGGAGAAGATCCGCTCCAATACCTGACGCTGGTCACTCACCGTCTCAACGCCCGGTTGCGAGGAAAATGTTTCGCTGATGATCTGGTACTTCTCGGGGTTCTTCATGTTGATACGGAACGACGCCGGCAACTGGTCCTCGGACACGGAATCAACAATTGGCGAATTCGAGAACTGCTCTTTGAAGTGCTTGTAGGCCTCGGCTTGGGATTCGAATTGGAAGTCGTTGATGTACTGCTTGACTGCAGGAGACTCCAACATTGCCTGCAGATTGGCCTGTTGTTCCTTTGTGGCCGGCCCCGAGGCGCAACCAACCGCCGTCGAGCCGTCGTTACAGAGGAAGACCGCAACCTGGACTTTGTCGTACCAGTAGCCCTTCATCTGGTTGATCTGCATCTGCAGCATTCCGGCTGCGCCAACGAACGTCAGGGATACAAACGTCACCAAGACGACCGAGATCACCATGGACAGGTTGCGGCGCAGGCCGCTGCCGATTTCCCCGAGGATGAAAAGGAGCCTCACAGCTGTGCCCCCTGCGCGCGGTTGAGTTCCTCGCCACTGGCGTCCTTGAGCCGCCGCGATTCACCCACAACCGGAATCATGGACGTGTACAGTGCCTTCGCTTCGTCACGGATGACCTTGCCATTCTTGAGCTCCACCACGCGGCGGCGCATTTCGTTAACGATGTCGTCGTCGTGGGTAGCCATGACCACAGTGGTGCCGTTCTGGTTAATCTTGTCCAAAACTCCCATGATTCCCATGGACGTAATGGGGTCAAGGTTCCCGGTGGGTTCGTCCGCAAGGAGAATGCCTGGGCGATTGACGACGGCGCGGGCAATCGCCACACGCTGCTGCTCGCCGCCTGAAAGTTCGTGAGGCATCCGCTTTTCCTTACCCTCAAGGCCAACGGTCTTCAATACCTCAGGGACCGTCTCCCGGATGATGGAGCGGCTCTTGCCGATGACCTGCATGGCAAAGGCTACGTTCGCGAAGACGTTCTTCTGCGGGAGGAGACGGAAATCCTGGAAGACCACACCGATACCCCTGCGAAGCTTGGGCACTCGCCAGCTCGAAATGTTGGCCACGTTCTGGCCGGCAACGTAAACCGAACCTGAGGATGCTTTGTCTTCCTTCAGGATCAATCTCAGGAAGGTGGATTTTCCTGAGCCTGAGGCGCCCACCAGGAAGGTGAATTCACCGCGGTTGATCTCAAGGCTGACAGAATCGAGCGCCGGTCGGGCATTCTGCTCGTAGACCTTGGTGACATTCTCAAATCTGATCATGGCCCTTTAGAACCCCGCCGGACATGACGTACTCGCCCAGTCCAACAGCCGGAGCGCGGGCTTTCGATGGGGGAAGTGAGAGCACCGGCCACTCGACTATACGCACGCAGCAGCCGGGATTCCGGGGGTTTGGGGGGCGTGTCGTGGAATCGGACGCCCCCGGTACGCGGACTGAGACCCTAGTTGGCAGCGTTGCGGTTGCCGGTGCGCCAACGGATACCGGCGTCGATGAAGTCATCGATGTCGCCGTCCAGAACAGCCGAAGTGTTGCCTACTTCGTGTTCCGTGCGGAGGTCCTTGACCATCTGGTAAGGATTGAGTACATAGGAGCGCATCTGGTCACCCCAGGACGCCTTGACATCACCTGCCAAGGCTTTCTTTTCAGCGTCCTGCTGTTCCTTCTTAACAAGCAGCAACCGCGACTGGAGCACACGCAGGGCCGCTGCCCTGTTTTGAAGCTGCGACTTTTCGTTCTGCATTGAAACGACGATCCCCGTGGGAATGTGTGTCAAGCGCACGGCGGAGTCCGTGGTGTTGACGGACTGGCCACCTGGTCCAGAGGACCGGAAGACATCAACGCGGATTTCGTTGTCCGGAATCTCGATGGAGTCGGTCTGTTCAATCAGCGGGATGACCTCAACGGCGGCGAACGACGTCTGCCGTCGGCCCTGGTTGTCAAAGGGACTGATACGGACCAGGCGGTGTGTGCCCGCCTCGACACTCAGGGTGCCGAAAGCGTACGGCGCCTTGACCTCGAACGTCGCGGACTTCAGGCCTGCTTCTTCAGCATAGGACGTGTCCATGACGGTAGTGGGGTAACCATGACGCTCCGCCCACCGCAGGTACATACGCATCAGCATCTCGGCGAAGTCGGCAGCGTCAACACCACCTGCTCCTGCCCTGATGGTCACTACGGCTTCCCGTTCGTCGTACTCGCCGGACAACAGGGTGACGATTTCGAGCTCGGCGAGGGCTTTGCGAATAGAAGCAAGTTCTTTCGCGGCCTCGGCCATCGAGGCTTCGTCGCCCTCATCCTGGCCGAGCTCCACCAGCACTTCGAGGTCGTCTATCCGGGAGGCAAGCTTGGACAACCGCTCCACTTCAGCTTGCCGGTGGGACAAACGCGAAGTGACAACTTGCGCCGATGCGGGGTCATCCCAAAGGTCCGGCGCGCCAGCCTGCTCACTCAATTCGGCGATTTCTGCCTTCAAGGCATCAATATCGGTGACGTTCTCGATGGAACTGTAAGTGGCGCGAAGCGCGCGGATTTCTGCGGGAAAATCAATCTCAGCCATGGTCTTTCCAGCGTACGCTATCAGCCGGACTCCCCCGACTGGGCGCCGTCATTGCGTCCCTATCATTGCGTTATTACGTTGTGCCCCTATTGGGTGAGCCGAGACCTGGCAGTGGATCTTGCTTCAACGGCGATTCCTTCAGGCAGCAGGAAGGTGACCAAGGGCGGATGGGCGATGGCACTTAAGACCACCACCGCTGTACCGCCAGGAGAACTACCCGTCCCGGAAGAAACTTCCAAGTGATCGTGCATGGAGAAGGCTTCGCTGTTTCCCAGATACAGATCAACCGCGCCCAGCACCCGCTCGTCCACCAGCGACGCCGAGGGCACACTGCTTCCCTCGATGTCACCCACCACGTACGAATCTGCAGCGGCAAGTGCGGCGCCATCAGCCAAGGACAGAAGTTTCTTGTGTTCCAAGTAAATCGCGGAAGTAGCCATTACCACCGCAGCCAACAGGAGTGCCAGAAGTACGAAGCCTACGATCAGCACGCTCATTTGTCCCTCTTCGGCTTTGCTCCCTATCCGTCCCATCGCCACTTTTGCGCCTCCTCCTCACGTTGACGATTCACTTAAAGCGCCCCACGACTTGCGTTGCAGAGGCATTGAGCACAGCAGCATTCAAATGTAGCGAGTCGCCAAACGGAACCATCGGCAAAGGGACAGTCAATCGAACCCAAACTGTCACTGCTGCGCCTGCTGAAAGGCAGTCTGCCCGGTCGCACGTGATCTCCATCGTGGCTGCTTGCGCCGGGTAGCCGTAATCCCTCAGCGCCAAGAGGACGCTCTGTTCTGCGCTGGTCCTCGCGAGGACAGGTTCACTCTGGGAGACAAAGACCTTGGCCGCCTGATCCGCCGCACCCACCACTGCAAAGGATCCGCCTTGGATTTGGCCTACGGTTACCAGGAAATAGACCACCGGGACCATGAGCAACAGTGCCAGGAACGTAAACTCCACGATGGCACTGCCGCGCTGCCTTTTGACGTCGGTACCCATACTGGATGTGTCTTGATATGGGCCGAACGCCAATTGCCAAGCCCTGTTCAGCCAATGCCCAAGGCGACTCATTATCGAACCTGGGCACGGCACCGGGGTCAGGACATTACTTTGGAAGGGCAGCATGTCCGGTAACCTCCACGAGTCCACCGGGGCCGATAAGCCCCACAACTGGCATAGGCGCCCTCACGGTCACTTCCAACGCCCGAATTCCATCCAGAGTCCTTTCAGCGGTGGTCACATCTGCCGCGAAATCTCCATTGAGCGCCGTTTCGATCAGCTCGGACGTCCTGGCCTCCGCATCCATAACCGTTCGATCGGCAAGGGTTCCATATCGCGCTCCGGACGCGGCGGCATCAACAAGTGTGTTTCGGACATGAAGGACAAGCGTGAGCTGGACGATTGACATGAACAGCAACGTCAGGAGGGCACCAATCATCACGAAATCGATAACCGCGGAACCTCGTTCCCCACTATTAACTGCACACGGATTTTTATCTGTGCAGCGAATTTTAAGTGCACTTGGACTTTCAAATCCACAGGGCAGGCAGAATGGGCGCTTTTGGCTGCGGGACCACACCTGCCCCATTTCCTAACTACCCACCTTGGCCATAGCCTGCGTGAAGAGGTCCGCCAGTGCTGGCGATGCAATCGCGAGGAGCCCTGCGACCAATATGGCGGACATTAGGGTGATCATCACCCATCCCGGGACGTCACCGCGCTCACGGTGTTCCAAGGGTGATGCCACATTTCGCGCGATCACAGCGAAGGCCCATGAGAAAAACGGCAAAGTCATTGTATTTGCAGAAAACGAGTGTCCATACTTCTTCTTCATTATTTTCCCCAATGTGTGTGTTTGTGCTGGTAATGTTCGACCGGCGGATAAAGGTAATTGGTCAAAGAGCCCGGCTCGGTCCTGTCAAAGGCTCAACTGCAAAGCGGCGAGCGCTGGAAACGCTGCGAAAATGACCGTTAGCGGAAGGACGCCGAATACAAGGGGCACCATCATTCCGATTTCTTTTCGACCGGCTGATTCCATCAGTTCCCGCTTCGCAGCGTCGCGGACGTCGGCAGCTTGTGCGCGAAGTACATCGGCCAATGGAGTGCCCCGCTCCACAGCCACCACTAATCCGTCGACGAATCGGACCAGGGGCGGCAGTTGCGTTCGGGTAGAGAAAGCTTGGAGTGCCTGGATCAGCGACTTTCCTGATCTCGTGTCCGCCAGGACGGCGCTGAATTCCTTGGCGAGCTCGCCATTGGAGGTACGTGAGATTCGGTCCATCGCACCCACGGCGCTCTCTCCGGCGGCGACGGCAAGCGCCATAAGTTCGGCAAGGCTGGGAAACTCCGCAAGAATCACCGATTCCCGGCGCTTAGTCTTTTGGCCAAGCAGGAAATCGCGGAGCACGTAACCACTAAAGGCACCCCCGATGACCGCCACCAGTGATGGAAGCGGGCTGAATCGTCCGGAGGCAGCACCCAGCCCCACGCCGATCACAGCAAGCAGGAAGCCGCCTGCGGCCCACACGAGTTGCTCGGCGCGGAAATCCACCACGCTTTTCGCGGAGCCGGCTCGAGCGAGTCTCTTGCGCAAGGCTGGGCCGCCACTGTTAAAACGGGACAAGTAGAGAATTCCGTCCTGCATAACGGGGCGGAGAATGCGTTCCAGTGGTCCAAAGGGTGTGAGATTATGCGTAGGCGCCCGGAGGAGGCGCGACTCGAGATTCTGCGACTTAAGCTGTGGGTCAATCCGCTCCGCGAAGGTCCGGCCACGCATGAATGGAAGCCGCACCAGGATCAACCATGTCCCTCCGCCCAGGAATAAACCAAGGAGCGTGGCGGTCGCCGTCGAGGTGCTCATCGGAGGACCCGCTCATCCTCGGGTAATGCCCCAATCCGCAGCATGACTGCGTAACACAAAACGGAGACAACAAGTCCGCCGAGGAGCACCGCGGCACCAATTCCGGAGTTGTAGGCAAGCATGGCTTCAGGCCTACCGGCCATGACCACCAGGACTATCCAGGGTGCCGCGACTGCCAGCCGTGCACCGTTTACGGTCCAGGATTGCCTGGCCTCGAGTTCGCTGCGCGTCCGGGCGCTTTCCCGAAGAAACCCGGCCAACGTGCCCAACATGCGCCCGAGGTCGGAGCCACCCACTTCCCGGGTCATGCGGAGTGCCTCGATAATCCTGTCGGCCACGGGATCTGCCAAGCGGTCCTTCAGTTTGTTGACAGCCGCATCGAACTGACCGCCCGATCTGTAATCGGCACCAAAATCAAGGAAGAGGCTCCGCAGTTCGTCCGGCCCGTTATGCCCAAGTTGGATCAATGCCTCTGGCAAAGCCAGGCCGGCGCGAATGGCGGATCTCAGATGGTCAACAACATCCGGCCATAGTTGGCGCAGAGTGGCACGCCGTTTCCGCGCCCGCCGACGCACGAGGCCGAAAGGGATCCAGGCGCCGAAGACTCCGAAGCAAAGGCAGACGGGCAATGATGCGGTCACAACGAAGAACAGGAGCATCGCAACGGCTCCACATCCAGCGCAACTGAGAAGGAGGCCCGCACTGGTGACCCTTTCTATGCCTGCCGTGAGCAAGAGAAGTTCCAGGGGTCGTGGCCGGGGTTCCCTGGCCCGGAGGTCCGGTGGATGGTCCCAGGTGGACCACCAAATAAGTAATGCTCCACTGCCACAAAGGATCCCCAATAGCGGGGCCATCAGTTCAGCTCCAGCAGCGCGGCGACATCAAAACCAGCCACGGCAAACTTTTCGACCGCCGGTATGGAGTTGGCTTTGGGCTGCAACTGCCCCTCAAGCATGCGGAACACCACCGAGGATTCGATGACCCCGTTTTCCACGCGGCGTCCCAAGGACAGGATTTCGGTTACCTGCCTCCGCCCATTGGCCTGCCGGGCACAATGCACCACTAAGTCAATGCACGAGGCAACTGTAGGCAAGACGAATGCACTGGAAATATTCGCCCCCGCCAGCAAAGGCAGGGTGCAAATCTTGGTGACGGCGTCATGGGCCGAATTGGCATGGACCGTGCACATGCCAGGAAGCCCGGAATTCAACGCGATCAGCATGTCCAGGCTTTCGGCTTCGCGGACTTCGCCGACCACCAGGCGGTCAGGTCTCATGCGCAGGGCTTCCTTAACGAGCCTTCGCAACGGAATTTCTCCATGACCTTCCAGGTTCGGTTGCCTGCATTGGAGGCCCACGACGTCACGCAGAGGGAGTTGCAATTCAAAGATCTCTTCAACGGTTATTACGCGCTCACGTGAGCCAATGCTTGCTGCAAGGCAGTTCAACATAGTGGTCTTCCCTGCCTGGGTGGCACCGGAAACGAGGATGTTGAGTCCGCTTGCAACGGCTGCACCAAGGAACCTGGCAGATTGGGGCGTGAGGCTTCCCAACTCCACGAGATGCTCAAGCCGGTTAGCCCTGGCGATGAACTTTCTGATGTTGACAGCCCAGTGCTTCCTGGTCACGTCTGGAATAGCAACATGCAAGCGTGACCCGTCCGGAAGGGCCGCGTCCACGAACGGTGACGACAAGTCCAGCCGCCGCCCCGAGCTCTTGAGCATCCGCTCGACGAGGTCGCGGATTTGTTGCTCGCTCAGGGTAATTCCGGTTAGCTCGGACTCGCCATTACGCGCGACATAAATTTCGTGCGGCGCGTTGATCCAAATTTCCTCAATTCCAGGATCATCCAGGAATGGCTGCAGCGGCCCGAATCCCGCTACGGCGTCAAATACGTGGCGCCGGGCGGTTTCCAAATGTCCCAATGGCGGAAGGGGCCCAAGGAGAGCCCTTTCGTCATAGTCGTTGACCGCGTCCTCAACCAAGCGCCGGACTTCCGCGGTCTGTTCAAGAGGGTCCAAACCGCGGCGTCTGATAAGTTCGCGGACCTCACCCTCCACAATCCCAACGGCCTCCATATTTCCCCCCCAAAAAGCTCTTTGTCCGTATCCGAGAGGCGTATCTCGAGTCACCTACGCTAGGGGAGCCGAACTTTAGGGCCAAGTCCCGCATGAGGGATTGTGGATAACTATTGGAACAAGAGTCCCTTTGGCATCGTCTGTACCACTAGTCACTCCAGTTTCCGAATGTTAGGGTAAAGCCCGTTAGGAGCTGGCCTTTGGTCCCATGCGCAGGCGCCCGCCCCGGAGCTTGTCAGCAAGCCACACCATGCGCCGCTGAGCCGCGGCACAGGGCCGGAATTGGATATGACAAGAACCCCCGTAAAGACGGTCCGTCGCATGCCGCTTGCAAGGACTGGAATCGCCCTTTGTCTGGTCCTCCTTGCAGGGACTTTTCCCGGCATTCCTGCATGGGCGGAGGACTCCGGCCCTCGGCCAGCGCCAGCCCCGATCGCCGAACAGAAGTCGCCAGCGACGACTCCACTTCTGCCATCGACAGACTCCGGGGCCCTCCCCGCGGAAAGCGCACCGCCGGTGACGAACCAGCAGCAGGTGCCAACCGCCGTCGAGCCTTCACCTGCTGTTGCTCCGCAGCCGGCCAACGGCCCCTCTATGGACGATCCAGCTGGGCTGCCAACCGCCAAGGCAATGCCCGGCAATGCTGCGGACGCCGAGACCATGAAGGCAGCAATGCGAGCTGCAATTCCCGCGGGCGGGGCAGAAATGGGTCAGCGCTCACCCAGGGTCATCGCGGCAAAGCAAGGCAACGGAAATTCAGGGCCTGCTGGCTCACGCACAGTGGGACAGGTGGTGCCGATGGACGCTGACCCAGGTCACTGGAGGCCAACCATCGGTATCCATGGACAGGACGTCAGCGCGCACCAGGGCAACGTCGACTGGCAGGACCAATGGAACGACGGATCCCGCTGGGCTTACGTCAAGGCCTCCGAGGGCAACTATTACCTGAACGAAAACTATGCACAGCAATATGACGGCTCAAGGAACGTCGGAATGGTTCGTGGCGCCTATCACTTCGCCATTCCAAACTGGTCTTCGGGTGCGGACCAGGCGAGATACTTCGTGGCGAACGGCGGCGGATGGACTGCAGACGGTTACACGCTTCCTCCTGTCCTGGACATCGAATACAACCCCTACGCTGGACGCACCATCAACGGCTTCTATTTCGGCAACACGTGCTACAACATGTCAAAGGCGCAACTTGGGCAGTGGGCTGCCGATTTCGGCAACACGGTCAAAGCCCTGACGGGGCGCTTTCCGGTCATTTACAGCACCACGGATTGGTGGAATACGTGCGTAGGCAACTCCACGTTCGGGAGCTACCCGCTGTGGATCGCGTCGTACTGGAACAACCCCACGAATTCTCCTGGATCTTTACCGGCCAGTTGGGGCGACTACACCATGTGGCAGTACAGCAGCACCGGGCCGTTTGAAGGTGATTCCAACATCTTCAACGGCAGCTACGATCAGCTGCGGACGTTCGCCCGTGGTGCCTCGGCCCCTTCCAACCCGTCCATCAAGTCCGGCGCCGACCTCCTGGCCACAAGCTCGACGGGCCGGCTCGATGCATTTCCAGCTGACGGCAGTGGCCGGATCACTGGTCCTGTGGCCATCGGTTCGGGGTGGACCGGTGCAAAATCGCTGTACGTCGTTGATTGGAACCAGGACGGCGTCCAGGACATTCTTTCGCAGTGGTCCGACGGGACACTGAGAGTCTTCCGCGGCGCTCCCGGCGGGGGCTTTTATGCTCCCCTCCAAGTCGGTTCCGGCTGGCAGGAAATGTCCCTGACGGTCGGGTGGTGGAACTCCAAAGACGGCTATCCGGGCGTAATAGGACAGGACTACCTGGGCAATTTGTACCGGTACCCGAACACGGGAGGTGGAACGCTGGGAAATGGGGTGCTGATCGGGACCGGCTTCAGCGGCCACCAGTTGAACCAGATCGACTTCGATGGCGACGGTAGCCAGGACATCCTCACGCGCACCTCCGATGGCACCCTTCGCCTTTATCGTTCGAACGGCTTGGGCAGCTTCCTCAACGAAGCCGCCCAAGTAGTTGGTTCCGGATGGAATGGCATGACGTCGGTAAGTTCAGCGATCGGCTTCAGCGGAGCCGGGTCCCAGGGACTCCATGCCCGCACCGCCAACGGCGACCTCTACTATTACCCGGCGGTCTCGGGTGCGTGGGGCAACCGCAGCCTCATCGGACTTGGCTGGGATGACGCGATCCGGATCAGCGACGCTCCCCTGGATGTTGAGACAACACTCGGCATCGACCAGGAGGATGTGGTCGCGGTCCGTGCCGATGCCAACCTCTACCGCTATCCCGGTACGGGTACCACGGCGCTCCTGCCGGAGGATCTCATCGGAACAGGGTGGGCCGGCCTGAAGGCCGGGTTCGTCACGGATTGGAACGGGGACGGCGCCTTGGACATCGTGGCGCAATGGTCCGACGGCCGGCTAAACGTCTACCCGGGCAGGACTGGCAGCGGTTTTGGGACCCCCATCGCCCTCGGCAGCAATTGGAAGGACTGGACGCTAAGCGTTGGGACATGGAAAAAGGCCGATGCACACCCCGGTCTCGTAGGATACGACTCCACGGGTCGCCTGTACTACTTCAGCAACCCCACCGGGAAGACCGTGTCCACCGGTATCTCCATTGGAGTCGGTTGGAGCAGTTTGGACATAGCGCAAATGGACTTTGACAAAGACTCAAATGCCGATCTCCTGGCCAAAAACGCTGCTGGCGATTTGAAACTGTACCGTTCCAACGGCACCGGCAACTTCATGCAGGAACCTGCAGCGGTGGTCGGAACAGGGTGGAACGTCGTTACGAGTTTCGGTGCGGTCCGCGGATTTGCCGGAGCCGGCTCCAGCGGTGTCATCGCCCGGACCACTGCTGGCGAGCTGCGGTACTACCCTGTGGGTTCGAACAGGTCGTGGGGAACAACAACCCGCATCGGCACAGGCTGGAATTCCCTGACCATTCTGGCACCTGCGGCAAAATAGCACGCACGCAGTCCGGTTTCGAGGGCCCTTTCGTGGAAAACTTCCATGAAGGGGCCCTCGATTCATTCCAGCTGACTGACACGCCCGTGCGGGCGATAAATATCGCCCAGGAGCGCCCTAAATTGCTGGATCACATGGTCTAATGAAGGTGGTCTCACGTATTGGCTGTTCAGCGCATTCGGGATACGGACTTTGTTTGGGGGCAAGCGAAGATCACCCATTGCGCACAATCAAGGAGTGATCTTTTATGGCGTTTAGAGTTGGAACTGCAAGCGCTGACATTACGCCGTCGCTAAGCACCAATCCGTATATGGCCGGATATGGCACCACCGATGGCGGACGCGAGGCCACCAGCAGTTCGCCGTTCGAGCCCCTCTATGCTCGGGCAATCCTCATCTGGGAAGACGCACATCCCCACATCATCATCTCGCTGGACGTTCTGGCAGTGCCTCGGGCTATGCACCAACGGATCCGCGACAGGATCATTCAACTCGCGGATTGGTCCAGCAGCGACATCCTGATCCAGGCGACACATACGCACAACGGTCCAGCACTGATCGACACATTACATCCCTACATGGCGTACGGACTGGCAGACCTCGGGTTGCTCCGCTCGTACAGTGACGACCTGGAAGACACAATCGTTGACCTTGCCCAGGAAGCCCTGGATGCGAACGAGGAGGCCGTGACTTTCGACTACAAAGTTTCAACACAGAACTTTTCCGCGAACAGGGTTGGCCTGCCGTACACAGAAACCGCCGTCCCCATACTCGTAGCCAGACGGGGCAACGGCACACCGGCAGCTGTGATCTTCAGCTACGGCTGCCACCCCATCAGCGCTGGTTTGCGCACGCTGTTTGACGGAGATTTCGCGGCGGGCGCCTGCAATTACATCGAGAACCGCAATCCGAATTGTTTCGCCATGTTTGTGCAGGGACCCGCCGGGGACCAGGACCCTGGAGGGGTCCGCAGCTGGGAACTCAGGGACCAGCATGGGGACGCCCTTGGGGCAACCGTCAATTCAAACATGCAGTCTGCCGGCAGGGCGCTCAGCGGCCCGATGGTGACGCGCTATCAGGAGGTCCAGCTTCCATTGGACATCACCCCCACCGCGGGTAATCTCGCCGCTGTACGTGCCGCGTATGTTGCCCGTTTGCCAAACCCCAACGGCCAGCCGCAGTGGTACCAGCGTCACGCCCAGGTCATGATCGGCCGTATTGACAGCAATAGCTACAAAACCGCGGTGCCGTCCCCCTTCCAAGTGTGGAAATTCAACGGAAGCCCCCAGCTTAAGATCGCCATGATCGGCGGCGAACTCGTCAGTGGATACGGGGCGTATTTCAGAAGTCGCAATGGCGGAACCAACGGCATAATCGTCGGCGGATACGCCAATGAGTCCTGCTGCTACATACCGAGCAATGAATTTTTTCCGCCGAACATGCCACTTGGCAGCTACGAGGGTGGTTGGGAGCCGGATTTCCCGGGAATTGCTGGTGGCTCAATGACCGTCTACGGACATCTGGCCCATTTCAAGGCGGGTACGAATGGCGTGGAAACAACACTCATCAATGCGATGAATTCATTGCTTGCCTGAACAGAAATGCCCACGTACAGGCGCGGACCCAAAGTGGTCCGCGCCTTTCAATTTCTCCTTGGTTGTGCACTACGCGCCCATGCAGCTATCCGGAAACTGGCGTCTTCAGCCACCTGGTCAGCACGGCCGCCTGCGGCGCGAGCGGGGCAAGTGTCAGGGCGCCCTTCACAACCGGAACCCCATAAGCGGCGAGCGAGGCTGCGAGCGTCCTTGGGTCCGTCCGGGTGCAGGCCCTGATGATGCGTAAGCACAGAGCGGAGGCGTCGCCGGGAGCGGCACCTGCCGCGAGGGCGGCATTCACGGCAGCCGTCTCCTCGGGAGTGAGCATGTGGGGTCCGCTTCCGACATACTGCACTTGGCAGTCCGTGACGTGCATGTAGCGCGTGGATGCCCAGACCTCTTCCAGGCTCGAGAACTTGCCTATCAGGCTGCCATCAGCACCTGTGCACGTGAATTGATACCGGATCAAAGGTTCCGGACGTTCCCGTGGGATTTTGTCATCGTTCGCGACCACAGGCGCCATATCAAGTGCGGCTGGTTGGGAAGTATCTACATTGGTTCCTGAACAACCGGCCAAGGCAAAAGCTGCCACACCGAGCTGAAGAACACTGCGCCTGCGCATGTCCACCGAGGGATCCCCACTTCATTCGGATGCTCCCCAGCTCCGCATGCATTGGTTATTCGCCCCAAGCCGTTTCCGGCTGCGTCTTAGTACATCTTCCCCCAAATTCCGCATTTGTCACTAGTAAAGTTTTGGCCGCCAGCAAGATCGACGCCTGCGCCGGCCTCCGGCAGTCCTCCTTCCGCGGTAATGGCACCCCCTGTGCCGGCTACGGTCCACCTGCAATCTGCCGCAGACGCGCCTTGCTTGACCAGTTGGTATTTGCCGGGTTGCACCGTATCGCCCACCAGATGGCTGCCATCAGCCATCCTCGTGCCCTCGGCCCACGCTGCGATGATTTTGCCCTGTGGAGCGTCCGGGCAAAGTGAGGCTGCAGCAAGCAACGGCCCGTGTCCGGCTTCCTCGAATCCGCCTGGTCCGCTTTCATCGCTTACCCGCGTGCAGAGACGGAGGACGTCCAACAACACTGCCAGGCCTCCATCGTCGCTTGATCCTTGTTGCGCCGCCGTCGAGATTGCTTCTGCTTCCCGTGGTGTGGGCTCGAACGGTTGCGGCCCGGTGTAGGTAACTTCGCAGGAGTCCATCCGCGTGTAGTTGGTGGCGGCCCAGACCTCGGCAAGGCTCGACAACTGGACTTCCGGGGAGGCGTCAAGGCTTGTGCATCGATAGGCGTAGCGGCCAGGTTCGTCACCGTCGCCCAATGGCTCCCCATCACCTGTGGTGCCATTACTCGGAACCGTCGACGGCGAGTGGCTGGGTTCCCCTGTGGCGCCGGTAGTCGCGGTGCCGGTTGGTGTCGACGCGGCTGTTGACGAGGTACTCGATCCCGGAGTCGGTTGGGGCGATGGAGTGCAGGCGGCCAGCAGCATAATCAGCGGCACCACCATCGGAAACAGTCTGCGCATTGTGACCTCCACCTCAATCGTGCGGGGCTGCGTTTGCCCGGTCAAGACGTCGGGAAGGGCGAAAGTGAAGCAAGAAAATGTTCCGCAACGAAAATTACCTAGTGACAAAAGTGAAAATTGGGGGAAGATGTACGTAGACGCAGCCGGAAACGGCGTGGGGCGAATAACCAATGCATGCGGAGCTGGGGAGCATCCGAATGAAGTGGGGATCCCTCGGTGGACACGCGCAATCGCAGTGTTCTTCAGCTTGGTTTGGCGTGTCTTGCCTTCGCCGGTCGCTCAAGAACATCTCATGGAAACTCCCATCCCTCCGCCATCAGCGGGATGGTCGGAGGACCGCATCGCCATAAAATCACCGCACTGATCGCCTCGGCCAGCCTGGCAACAGCAGCGCTCACAGGTGTGTTCACAGCGGGGGCTGCCATCGCCGACCAAGCCCGCCAAACCGTCGCCGTGGGTCTCACGAAGGCCGCCGGTTCGGTGGTGGACCCAGCCGGAAGGATCTGGGTCTCGGACGCGCGCGCCGGATTCTGCCGAGTGACCGAAGCTGTGGGCGCCACGCCGGGCGGGCTCGAAACAGGCACCTGCCTTGGGGGCACCCTGGCTGGCCACAAAAAGGGCCCTGCGTTAGCCGGAACTCCTGCCATGATTGATCCGTCGCCTGCCAATCACGGCTCGGGCGACGAAATCGCGTTTATTCCGGATGCCGCCGTCGGAAGTTCCGAGGTAGTCCGTGCAATCTGGAAGCCCACCGCCGGAGTCTTCGACTACGACGGTCAGTTGACCATCTTCGACGGCGACCTTCGTCCGAACGCGGTCAGTGACGGCCCCGATGGCAACATCTATTTGTCGTTCGCAAATGCCCGCTCGATTGTGAAGATCGTAGATCCGACTGCCCTCTATCCGAGCATCGAATCCATCGCTTCGGTTAATTCAAGCGCTTTGAGCCTTGCTGCCACGCACCGCAACAGTGCCGGCAATGTAGTGGTCTATGTCGCGGAAACTTCGGGACTGACCGTGTTCACGGCGCCAGAGGACGGAGTCTTGACCAATTTCGTCCCCTCGCCCCTCTATAACGTCGGCAAGCCGACGGCCATCTACTACGACTGGCAGTCGCCCTTGGTCCTGTACACAGGAACAGGTGGCGGAACAACTACTGCCGACGCCGGCAAGGACACCGTCTCGCGCATCGACTTGAGCACCGACACCGTAAACAACCAATGGGCGCTCGGTTTCAGCAAGATCGGTGGACTGAACATGCGCGATGGCAAGCTGATGGTCATGGAAGATCCAGGTCAGCTGGATCCCGCCAAACCGGCCCAGCAGGGCAGGCTGCTCACTTTGGGCGGCGTAGTACCTTCCATCGTCAGCGGTCCGACGGCGGCTAACGGAACCCAAGCGGCCAATCCGGCTTTCACCGACGATTCCACTCCTACTTTCACCGTAGCCTCAACGCCTCCCGGGGGCACTCTTGAATGCAGCCTCCAATTGAGCACCGCAACACCTGTATGGCAGGTATGCACGAGTGGCACGTATACACCGGCAACTGCCTTGACCAACGGCGCCTACACATTCTCTGTACGCGCGGCACCATCGGGGCTTCCTGTATCCAGGGCGTTCACCGTTGATCTGACGGCACCCACCGCTCCGGTGATAACCTCACCGGCCGCTGGAGCGACCGTCAACCGCTCGCCTGTCCTGGGCGTGACCTCGGAGGCGGACTCCGTCCTGTCCTGCTCGGTCGATTCCACCACAGTTTTCACGGCCTGCAGCAACGGCTATGTCTTCAACCTCGCTACCGCAGGACAGCACGTCCTGGGGGTCCGGGCGACAGACATGGCAGGCAACGTCAGTACCCTTGCATCCGTGACTGTGACCGCGGACTTGACCGCACCTCAGGTGTCCATCAGTTCACCTGCAGAAGGCGCAACAGTCGGGATCTCGCCGTCGTTCGTCTTTGCCTCAACGTCCACGGACGTTGCCGGTTTCAGGTGCAAGCTGGGCACAAACGCCTTCACCGCATGTACGTCGCCAAAGTCGTACAGCAACATACCCAATGGTCCTGTCGCCTTCACGGTGGAAGCCATGGACAACGCGGGGAACACTTCCACTGCAACCAGGAATGTCACTGTCTTCGCTGCCGACACCACGCCCCCTGTGGTCTCTGTCGATCCGGCTGGAGGAACGTACGGGGCAAACAAAACCATCAGCCTCACGGTGAATGAAGCAGCCACTATCTACGTGACCACCGATGGTTCCACGCCCACCACATCCAGTCCTGTCTACTCTGGACCGATAGCGCTGACGTCGTCGATGACATTGAAGTACTTTGCACGCGACACCGCGGGCAACTCTTCAACGGTAGCCACCCAGACGTACGTCCTTGACACCACTGCCCCGGTTCTGACCGTTGCACCCGCAGCCGGAGCCTATGCTTCAGGGCAACTTGTCACCATGACTTCCAGCGAACCTGGAAGCATCTTCTACACAACGGATGGCACCACGCCCGCTACTGCAGTCGCAGGAAGCACGAAAGCATACTCGAGCCCATTCGCGCTGACGGCAAACACCACCGTAATGGCTCTTGCTGTGGACGCATATGGAAATGCTTCCGCAGTCACTGCCCGTGCTTACACGGTCTTGGACACAACCCCACCGGTGGTTACCGTGACTCCACCTGCGGGAAGCTACCCTGTGAACCAGCAGATCACGCTCACGGTGAATGAAGCGGGATCGAGCATTTACTTCACCACCAACGGAACCACTCCGACTGCCACAGCCGCCAATAAGTACTCCACAGCAATCACGCTGACGGCCGCGATGACCTTGAAGTACTTCGCGGTGGATCCGTCCAACAACAGTTCGGCGACCATCAGCCAGGCCTACACTGTGACAGCGCCACCGGCCAATACGTGGAAGGACTACACCGGTGATGCAAAGAACGACGTCGTGGCACGCGACAATGGCGGCACGCTATGGCTCTATCCGGGCAACGGCACCGGCGGTTGGCTGACGCAACGTTCGTTGGGCACAGGTTGGAACTCGCTGAACGCTATCGTCCCCACCAAGGACTTCAATGGTGATGGACGAAGTGACGTCCTGGCGCGAGATACCAATGGTGTCCTCTGGCTCTATCCCGGGAATGGAGCCGGCGGGCTTCAGCCCCGGGTGCAGGCAGGCACAGCGTGGTCGGGCATGACGCTCATCCTCGCGCCAGGGGACTTCAGCGGAGACGGCAAGGCGGACGTGTTGGCCCGGGATTCGGCCGGTGTCCTGTGGCTCTATCGCGGAAACGGCACAGGCGGCTTTGTATCAAGCGCCCAGATTGGCACCGGGTGGAACTCCATGACGGCGATACTGAGTACCGGCGATTTCAACGGCGACAGCAAGACTGATGTCCTGGCCAGGGACACGTCTGGCATCCTGTGGCTATATCCAGGCAACGGGACCGGCGGTTGGCTGAGCAGGGTCCAAGTTGGAAGCGGCTGGAGCGGGATGACTGCAATCCTGGGCCCTGGCGACTTCAACGGAGACGGCAAGAACGATGTGCTTGCCCGCGACTCCGGTGGCAACCTCTTCCTGTACCCCGGCAACGGAACATCAGGATGGCTCTCCCGGAGCCAGGTCGGGTGGGGCTGGGGAGGGTTCACGTCGCTCCCCTAGCAGCAAAGACGTGACCCCGGCAGGAAAGAGAAGGGGAGGGTCAGGACGCCAAGCGTCCTGACC
>NZ_JBFRFP010000027.1:0-69838 GCF_052114885.1 Paenarthrobacter sp. 2TAF44 | reverse complement strand
CACCTCGCGCGAGGTGGGCGGCCGCCGTCGTGACTTGCCTGGTGCTAGTTGGCCGGGTAGTTGCGCTCCGGCTCCCCTGTGTAGAGCTGCCGCGGGCGGCCGATCTTGGTCTGGGGATCGTTGATCATTTCGCGCCACTGGGCAATCCAGCCCGGGAGGCGGCCAATGGCGAAGAGGACGGTGAACATCTTCTCCGGGAAACCCATCGCCTTGTAGATCAGGCCAGTATAGAAGTCCACGTTCGGGTACAGCTTGCGCTGGATGAAGTAGTCATCAGCCAGGGCCTTCTCTTCAAGGCGCATCGCGATGTCCAGCAGTTCGTCGTTGCCGCCGAGCTTGCCCAGGACCTCGTGGGCCGTTGCCTTGATGATCTTGGCACGGGGATCGTAGTTCTTGTAGACACGGTGCCCGAAGCCCATGAGGCGGACGCCGTCTTCCTTGTTCTTGACCTTCTCCATGTAGTCCTCGGGCTTGATGCCGTCCGCCTGGATCTGGCGCAGCATCTTCAGCACGGCCTCATTGGCGCCGCCGTGTGCGGGGCCAAAGAGGGCGTTGATGCCGGCAGAAACTGACGCGAAGAGGTTTGCATTGGAGGAACCCACCAAGCGGACAGTGGAGGTGGAACAGTTCTGCTCGTGGTCAGCGTGCAGGATGAGCAGCAGGTCCAGGGCCTTGACCACAATCGGATCCAGCTCGTACTGCTCGGCCGGGAGGCCAAAGCTCAACCGCAGGAAGTTTTCCACGAGGTTCATGGAGTTGTCCGGGTAGAGCATCGGCTGGCCGATGGACTTCTTGTGGGCGTAAGCGGCAATAACGGGCAGTTTGGCCATGAGACGGATGGTGGAAACTTCCACGTGCTCCGCGTTGAAGGGATCCAGCGAGTCCTGGTAGAACGTGGACAACGCCGAAACGGCCGAGGAAAGCACCGGCATGGGGTGGGCGTCGCGGGGGAATCCGCCGAAGAAGCCCTTCAGTTCCTCATGCAGGAGCGTGTGGTGCCGGATCCGCTGATCGAAGGCTTCCAGCTCCGTGGGAGTGGGAAGGTTGCCGTAGATGAGCAGGTAGGAAACTTCAAGGAAGCTCGAGTGCTGGGCGAGTTGCTCGATCGGGTACCCGCGGTACCGCAGGATGCCTGCGTCGCCGTCGATGTACGTTATAGCCGAGGTGGTGGCCGCTGTGTTCATGAAGCCGGGGTCATAGGCAACGGCGCCCGTCTGCTTCAGCAGCTTGGAAACGTCATAACCTTCGTTTCCTTCTACAACCTGGATGCGCGGCAGTTCAAGTTCGCCGCCGGCATGGCGCAGTGTCGCGCTGGTGGTCTCAGTCATGGAGTCCCCTTCATGAGGCCTCTGGGCCTCTATAGAACGCTTGTCCAACCAACTTCTGGTGACGCCGTCTTCGGCCCCACTGTTGCAGGGCTCCAACGACCGCAGTGCTTTCTTATTGAAGGCCACCATTGATAGTCAGTTAAAAAGCTACCGCCAGTAACCCTCCGGAACTAATCCGTTCCGTCCGGTTACTGGCGGAATGACGCGACTTGTGGCACAAGTCACAGCATTGTTATGACCCTGAGCTTAACCTCTCCACGGCCGCGTCAATGCGTTCATCGCTGCCCGTCAGTGCCACCCGGATGAAGCCATTGCCGGCATCACCGTAGAAAACACCGGGTCCTACGACGATCCCCAGCTCAGCGAACCGGGCAACCGTGTCCCACGTAGCTTCACCGGCGGTAGACCATAGATAAAGGCCGGCGTTGGAGTCATGGATCTGCAATCCGAACTTCTCAAGTGCCGGGACGATTCTCTCGCGCCGCCCGCGGTAGAGGTCCTTTTGGGCAAGCACGTGGTTCGAATCGCCCAAAGCGACGCGCATCGCCTCTTGCACCGGGTAGGGCACGATCATTCCCGCGTGCTTCCGGCTGTTAACAAGGTTGGCCATAATCGCGGAATCGCCAGCTACGAAAGCAGCCCGATAGCCAGCGAGGTTGGACTGCTTGCTCAGGGAATAGACGCAAAGGAGGCCATCCGTGGAACCACCGGAAACCCGCGGGTCCAGGATGCTCGGGACAGCTTCTCCCCCACGCTGGACATCCCACTCACCCCAGCCAAGCTCGGCGTAGCATTCGTCGGAGGCCACTACGGCGCCGATTTCGCGCGCCTGGTTGACGATCTGTTGTAGAGATTCCACGCTCCGGACACTGCCCGTGGGATTGCCCGGCGAGTTGATCCAGACCAAGCGAACCCTTGCACGAGTAGCGGCATCCAGTTCGTCCAGGCTATCCGCCGCTACGGCGGTAGCTCCCGCCAGCATCGCGCCGATGTCGTACGTGGGGTAGGCAACGGTAGGCCTGACTACGATGTCCCCGTTGCCAAGGCCCAGCAGGAAAGGCAACCAGGCGACGAGCTCCTTGGAGCCCACCGTGGGCATAACGTCCTTTGGATCCAGATTGGGGACTCCGCGGCGGGTCGCAAACCAGTCCACGACGGCCTGCCTCAAGGCTTGGGTGCCATGCACAGTCGGGTAGCCGTGGGCGTCCGACGCCGCAGCCAATGCGTCGCGGATCAGCCCTGGAGTGGGATCAACCGGGGTTCCGATCGAGAGGTTAACGGCACCCCCGGGATGTTTGGCGGCTGTGGCCACATACGGTGCCATGGCCTCCCACGGGTAGTCGGGCAGGTTAAGGCCAAAGGCCGGTGCCGCGGAAATCAAGGAAGCAACCGCCCTTAGTGGTCTTGGTTCTGCGGGGGCAGTGCGGCAATGAACGGGTGGTCCTTGCCGGTGTTGCCGATCTTCGCAGCGCCGCCCGGGGAGCCAAGATCGTCAAAGAATTCGACGTTGGCCTTGTAGTAGTCAGCCCACTCTTCCGGAGTGTCATCCTCATAGTAGATGGCCTCAACAGGGCATACGGGTTCGCAAGCACCACAGTCAACGCATTCATCCGGGTGGATGTAGAGGGAACGCTCACCTTCGTAAATGCAGTCAACAGGGCATTCTTCGATACATGCCTTGTCCTTGACATCTACACACGGCTGCGCGATTACGTACGTCACGTCCCAGACCTCTCCACGGTTTGTCCCGGCCAATAGCCGGGGTAATACGGCCGGCAGCATGCCGGACACTCAACTTCTGACCCTATTATCCAACAGTGCTATGACGCCAACCTAGCCCGCGTCTTAGTATGAAACGGTGACTCCCCCGCATTTGCCACCTCGACAATTTCTGCTCAAAGCCCAGCCGGGCATTCGGGTGGTAGTCCGCTACAGGATCCAAGACGGCCTGACCGATGCGCTGGGGTATCTGCTGACCACCACAGAAAGCAGCTGCACCGTACGAACGCGAACGTCCGACGTCGAAATTCCACTTGCGCTGGTCATCGCAGCGAAAGAAGTTCCCCCACCACCGTCCCGGCGCCAGTAGTGGTGGCAGCTGTGCGCGGGACACTACCTACTGAACAGCTGTCCGCCATCGCTTCACCATACGGCTGGCAACAACAAGCATGATCAACGTGACTGCAGCTATGCCATAAACCCAGATGTTGCCCGCGGCGTCCCCTAGCAACAACTGTTTGTCGCGTCCCCCTGACGACAATGCACCGACGGTGGCATAAACCACCACGCCTGCTACCGCCGTCGGGATAACTGAACCCGACCAAGCTGCCAGCCACAACTGCACCGACGCGAGCAGCAACAGCGCGGCGCAGACGCCCCACGGGACGTCGACGCCGGAGATCACCATGGTCTGCCGGTGGAGTGCCGTTCCTGCCGCAGCAACCAAAAGAGCCGCCAGCACGGCCGCGGCGATGCCACGGGCCATACTGGCGACTCCCTTGTTCATTCTGCTGTTCCAGCCGGGTTCAACCGGGCCGGACTAGGCCTTTGCGCGGGCGCGGTTGGCCTTGGCGCGCTCGTTGGAATCGAGGATGAGCTTGCGGATACGGATATCCTCCGGCGTCACCTCAACGCACTCGTCTTCACGTGCGAATTCGAGGGACTCTTCGAGCGTCAGGTCGCGCGGCGGCGTCAGGTTCTCGAAGGTGTCCGAGGAAGCTGCACGCATGTTGGTGAGCTTCTTTTCCTTGGTGATGTTGACGTCCATGTCGTCGGCGCGTGAGTTCTCGCCCACGATCATGCCTTCGTAAACCTCGGAGGTGGGCTTCACGAAGAAGGAACCGCGCTCCTGCAGGTTGATCATGGCGAACGGTGTCACGACACCGGCGCGGTCGGCAACCATCGAACCGTTGGTGCGGTATTCGATGGGACCGGCCCACGGCTCGTAGCCTTCGGAGATGGAAGCCGCGATACCGGCACCACGGGTGTCGGTGAGGAACTTGGTGCGGAAGCCGATGAGGCCACGGGCAGGAACGATGAATTCCATGCGGCACCAGCCAGTGCCGTGGTTGGCCATGTTGGTCATGCGGCCCTTGCGGGCGGCCATGAGCTGCGTTACGGCACCGAGGTACTCTTCGGGGACGTCGATGGTCATGTGTTCCATCGGCTCGTGGATCTTGCCGTCGATGGTCTTGGTGACTACCTGCGGCTTGCCAACGGTCAGCTCGAAGCCTTCGCGACGCATCTGCTCAACGAGGATTGCCAGGGCGAGCTCGCCACGGCCCTGTACTTCCCAAGCGTCCGGACGCTCGGTGGGCAGAACCTTGATGGAGACGTTACCGATCAGTTCCTTGTCCAGGCGGTCCTTCACCTGGCGGGCGGTGACCTTGGCTCCCTTGACCCTGCCGGCCAGCGGCGAGGTGTTGATACCGATGGTCATGGAGATCGCGGGGTCATCCACGGTGATCAATGGCAACGGCTGCGGGTTCTCGGCGTCCGTAAGGGTTTCACCGATGGTGATTTCCTCGATACCTGCAACGGCAACGATTTCACCCGGCCCGGCCGACTCGGTAGGAACGCGGGTCAGTGCCTTGGTGGCCAGGAGTTCAGTGATCTTGACGTTCTTGAGTTCACCGTTGGCACGGGCCCAGGCAACCGTCTGGCCCTTGCGGAGCGTGCCGTTGTAGATGCGGAGCAGGGCGAGGCGGCCAAGGAACGGCGAAGCGTCCAGGTTGGTCACGTGCGCTTGAAGCACGCCATCCGGGTTGTAGGTGGGAGCGGGGATGTGCTCGATGATGGTCTTGAAAAGGGGCTCAAGGTCCTCGTTGTCCGGGGCGGAGCCGTTGTCCGGCTGGTCCAGGGAGGCGCGGCCAACCTTGGCAGCAGCGTAGACGACCGGAACTTCCAGGACCTTGTCCAGGTCCAGGTCCGGAACTTCGTCAGCAAGGTCCGAAGCCAGGCCCAGGAGCAGGTCCATGGACTCGTGGACAACTTCATCGATGCGGGCGTCGGGACGGTCCGTCTTGTTGACCAGGAGGATCACCGGGAGGTGCGCAGCAAGGGCCTTGCGGAGCACGAAGCGGGTCTGGGGCAGCGGGCCTTCAGAGGAGTCGACCAGCAGGACAACGCCGTCGACCATGGAAAGACCGCGCTCAACCTCGCCACCGAAGTCGGCGTGGCCGGGGGTGTCGATGACGTTGATGGTGATGGTTTCGCCGTTGGACGACGGGCCGTTGTAGGCAACCGTGGTGTTCTTGGCGAGGATCGTGATGCCCTTTTCGCGCTCCAGGTCACCGGAGTCCATGACGCGGTCCTCAACCTCACCGTGGGAAGCGAAGGAGTTGGTCTGCTTGAGCATGGCGTCGACCAGGGTGGTCTTACCGTGGTCAACGTGTGCGACGATCGCGACGTTGCGCAGATCGCTCCGCGACGCAGTGTTGGTGATGGTTTCAGACATGCGTTTATGACTCGTTTCAGTGGTGAAGTCAGTTGTTTGTATCCGCGCGCATACCTGATCACGTGATCGGAACACACAACGAAAAAGACCCCGGGACACAGGGCACCTACAGCAAGTCTAAACGCAGTTGCATTTATCAGCCTAAAAAGCAAGCCATTTACCGTCCGATTGTGGCGTCCATCACAGCACATCACGCTTTAGTAACCGGCAGTCAAGATGCTGGATTTTCTGCTTCCAGTGCCCCATGATTGCTGCAGAACCAGTGCCACACGGAGACCAACGATGCGCAAAGCCTCGGCCGCGTTCCGCCTGCTCGCACCCTTGATCGCCGTTGGCGTTCTTGTGGTCGGCTGCGGACCAAACCAAGCAACCCCACAATTCACACCCTCGCGCTCAGCCGCGCCAGTTCCCGCGGAGACTTCAGCGGCGGACAAACCCCTTAGGGTGGCGCCTGCTCCGAGCCCCCTTGACCTGCCAGTGGGCTCCCTCTACAGGAATCCGGCGAACAACCGCGACGAAGTGGTCCTCGCCGATGTGCGCCACACCGCGGTGTTGATTGGCGATTCCCAGGCCATGCCGAAGGACTCATGGCCGCAAAGGGGAATCTCGGCGCTTGGGTACAAATTGCACGTCGTGGGCATGGGTGGCACGGGATTCGTAGCTTCCAACGGCAAGACAGGCAATTACATCGACGCGCTCCAGCGTGGGGACTGGCTGCTGCCTTACGGAGATCCGCCACTGATCGTGGTCCAGGGTGGTGGCAACGACGCCTCCCAAAAGGCCACTGACGCCCAGATCACGAGTAACGCCGACCGGCTCCTCGGTGCGCTCAAGAAGCGCTATCCGGGTGCCCGGCTGGCAATGATCGGGACGTTGGCACGCGGAGCCGACAACGGTGGCGGCCGCCGTTCCGAGGTGGACGCACTCCTTGGCCGGATCGCCGCCAAGCAAGCGATCCCGTTTGTCAGCGCGGGCGACTGGCTCACCCGCTACGATGCCGTTGCCGATCTCCAGGACGGCGTCCACCTCAAGCCATCCGGGCACGCGAAGTTGGGCAGCGTTCTGGCGCGCGAACTCACGGCACTTGGTCTGACGGCACACCCCGACACCGACCCGTCCGTTTCACCCGAATAGATGCCGTTGCGGGGCTTGCTTTGCGCCTTTTGCGGGTGATTTGGGATGCAGAGCAGGCCTAACAACGAGTGATTTAACGGCAAGAGCCGGCGGTTCCCTCTCGTGGGAGCCACCGGCTCTTGCTTTTGTCTCCTCGGCTGCTGTTGTCTCGTCAGCAGAGAGTACGACGTCGGTCAGGCCACCGCGGGCGGCAGCAGCAGCGAACCGCCAGGAATGGCATCCAACAGTGCCTGCGTGTAGGCCTCGCGCGGGTTGTCGAAGACATCGTCCGTGCTGCCCGTTTCTACGAGCTGGCCCTTTTCCATGACGCAGACGTGGTCGGCGATCTGGCGCACAACGGCGAGGTCGTGGGTAATGAACAAGTACGTCAGACCAAGGTTGTCCTGAAGGTCGGCGAGAAGGTTCAGCACCTGCGCCTGGACGAGTACGTCCAACGCGGAGACGGCCTCATCACAGATGATCACTTCCGGATCCAAGGCCAAGGCACGGGCAATCGCAATGCGTTGTCGCTGGCCACCTGAAAGCTCGTTCGGATACCTCTGCATCATGGACTGTGGCAAAGCCACCTGGTCCAACAGCTCGCGGACCTTCTTTTCGCGACTGGCCGCATTTCCGATCTTGTGCACCCGCAGAGGCTCTTCGATGGTCCGGAAGATGTTGTACATCGGATCCAGGGAGCCGTAAGGATCCTGGAAAATCGGCTGCACCCGCCGCCGGAACTTGAAGAGGTCCTTGCCTTTGAGTCCAGCAGTATCGACGCCGTCGAACACAATCTGGCCCTCGGTAGGCTTCTCAAGTTGGAGGACCATTTTGGCCACGGTGGATTTACCCGAACCCGACTCCCCCACAATCGCCGTAGTGGTTCCGCGCTTGACGTCGAAGCTGATGTCGTCCACTGCAGCGAAGTCTGAGGTCTGGCCCAGGCCCTGCCGGAGCTTGTAGATCTTGCGCAGGTTTCGGATCTGCAGGACCTCGTCGGTTGCGTGCTTCTTAATTGCCGCGACAGGCGCCAAGAGGTCGCTGGCTTCCACGCCCAGCTCCTTCGCCACCTGAATGCGCCGGGAGGCGAGCGAGGGCGCCGATTCCACGAGTCGCTTTGTGTAGGGGTGCTGCGGGTTCTGCAGCAGTTCCAGTGAAGGACCCGCCTCCACAACGTTGCCCTGGTACATAACCACTACCTTGTCCGCGCGCTCGGCAGCAAGGCCGAGGTCGTGGGTGATGAGCAGCACCGATGTACCGAGCTCCGTAGTCATTTTGTCCAAGTGATCCAGGATCTTGCGCTGGACGGTGACGTCCAATGCAGACGTAGGCTCATCCGCGATCAGGAGCTTGGGCTGGCAACTCAGACCGATAGCGATAAGAGCCCGCTGGCGCATACCGCCGGAGAACTCGTGCGGATACTGCTTGGCTCGCCGCGCAGCATCGGGAAGACCCGCCTCCGCCAAAACCCGGGCAACGTCTTCGGGCCCGTCCGGACGACCATTGGCCTTGAGGGTCTCGCGAACCTGGTAGCCGATCTTCCACACGGGATTGAGGTTGGACATCGGGTCCTGGGGAACCATACCGATATGGCTGCCGCGGAGTTCAATCATGCGTCGTTCCGGCGCATGCGAGATGTCCTCGCCGTCCAGCAGAATCTGCCCACCTGAGACGCGTCCATTGTTCGGCAACAAGCCGATGGCAGCCAGGGCCGTCGTCGACTTTCCTGAACCGGACTCCCCCACGATCGCGACGGTTTCGCCGGGCATGATGGTCAAGTGGGCGTTTTTGACGGCCTTCACTTCACCCGAGCCGGTCTTGAAGGTGATGGCCAGATCCTTGACTTCCAGGATTGGCCGTACCTGTGAGGTGACTTCGTTGATTCGTACGTTGGCAGAAGCCATGTTCGCCTCCTTAGCGCTGACGGCTCTTGGGATCAAGAGCATCGCGAACGGCGTCGCCAAGCATGATGAAGCTCAGGACGGTGATGGACAGGGCGGCTGCCGGATAGAGCAGGATTCCGGGGTTGGTTCGAATAGAGGCATTGGCCGCTGAAATATCGTTACCCCACGACATCACGCTGGTAGGCAGGCCCACGCCAAGGAAGGACAATGTCGCTTCCAGGACGATGAACACGCCAAGTTCCAGCGTGGCCAGAACAATTACCGGAGCCAGGGCATTTGGCAAGGCGTGCTTGACCAACGCCCCAAACTTGGAAACACCAAGAGACCGGGCCGCTGTAACGAAGTCCGCGTTGCGCACCTCAATCACTGCGCCTCTGGTAATACGGGCCATTTGCGGCCAGGCCAGCAAGGATATCGTCAGGACGACCGTCCAAACGCTCCTGTTCTCGCGGAACAGCGGCAACTGAGTGATGACCAGGGCGCCGAGGATGATCGGCAAGGCAAAGAAAATGTCACCCAGACGGGCCAGGACAGCATCCAGCCAACCGCCATAGTAGCCAGCCAAAGCACCGAGCGTGACACCAATGATGATTACGGCAAGGACGGACAGGATGCCGACAGACAACGAAGCTTGTGTGCCATGGACAACCCGGGAATAGACGTCACAGCCTTGCAGGGTGAAACCTAGCGGGTGTCCTGAAGTTGGGCCCGCCTCAGAGTTGGCCAACTGGCAGTCGTTGTTTGGCGCCACGCTGGTAAACAGCCCTGGGAAGAGGGCAACCGTCAGCAACAACAGGATCAGCAGCGAGGAGACGATGAACATGGGACGGCGGCGCAGCTTTCGCCACGCATCGGCCCATAGGCTCAGGGGCGCCTGATCCGTCTTGACGGCATCAGTGGCCAGCAGCGGGGTTTCATCGACAGGGGCAACGAAGTGTTCGGTATTACTGGTCATAGCGGATCCTCGGGTCAAGCCAGGCGTACAGGAGGTCAACCAAGAGGTTGGTCACGACGAAAACCAAGACCAGGACACTCACGATCGCAACAATGGTGGGACCCTCGCTGCGCTGAATGGCTTGGAAGAGTTTGTTCCCAACTCCGGGGACGTTGAAGATGCCTTCGGTGACGATGGCCCCTCCCATCAGGCCACCCAGGTTTGCGCCCAGATAGGTCACAACAGGGATCAGCGAGTTCCTCAGAATATGGGCCATGATCACACGCGGACGCGAAAGGCCTTTGGCCGTGGCAGTACGCACGTAGTCTGCGTTCATGTTCTCGCTGACAGACGCCCTGGTGAGGCGAAGGACATACGCGAAGGAGACGAGCCCCAAAACCACTGCCGGAAGTATCAGGTTTCCCCAGTCAGCATTGGCACCCACGGTAGGTTTGGCCCAACCGAGTTGAACACCAAAAATGAGCTGGAAAACGAAGCCCAGGACGAAGGTGGGAACGGCAATCACGACCAGCGACATAATGAGCACGGTGGAGTCGAAGAGTTTGCCTTTGCGAAGCCCAGCGAAGACGCCAAAAGCAATGCCAAAGACGGCCTGGATGATGAGCGCTTCAACGGCGAGCATCGCGGTAACCGGGAATGCCCTTGCCAGAGCGGCTGAGATGGGTTGCTGGGTGAAGTCGACACCGAGGTTGAAGGTGAACAGGTTCTTCAGGAAGATCCCGTACTGGACCCAGAACGGCTGGTCCAGGTTGTATTGGGCGCGAAGCGCGTCAATAACGCTCTGCGGCGGCTGGCGCTCACCGAACAGGGCGGCGATGGGGTCCCCCGGAAGGGCGAACACCATGTAGTAGACAAGGAGGGTGGTTCCAAGGAAAACGGGAATTACCTGAAGGAGCCTACGCAAGATATAGCGAACCACGGGTCACCCCTTTCCGCTTGATGGGCGTTGGTGTGTCATGTTTGCCTTCCTGCCGAAACAAGGCAATGGGGGCCCGGCTTTAAGGCCGGGCCCCCATGCCTCACGGCAAGGTCAGATCCTGGGGATTACTTGGCCTGGATGTTGTAGTAGAGGATTCCGCCATTCCAGCCAGTTTCAGCTGAGACAACGTTGTTGCTCCACACAATCGGGCGGTTCAAGTACCACAGCGGAAGGCCGGGGAGGTCCTGGAACAGGATCTCCTGTGCCTTGTTGAACTTGGTGTTGGCGTCCTCAGGCGTCTTGGCGGCAAGGCCTTCCTTGAGCAGCTTGTCGAACTCGGGGTTCGAGTACTTCTCGTAGTTCGACGATGCGTTGGTTGCCCAAACCGGTCCAAGGAAGTTGTAGAGCGACGGGTAGTCACCCTGCCAGCCAGCACGCGTCAGGCCCGGAAGGGACTGCGACTTGCGCAGGTCCAGGACTTCAGCAAACTTGGCGAATGGCTGGATTTCAGCATTGATACCGAGGTTGTTCTTGAAGCCGTTCGCAACGGCGTCGATCCATTCCTTGTTGCCACCATCGGTGTTGGAAGCGATCTGCAGCGGCTTTGAACCGTCATACGGCTTGATCTTCTCAGCTTGAGCCCAAAGATCCTTGGCTTTGGCAACGTCGAACTTCAGGACGTCACTGCCCGGGATGTGGTCGTTGTAGCCATCCAGAACGGGAGCCGTGAATTCGGTAGCCGGAGTACGCGTGCCGTTGAAGATCACCTTGGTGATCTCTTCACGGTTGATGGCGTGGGACAACGCCTGGCGGCGCAACTTGCCAGCTTCACCCTGGAAGTTCGGGTTGTAACCCGGGATGTTCAACGTGGAGTTGTTGGCGACCGGCTTGGTGGAGTTACGGTCTTGGAAGTCCGTCGTGTAGGTCTTCAGGGCATTGGACGGCAGGACGTCGGTGACGTCGAGGTTGTCAGCCTGGAGATCCGTGTATGCGGGGCCGGGATCGGTGTAGAACTTGAAGGTCACTCCACCGTTCTTCGCCGCACGGGGGCCGCTGTAGTCAGGGTTCTTGACGAGGGAGATGGACTGGTCATGGACCCATGCACCTTCCTTGGCGAACTTGTACGGTCCGTTGCCAATCGGGTTTTCGCCAAACTTCTTCGGGTCCTTCAGGGCCTCTGAAGGAAGCGGGTAGAAGGCGGAGTAGCCCAGGCGCAGTGACCAGTCAGCCTCAGGCTGGGCCAGCTTCACCGTAATCGTTTGATCGTCCTTGGCTGCCAACCCGGACATTGTCTGCGCGGTGGGGGCCGGAGTGGAAGTCTTCTTGCCATCAGCGCCTGTGGTCTGATTGACGGCGCTGACATCGGCGTAACCCTCGATGGACTCGAAGAAGAAGCCGTTGTTCTGGAGGTTGGTGCTCAGCGCCGCGAAGTTCCAGGAATCAACGAACGTCTTGGCTGTGATGGCCTCGCCGTTGGTGAACTTGGCTCCCGACTTGACCTTGATGGTCCAGTTCTGGGAATCGGAGGTATCGATCGACTCTGCCAGAGCATTGACAGGCTTGCCGCTGGGGTCGTAGGCACGAAGGCCTTCAAACAGCAGCTCGACGACGCGACCGCCATACACCTCGTTGGTGTTGGCCGGCAGCAGCGGATTCTGCGGTTCATTGCTGTATGCGGTGATGACCTTGTTGGGATCGGCTGCAGCAGAGCTGTTCGTGTTGCTGCCGGAGCCGCCGCCGCAACCGGTCACTGCGAGGGCGATTATCGCCGCTACGCCTAGAGCTTTGGAAGTGCGCGAGAAACGCATTCCGCCTCCTATGAGTCGTGGAGTTGATCAGGGGAAATTTGTGATGACCCCCAGGCGCAGACGCAGTTTTCCTACTGTGACGTTGCCTACATGTGTGTGTAAGCCTACCCACATTGTGTCCGGATGTTGGGACTCGCTGGCCAAACTGTAACCGTTCCGCAACCTCCAGATGCCTAAACTGGCGGGAATTTCAAGTCAAAAGCTACTGGGTGGTAATATTCGCTGTCTGACAGCAGGACAAGCCTGTTTTTGGGCAAAAAAAACCCCGGTTGAGGCTGAAGGCTCAGCCGAACCGGGGTTCGTGGGCGAGTCGAGCGTCTAGTGCAAACCCGCCGACTGTTCAGGCTGCAGTACGCGGGCCAGGCATTGCGAACGAGGAGGAACTCCACGGGTCACCGCATTTAGAATTCGATCCGGCTGACCAGGTCCAAACACTTTCCGCAACCAGCGGTAGAGCCAGCATTGTTCCCTACCCGATCAGGTAGACCATGCCGCGGCCCGCGTCCGCGAGATTGGTGACGAAAACCCGCGCCCGTCGAAGATAGCCAACGGAATACTGGACGTCCGAGGCCCTATCGATGTGCGGCGAAACCGGCAGCCGCAGACTTAACTCAGCCTCAGAGATAATGTTCAAGTCCTGAGCAATAGCCACCACATCGGACGGAGTCAGTGCCTGCACCCACGGCTCCCAACCGTCGTCATGCATAGTCACACTTCCTTCAAACATACGAAACGCAGGTCTCGCCACCACTACAGACCCCAAAGGGGCAGTGAAGGCCTGCAGTTGCCGCCACGCCTTGTCCAGGTAGAGCATGTCGCGCTCAGGCACCGATTGCTCGAAGGTGGTACTACTGACCCCAGCCCCCGGTTCAAGACCCCAAGCATCAGCTAACGGATCCGCCGACAAGACACTGGACGGGTCGGACAGCACCTGGTCAGTGATGGCGCCGTCGAAGGCGTATGCGTAGTATCTGATTCCCATTCTCCAAGTATCGCCAGGGCGCCGCCTGCAACGAGCAGGCCCGTGGCGTTATGTGGACAACTCGTGAAATACCCATGTTATCGGCGTGTTGAAGTGGATCGGGCACAATGGGTAGCCCGCTTGGCTGCCCTAGACGTTGAAGCGGAACTCCACCACGTCGCCGTCGGCCATGACGTACTCTTTGCCTTCGATGCGGACCTTGCCGCGGGACTTTGCCTCAGCCATGGAACCGGCGTCGATGAGGTCCTCGAACGAGACAACCTCAGCCTTGATGAAGCCGCGCTGGAAGTCGGAGTGGATCACGCCGGCGGCCTGGGGTGCGGTGTCGCCCTGGCGAATGGTCCAGGCCCGGGTTTCCTTGGGGCCAGCCGTGAGGTACGTCTGCAGGCCGAGGGTGTGGAAACCAACGCGTGCCAACTGGTCAAGGCCGGATTCGCTCTGGCCGTTCATTTCCAGCATTTCGCGGGCTTCTTCCTCGTCCAGTTCAACGAGGTCGGATTCGAGTTTGGCGTCGAGGAATACGGCATCTGCGGGAGCGACGAGGGCACGCAACTCGTCCTGCTTTTCCTGGTCACCGAGAATGCCTTCATCGGCGTTGAAGACGTAGATAAAGGGCTTTGCAGTGAGAAGTCCGAGCTCCTTGAGGTGGCCCATCTCCAACTTGTCGCTCTTAATCGAAGAGAAGATGGTGTCGCCGCGTTCCAGCACAGCCTGGGCAGCCTTAATGGCAGCGAGTTCCGCAGCATCGCGCTTCTTGATCTTGACTTCTTTTTCGATACGCGGGATCGCGTTTTCGATGGTCTGGAGGTCTGCCAGGATCAGCTCGGTATTGATGGTCTCCATGTCGGAGCGCGGATCAACCTTGCCGTCGACGTGGATGACATCAGGATCGTCAAATACCCGAACAACCTGAGCGATGGCCTCTGCCTCGCGGATGTTGGCCAGGAACTTATTGCCCAGGCCTTCGCCCTCGGACGCACCCTTCACGATGCCGGCGATGTCCACAAAGGACACAGGAGCGGGAAGCAACTTCTGGGAACCGAAGATCTCCGCCAGCTTGGCCAGACGGGGATCCGGCAGGCTAACGACACCGACGTTCGGTTCGATCGTTGCGAAGGGATAGTTCGCAGCAAGCACCTGGTTGCGGGTCAGTGCGTTGAAAAGAGTTGATTTGCCGACGTTGGGCAGTCCGACGATGCCAATAGTAAGAGCCACGAGCATTTATTCTACCCGTTGCCGCGATGACCATGCTTGTTCGCTCCTGAAGCCAACGCCGTCGACTGCCCTGCGCTAAAACTGTCGGACCCCTGTGACAGGGTTGCCACATGGATGGATTTGGATTTGTTTTGGCATTGCTCATGTTGCTGATCGGAGCGGCGGTGGGACTCAGCAGTGCATATGTGGTCTTTCGACGCCGGACGGCCGGGTTGGAGGAGGACTTCGACGCCGTTTCGTCGCGCCTTTCGGAGGTAACTGCCCAGCTCGCAGCAGCCGACGCCGAACGCCGGCTTCTGTTCGCACAGAACCGGGAGCTGAGTGATTCAAGGACCTCAGACGGCAGCGTGCTGCGGGCCTTGGGGCCCGTGGCCGAGAAGCTCACTGCGGTACAGCAGCAGGTCTCGCTCCTGGAACGCGACCGGGTGGAGCAATATGGTCAGCTGGCACAGCAACTTCAGGACGCCAGGTTGTCCGACGAACAGCTTCTACGCTCCACACATGCCCTCGCTTCTGCACTCCGATCCAATAGTGCCCGCGGTCAGTGGGGCGAGGTTCAGTTACGCAGGGTTGTCGAAGCCTCCGGGATGCTCCGCCACGTGGACTTCCACGAGCAAGTGCACTCCGGCCGGAGCGAGAACACCCTGCGTCCGGACCTTGTGGTGCAATTGCCGGGCGGCAAGCAACTTGTGGTGGATGCCAAGGTCCCGTTGGCGTCCTATCTGGCGGCGCAGGAACAGGTACACGGTGAAGGCTCAATGGGTGAATCGGTTGGGCCAACGGCCAACCAGGATTCCAAGACGCTCCTGGCACAGCACGCCAAGGCACTCAAAGCCCACATCGATGCCCTCGCAGCCAAGAAGTACTGGGACATTCCGGGCAACTCCCCGGAGCTCGTCATCTGTTTCCTCCCCGCGGAGTCGATTTTGGCTTCAGCCCTTGAAGCCGATCCCGCTTTGTTGGAGTACGCCCTTTCCCGGAACGTCGTCCTGGCCTCTCCGGGAACACTGCTGGCGGTCCTCAAGTCCGTCGCCTTCACGTGGCGGCAGGATGTCCTGACGGACAGCGCCCACGAACTCTTCGAACTGGCCAAGCAGCTCTACGAACGGATGGGCACACTGGGCGAGAACGTCGGGAAGCTCGGAAGTTCGCTGAAGACATCTGTGGATCGCTATAACGCGATGGTCGGGACACTGGAAGCACGCGTACTTCCCACGGCGCGAAAACTCAACACCATGGACGACGCCGGACTCGCCACACCCATGTCCGTGGAAGCAGTCCCCCGGGCCTTGGCTGCCCCCGAGCTGCTCGCCATGGACTCCCAGGATTCAGCAGCCCAAGAGGAGTCTGCGGCTTAAAAGGAAAGGCCCGCTGTCGCAGCTTCCCAAGGGGAGGCTGCGACAGCGGGCCTGCTAAATCCATCGAGGATAAATACGTCTAGGAGGTGGGACGGTTCCCGCGGCCACCAAGGGCCCGACTCACGTCGCCAGCCTCCTTCAGCGTGGCCCGAAGCTCCTTCGGCAAAGAGAAGAGAAGGTCTTCCTCGGCCGTGACTACTTCCTGGACTTCGCCATAGCCGTAGTCCGCCAAAAGCCGGAGGACGTCCTGCACGAGCACTTCGGGGACGGAAGCTCCGGAGGTCACGCCCACCGTGGCTACGCCCTCGAACCAGCTTTCATCCACCTCGTTCGCGAAATCCACGCGGTATGAGGACCGTGCGCCGTACTCAAGTGCCACTTCAACGAGGCGCACCGAGTTGGACGAGTTGGCCGAACCCACCACAATGACCAGGTCAGCCTGGGGAGCGATCTTCTTGATGGCCACTTGGCGGTTGGTGGTGGCATAGCAGATATCGTCGCTGGGCGGGTCCTGCAACGTGGGGAACCGGTCCTTAAGCAGGCGCACGGTCTCCATGGTCTCGTCCACGCTCAGGGTGGTCTGCGAGAGCCAGATGGTCTTCTCGGGATTCCGCACGGTGACTTTGTCTACCTCGTGAGGGCCGTTGATGATCTGGATGTGCTCCGGGGCCTCGCCGGCCGTTCCTTCGACTTCCTCGTGGCCCTCGTGGCCGATGAGCAGGATGTCGTAGTCCTCCTTGGCGAAGCGCACCGCTTCACGGTGGACCTTGGTAACAAGGGGGCAGGTAGCGTCAATGGTGCGAAGACCGCGGTCTTCGGCGGACTGGACTACAGCAGGAGACACGCCATGTGCCGAGAAGATCACCAGGGCGCCTTCAGGAACCTCATCCGTTTCTTCGACGAAAATGGCGCCTTGCTCCTCGAGGGAGCTGACGACGTGCACGTTGTGGACGATCTGCTTGCGGACATAAACGGGAGGTCCATAGTGTTCCAGGGCTTTCTCAACAGCAATGACAGCCCTGTCCACGCCGGCACAATAGCCCCGGGGAGCCGCCAGCAGAACCTTCTTGGGTCCAGTAACCGGCGCCGCCGCCTGAACCTCTTCCGGTGATCGCCGTCTGCGGGGCACCGTGGGCATCGGAATGGAAACTGCTGTGCTGGTCATCCCTCCATGCTACCGGCCCGGCCCCGGCCCGCTGGCAGAAGGTGACCGCCGTCTCGCCGACAGGATCCAGCCGATGACACCCAATGCCAAGACTGCACCGGACACCACAGCAGCGATGACGATCCACTCACCGAAGCCTGTCCGGACGGCCGAAAAGAACTCCTGCTTGAACAGTTCTGCAACACCGTTACCGCTGGAGAGGCTTCCCATGAGTCCGCCCGCCAGATCCACCATCGCGGACCACAGCGCAACAAGCACCAAGCCGCCGAGTCCGAGGGAGACCATCACTATGGAGCGGCGACGTGCTGCAGCGAGGGCCAACAGGACCGACACCACTGCCCCCAACGCGGCGAGCCACCAGAGCGGTGCGAAGGCCGCCAGCCGCTCAACCAGTTGCTTTTGGGACGGTTCACCCATGGTCACTAAACTTTCTGCCGGGACCTCAATCTGTAGTCCGCTGGCGGAGGACAACCGGTCGCGGATAAGCCTGATGAGTGGGCCAATGTCCAGGAGCAGGGCTGTATGGGATACCGTCTCCTCCGCCTGCTTCCCGCCTTCGAAGTTCAACCGATGACTGTTCCTGGCCGTTTCTTCCCAGGCTTTGGGATATTCAGGCCATGACTGCATTCCGGAAGCGGCTTCCCTGAGGGCATCCGCCGCCACTGATTTGAGTGGTTCCGGAAGATTTACGGAGGACTCGAAGTTCCCCACTGCAGCTGTAGCAAGTCGGCTCTGGAACTCGGGATCCTTGCCCAACGCGCCGGCCAGGTGGACGAAGCCGTCCTCCTTGACCACGTTGACGTCCGCCCAAGCGGCCGGAACTGCGACGGCCGTGAGCATCAAGGCGAGGACCACTGCCACCGCGGAAATGAAACTGCGCAAAAGTCATCCTCGGGGTAAGGGGCCAGTGCCACCATCCTAGGTCTGTCCACAGGATAGAAAAAATGTCGGGCTTCACTGCTAAAGCTATGGATAGAGTTGGAAGGCCGGCCCAGGGACCGATTGGCCGCGACCACGGCCGCACAGCTAGCGAGGATATATACACATGCAGGTAAACGCACGGATAACCCATGGCAGCTGACGCGACCCCGGAATCGACACTGCCAGGTACCGCTGCGGAGACCAGCCCGGATAACCCTTGGCCCCTGCAGTTGCTGTCCAGGAAGCTAAAGGCCCACATCGAGCGCGCTCCCGCGGCGTGGATCGAAGGTCAGGTCATCGAACTCAACCGCCGTGGCGGGAACGCCTTCCTGACACTCCGGGACGTCGATGCTGAGATTTCCCTGCCGGCATCCGTATGGTCCACGGTCCTCGATCGCCAGAAGATACCCCTGGAACGTGGTTCCCGGGTGGTCGCCCTGGTCAAGGCCGACTTCTGGGTCAAGACCGGACGACTGAATATGTCCGTCAAAGACATCCGGCCCGTGGGCCTGGGTGATCTCCTGGCCAGGATCGAGCGGCTGCGTCAGGCCCTTGCCGCGGAAGGCCTGTTCGCCGACTCCCGCAAACGGAAGTTGCCCTTGCTCCCCCACCGGATTGGGCTCATCACAGGGCGGGATTCGGATGCCAAAAAGGACGTCCTCCGCAATGCGGCACTGCGCTGGCCAGCCGTTGAGTTCGACGTTCGCGAGGTAGCTGTCCAGGGCAATACGGCCGTTGCACAGATCATTGCCGCGCTCCGTTCATTGGATGCCGATCCACACGTGGACGTCATTGTCCTCGCCAGGGGTGGCGGCGCTTTGGAAGATCTTCTGCCCTTCAGCAATGAAGACTTGATCAGGGCTGTGGCTGCGGCAACAACGCCGGTGGTCAGCGCCATTGGCCACGAAGCTGACCGTCCCATCCTGGACGACGTAGCTGACCTGAGGGCTTCCACACCCACCGACGCCGCTAAACGCATCGTTCCTGATGTCACTGAGGAACTGGCCATGGTCCGCCAGGCCCGGGACCATCTTCGTCGGAGCATTGGCAGGATGGTGGACAGGGAGACGGACAGGCTCCACGCCTTAAGGTCGCGGCCGGTCCTGGCAACGCCGGACACCATCGTGGCAGTCCGCTCAGAGGACATCACCCGTCTTCAGCGGAGGTCGCATGCTGCCGTCAGCACAGCCGTGGTCCGCGCGCTTGACCAGGTCCACCACCTGCGTGCCCAGGTGCGCGCGTTGTCTCCACAAAAGACCTTGGACCGGGGCTACGCCGTTGTCCAGATCGTGGGTGAAGACCAAGCTGGACACACAGTGGTCAGTAACCCGGCGCAGACTCCGGACGGCACGCCGCTGGCCATCCGTGTCGCCGAAGGCCGCTTCAGGGCTGTGTCCACTGGACAAGCACAACTCGTCGAGCGCTGATTTCACGGCAGCTGCACGCCACAAACACTGCTTGGCACAAACACTCACCATCGAACGCGAAGGACCACCATGACAGAGAACAATCCCGCAGCACCTTCACCGGATTACTTGGATTCCCTCAGTTACGAGGAAGCCCGAGAACAACTTGTGGCGGTGGTCAGCCGGTTGGAAGCAGGCGGAGCCAGCCTTGAGGAATCGCTGGCGCTGTGGGAGCGGGGCGAGGCGTTGGCAAAACGTTGCGAGGACTGGCTTGAGGGCGCCCGTAAACGGCTGGCAACAGCCAGGGACGCAACCAACGACGGCGGAGCTGCCGCCAGCACAGACTAGACGGCCCAGACTAGACGACACAGACAAGCCGGCTCTGGGATCAACCGGCTCCGGAGCTACCCGCCTCCGGGCAACCAGCTCACCCGACGAAAACGACAGCTCTGCCGTTCAGGATTCCTCCACAAGCGCACGTTCAGTAGCGACGTCGAAATCCGCCTTCGGCCACTCCAGGGACAAGCCCTCCAGGGCGTCCAAAAGCAGCTGCTGGACTGCGATCCGCGCGTACCACTTCTTGTTTGCCGGAATAACGTGCCAGGGGGCGATGTCCGTGGACGTCTTCTCAAAGGCCGTGTTGTAAGCATCCATGTAGTCATCCCAGAACGCCCGCTCCGCGAGATCACCCCGGTTGTACTTCCAGTGCTTGCTGGGATCATCAAGCCGCGCGAGAAGACGCTTCTTTTGCTCGTCCTGGCTGATGTTGAGCATGACCTTGACGATGGTGGTTCCCTGCTGGACCAGCCTGGATTCGAAATCATTGATAGCGGCATAGCGCCGTTCCAATTCCCTGGCGTCCGCCCATGCATGGACTCGGTGGATCAGGACGTCCTCGTAGTGGGAGCGGTCGAAGACTCCCACCATTCCAGCGGCTGGCGCCTCTTTCTCGATGCGCCATAGAAAGTCGTGCGACTTTTCCTCGTCAGTGGGTGCTTTGAATGCCGTCAACTGCACGCCCTGTGGATCCATGGCGCCCACGACGTGGCTGACGATCCCGCCCTTGCCGGCCGTGTCCATGGCCTGAAGAATCAGCAGCAGCCGCTTATTGCTGCCGAACTTACCCTCCGCGAAAAGCTTCTCCTGCAGTTCAGCGAGCCTGGCGTCCTGAGCAGCCAGCAAGGACTTGCCGTCGGCCTTTGCGCCGACAAAGCCCGGCGTGGCCTTGGGATCCACGCTGGCCAAGGAAAAACCGGGCCCAACCCTCAGTTCATCGGCTGGACTCTTGGCGAACTCAACTGCGACGGACATGGCTTGCCTTTCTGCCTGGACGCGACCTCATGACGCGGCCATGGACCTCAGGCTAGTTCCCCGGGTACCTCGACAGGAAGTCCGCCATGCGGCCAATTGCCTCTTCAATATCCTTGACGTTGGGCAGCGTCACCATCCGGAAGTGGTCCGGCCGCACCCAGTTGAAGGCACGCCCGTGGGAGACCAGGATCTTCTGTTCCTTCAGCAGGTCCAGGACGAATTTCTCATCATCCCGGATGTGGTAAACCTCTGGATCCAGTTTGGGGAAAAGGTAGAGGGCGCCCCTGGCTTGCTGCGTGCTGACACCGGGGATCGCGTTCAGGAGATCGTACGCTTTGTTGCGCTGCTCCAGGAGCCTGCCACCGGGCAGGATGAGATCGTTGATGCTCTGGTAGCCGCCAAGCGCTGTTTGTATGGCGTGCTGTGCCGGGACGTTGGCGCATAGGCGCATATTGGCCAGCAGGTTGATGCCTTCAAGGTAATCGGCAGCATCCTTCTTCGGACCGGAAATGGCCATCCAGCCAGCGCGGTAGCCGCAAACACGGTAGGCCTTGGACAGTCCACTGAACGTCAAGCACAGGACGTCGTCCCCAGTCAGTCCGGCAAGGTTTACGTGGACAGCGTCTTCGTAAAGGATTTTCTCGTAGATTTCATCGGCAAAGAGGACCAGGCCGTGCTTTTCGGCCAAAGCAACGATCTGTTTGAGCGTGTCCTCGGGGTAGACGGCGCCCGTGGGGTTGTTCGGATTGATGACCACGATGCCCTTGGTTCGGGGCGTGATCTTGGATTCGAGGTCCTCGAGATCAGGTTGCCACCCCGACTCCTCATCACAGAGGTAGTGCACGGGGCGACCCCCAGCCAGGGCAACGGAAGCCGTCCACAGGGGGTAGTCCGGCGTGGGAATCAGGACCTCGTCGCCATCTTCAAGGAGGGCCATGAGGGACATGGTGATGAGCTCGCTGACCCCGTTGCCGAGGTAGATGTCATCAACGTGGATGTTCTGGATTCCGCGGGTTTGGTAATACTGGGATACCGCCGTCCGGGCGGAGAAAATGCCCCGGGAATCGCTGTAGCCCTGGGCATTGGGCAGGTGGCGGATCATGTCCACCAAAATGGCGTCGGGCGCTTCAAAGCCAAAGGGAGCCGGGTTTCCGATGTTCAGTTTGAGGATCCGGTGACCCTCCGCCTCCATCTGCTGGGCGGCCTGAAGAATCGGTCCACGGATGTCGTAAAGGACATTATGAAGCTTGGTGGACTGCTTGAAATTCGCCATTCCTCAAATATGCCACACCGGGGATGGACTTCAGTTGAGACTTAACTCACAGATACGACGACGGCGGTGACAGCCCCGCACGGGTCCGTCACCGCCGTCGTACGCGGTTTGCGTCGATCGCTACTTAACGATGCCCTTGTCTTTCAGCCATGCGGCTGCGGCATCCTTGGGGCTCTGCTTTTGGTCGCCGCTGACTGCGCGGTTCAGGTCCACGAGATCATCGGTGGTCAGGATCTTGGACACGTTGTTGAGTGCGTCCTTGGCCTTGTCCGTCATTTTGGCCTTGTTGTAGAGCGGCAATACTTGCTGGGCCTTGAAGTTGTTTTTGGGATCTTCCAGGACCACGAGGTCGTTGTCGGCGATCGAGGGTGTGGTGGTGTAGATGTCAGCCACCTGGACCTTATCCTCCAGCAACGCCTGGAGCGTCAGGTTACCGCCGCCGTCGCTGAATGGCTGCAGGCCCTTGAGCTCGCAGTTGTAATTCTTCTTCAACCCCGGGAATCCGTACGAGCGGGTCTCGAACGTGGCCGGGGCAGCCATGGTGAAGTCCTTGCACACCTTGGCCAGGTCCTCGATGGACTTCAACTGATACTTCTCGGCTGTGGCCTTCGTGACCACCATGGCGTCCTTGTCCTCTGCCTTGGAAGCGTCCAGTACCGCCAAACCGTCCGGAAGCTTGCCAGGGAGCGCCTTGAAGACGTCCTCAGCCGAGACCTCCGTGGCCTCTGGATCCACGAAGGAGAGCAGGTTGCCGGAGTAGTCCGGGACCAGGTCCACGGACCCATCCTGGACAGCCTTGAAGTAGATCTCGCGCGAGCCGATGTTCGGCTTGGTAGTGGCCGTAACACCGGCCGCGTTCAACGCGCCCGCGTAGATCTCGCCAATCACCTGGCTCTCTGGAAAGTCGGCCGATCCAACAACAAGCGGACCGCTGGATCCGCTGGATCCGCCGGAAGCAGAAGTGGATGGAGTGGCCAAAGGGCTGCCGCCGCACGCGCTCAAGGCGAGGGCCATACCGACGCCAGCCGCGAGGCCGCCGAGTCCACGGCGCGTAAGGGTCATGGGAACGGGATTTTTCATGGTGTACCTCCTTGAACGGCAGCCGCGGCGGGAGCTGGGGCTGTGAGATCGTCGACCGCCGTATGGCGTCCGCTTGAGTCGAGGGTGAGGCCGGGCGAGAGAACCAGCCTCTGTAAGGCGGCCAGAACGAGGTCCACCGCAATGGCAAGGGCAGCGATCAGGAGCGATCCACCAAGCATCCGCGGAAAGTCCTGCAGGACAAGCCCATCGAATAAATACCGTCCCAGGCCACCCAGCGGCAAGTAGGCGACTACCGAAACTGTGGCAATCACTTGCAGAACAGCCGTCCGAATGCCACCGAACATCACTTGGAGGCCGTTGGGCAGCTCAACGCGGAACAGGATCTGAAGCTCCGTCATGCCCATGGCACGGGCCCCGTCCACCACTGCGGCATCCACGCTGGAGATACCCGCGTACGTCCCGGCAAGCAACGGTGGAACCGTGAGGATGACCAGCGCCCACACCGGCGGCATCAAACCGCTGCCCGCCAACAAGGCAAAGAGGACCAATAGACCCAGGGTGGGCAGGGCCCGCAGGGCACCGGCGAGGGCCACCGCAATCACCCTGCCTCGTCCTGTGTGGCCAATGTAGAGTCCCACAGGCACTGCAATAGCCGCAGCAATGAGGAGCACCAGCCCGCTGTACTGCAGGTGCTCGGCCAGCCGGGTGGGAATGCCGCCGCTCCCCGTCCAGTGAATGGGGTTCGTCAGCCAGCCGATGGTGTCGGTAAAAACGTTGCTCATGCCGATGCACCCGGGTCCGGCCGCACTGGGGCATGGGGCAAGGACGGTCCGGCCTTCGGCTCAGTGAGCAAAGCCGTGCCGTTCCTGCGGTCGGTCCGTCCGCCAGCTGCCGCACGTGTCCACGGAGTCAGGAGGCGCTCCAGCACTACCAGGACTGCATCCATGATCAAGGCAAGGACAAGTATGGCGATGATGCCAACCACAACTTCGGTAACGAAGGTCCTCTGCAAGCCATCGGTAAACAGGATTCCAAGATTGCCGACTCCCAGCAGGGCCGCAACGCTGACCAGCGAGATGTTACTGACCGAGACCACGCGGAGCCCGGCAAAAAGAACCGGCAGGGACAGCGGGAGGTCCACCTGGAAGAACCGGGCCGAGGGCTTGAATCCCATGGCTACGGCAGCATTTCGGAGATCGTCGTCAACCGAGTCAAACGCATCCATGGCAGCACGAACCAGCAAGGCCACCGCATAGATCGTCAATGCGACCACGACGTTGAGGGGATCGAGGATGCGTGTGCCCAGGATGGTGGGCAGGATGATGAAGAGCGCCAGGGACGGGATGGTGTAGAGCAAGGAGGTAGCCGTAGCCACTACAGACCTCGAGGTGCTGTTGCGCCGGGCAAGCTGCGCCAAGGGAATTGAGATCAGCAGCCCAAGAAGCATCGGAATGAGTGCGAGCACAAGGTGCTGGCCGGCCAAGCCGAACACCATGCCAATGTTCGCCAGGAACCACTCCATCAGGTGGCGTCCTCCCTGTGGCGGCGGACTTCCTCAATCAGGGCAAGGACTTCCGACGCCTTCAAGACACCGGCCACCCTGCCGTCGTCGTCCACTGCAACGCCCAATCCCGACGGCGAGGACAACGCCGAATCCAGCGCCCGGCGCAAAGTGTCTCCCTTGTGGAAGAGAGAACCACCGGGGACCAGCCCGGCACCGTCCCGAGGTGAGGACCACCCGAGGGGGCGTGATTCGTCGTCGACCACCAACGCCCACTCCCCCGTCCGGCGTCCGGCGTTTTGCCCCTCGGTTGGTCCCACCATGGTTACAGGGTGGAGCCGGACGGAATCTGCGACGTCGAAGGCAAGGTGGCGGAAACCACGGTCCCTGCCCACGAAGGAGGCCACGAAATCGTTGGCCGGTGCCCGGAGGATCTCTTCCGGGGCGGCATACTGGGCCAGCTTGCCGCCAACAGCAAAAACCGCCACTTTGTCGCCCAGCACCGTGGCCTCGTCAATGTCATGCGTGACAAAAACGATGGTTTTCGCCAGCTCGCGCTGCAGGCGCAGCAGTTCCTGTTGGAGTTCATCGCGAACCACCGGGTCCACGGCGCTGAAGGGCTCGTCCATCAGAAGCACCGGTGGATCCGCTGCGAGCGCCCGCGCCACGCCGACGCGCTGCTGTTGACCGCCGGACAGTTGCGAGGGATACCGCTTGCCGAGCACCGAAGCCAGCCCAACGACGTCGAGGAGTTCTGCAGCACGTTTGCGCGCGTCCGCTTTGGAGACGCCGTTGAGCCGCGGAACCGTGGCGATGTTATCCAGAACGGACCGGTGCGGGAGCAGCCCGGAGGACTGCATGACATAGCCCATGGAGCGGCGAAGCTGCGCTGCCGGCACTGTGGAGACATCCTTGCCTGCCACCGTGATGGTGCCCGAACTCGGCTCCACCATGCGGTTGATCATGCGCAGGGAAGTCGTCTTGCCACAGCCCGAGGGACCGACGAGGACGGTGATGGCTCCCTTGTCGATGGACATGGTCAGGTTGTCGACGGCCGGCTGGCCGCCTTGGTATCGCTTGGTCACGCTCTGGAACTCAATCATGGCTTCAGCCATACCCGGGCCTATCTTCGGCGGACGATCTTCACCCAGCGTAGTCAGCACCACCGACGATGTCAGCGACGCCACGTATTCCGTAATGAATCGGCAATGTTCAGCGTTTGCGTCCTTTGCCGCCCTTTGCTGCGCGTTCCTCGGCCTGATCGTGCCGGTGTCGTTCCGCGGCGCGCTGTCCCCTGTCCGCGGACAGTACCTTTTGATGCCATTCGCGCTGATAGGCACGCCTGGCTGCGGCATCGTGTTTCCGGTTCAGGGCCGCCAGTTCGCGTTGCAGTTTGAGGTAGCTTGCCCAGCGGCGCGGGTCCAGGCTTCCATGGGCGAGCGCCTCCTGCACGGCACACCCCGGCTCGGCTTGGTGGGAGCAGTCGGCGAATCGGCAGCTGGCGAACAGCTCCTCAAGGTCGCCGAACATCTCTTCCATTCCGTCCTCGGCGTCGAACAGTCCGAACCCGCGAACACCCGGAGTGTCCATGAGCACGGCACCGCCTTCGAGCGGCACCAGTTCCCGGGAGGTGGTGGTGTGCCGCCCCTTACCGTCACCGGCGCGCACCTCGCCAGTTTCCTGGAGATCTTGTCCGGCGAGGGCGTTGATGAGCGTTGATTTGCCGGCACCCGACGGGCCGAGCAGCACCAGCGTGGCCCCTTTCGGGATGTGCTGCCTGAGCTCCTCGAGGCCGTCGCCCTGCTCGGCGGACGTGGTGACCACCTCTACTCCGGCAGCTTGAAGAATGACTTCGCCTACGACGTCGTCTGCCAGGTCAGCGAGGTCGGCTTTGGTAATGACGACCAGCGGGGTTGCCCCGGAATCCCAAGCGGCCACGAGCGTCCGCTCCAACCGGTTATGGGTAAGAGGCCGGTCCACGGGCACTACTACCGCCACGATGTCGATGTTGCTGCCAAGGATTTGTTCCTCGGAGGATGCCTCGAAGGCGCGCTTGCGACTCAATGCCGAATGCCGTGGAAGAACCTCGACGACGGATGGCTCACCTGCGCCGTTGTGCCCCAGCCACACCCAGTCCCCGGTGGCGGGAACCAAGCCATGCCCTGGATAGGGCATATGGAGCAGGCCGCTGTTGGACGCCACGAGCACCCGATTCCTATCGAGACGAACTACCCGTCCCGGAGTGTTGTCGCTTGTGTCGCCGCCCGTAGCCGGGTTGGTGCGGAAGAGTTCAGCGGTGCTTTCGGTATAGCCGTAGTCTGTTGGGCCTTTCAGGTGGTTGCCGTCGCCGGCGCTGCTGAAACTGATTTTTGGGTCGCTTGAAGAAGCGTAAGTTTTCACGTTGGAACCTCTGCTGAGGCCCGGCCGCCTAGTTTTGGCAGGCTGATGCCGGGACAGGAATGGTGGTGTGATGATGGTGCGCCGCGTTTGAGTGCGGGGCGCGCAGGATTATGGCAATCATCATTTCCACCTCCTCGGCATCCAGGCCGGCAGCTGGTGGGCCGGCAACGTTCTACAGCGTAGCCAAGCCAGTGGGCTTTGGCTAGGTCTTTGAAGTCGCTACTAGTTGAGCTTCCCGTCAGCAGGCCGCTCATTGCGCAGCCGCAGCGCAACGTCCACCAGGGACACCCGGTTGAGTTTGCAGATGTCCTCCAGGGGAATCCACGCCGCATGGGTGGTGCTGCCGTCCACCTCGTGCGTCAGCTCGCCACCGACGATCGTAGCTTCGTAGACCAACCGGAGTGCCTGGAAGTCCCGCAGCGTACCGTCCCCCAGGGCTTCCGCGGGCCAGTGTCCGACGTCGATGCCCAGCATGAAATCAATCCGGGCCTCGTAGCCGGTTTCCTCAAAGACCTCGCGGCGGCATCCGTCCACGGGATGCTCCGCAAGGTCCAGTCCCCCGCCCGGCAGCGTCCAGCCTTCCTTGCCGTCCTGCTTCCAGTAGGCCAGAAGAATCCGGTCCTCCTGAATGATGACGGCGTAGGCAGCAGGGCGGGTGTCGAACTCCAGGGTCATGGTGCCAGCTTAGTTGGCAGCTCAGTTGTCAGTCAGTCGGCAAAGGCGCTACGGCAATTCGGCCGCCGCTATCGGCCCCGCCTCTTCCGGGCCAAGGTCCGGCCCGTCGCGGAGCTCGACGACGGTCCCGGGCTTGGCGAGCTCCAGCACCTTGATGCTGTTCAGGCCACTGTTGATCAGAGGTGCAGGGGCGTACAGGGTGACCTGCGGCCCTTTGTCCCAGTAGCGACCCAACAAGAAGCCGTTGAGCCAGACGAATCCCTTTCCGGAATCAGGGAGTGCAATATACGTATCTGCCGGTTCCCTAACTTCGAACTCCGTCCCCGTCAGCCCTTGAAGGTCTTCGGGCGCCCATTCAGCCAAGGCCACGGGCGTCTGTGTCCAATGGAAGGTGTAGCGCTGGTTGATCAGGACGCCGCCAAGGATGCCCTTGCAATGTCCGGTCAAGGGCCCGTAATTGATGCGGCCGAGGTTCTCCACCAGGATCTCCAGCTGGGCCGGGACGCCGGTTCCCGTGACAGCCAACCCTTCGGCCCCATTCACATCGTCCAGGACCCCGGCAAACTGTCCATCCACCCAGATGTAGGCGCGGTCATTCAACCCTGTGATTTTGAGGCGGCTCTTGGCTGGAGCTCCGGGGAGTCCCGGGAGGGTGGCTTGGGCTGCGTAGAGGACCATGCCGGCGTCGAGCCCCAGCTGTTCAAAAGTGAGCGGTTTGACGCTGGTTACTGGCTTGCCCGAATCGCGGACGAGCTCCAACAGGTCCCGGCCTTCTGTCAGGGCCAGGGACTGCACTGGAAGGACAGGGGCGTCCGCGAGCAACTCGAGGGGTAGTTCAGGAAGGTCCTCGATGCCCTGGGCGCGGTAGAACTCCTTGCGGAAGGCGTGGAATTTCGGCGTTAGTGCTCCGTTCTCGGCAATGGGGGCATCGGAGTCGTAGCTGGTGACTGTTGGCTGGAGCATGGTGCCATCGTGGTTGCTGCCCGATCCCAGGCCGAAGTTCGTACCGCCATGTGCCATGTAGAGGCACACCGATCCACCAGCATCGAGCATCTTCCGTGCTTCTGCAGCGGCGTCACTGGCATCGCGGCGATGGTGGTGTTCGCCCCAGTGGTCAAACCAGCCACCCCAGAATTCGACGTTGAAGAAGGGTTCGTCGGGCCGTCGCCTCTTCCAGGTTTCAATTGCCTCATCGCCCCGGCTTCCCAATGTGGCTGTCGCCCACGTTCCATCCACGGAGCCGCCGTCGAGGAAGTAGTCGGTTCCGCCGTCGGCTGTGAAGAGCATCTCAGTGATCCCTCGCTCTTCCAGGGCACGGCGGTTCCAGCGAATGTAATCGTGGTCGTCGCCGTAGCTGCCATATTCGTTCTCAATCTGAACGGCGACCACGGGACCACCCGCCGATGCCTGCCGGGATGCGATATGCGGGAGAAGGTGATCGAACCACTCCTCGATCGCGGCCGTAAACTGTGGATCCATGCAGCGCAGGCCAATGCCGGGGATTCCGGTGAGCCAGGCCGGGAAGCCGCCGTTGTCCCATTCCGCGCAAATGTAGGGGCCTGGCCGGACAATCACGTCCAAACCTTCCTCAGCGGCGAGGTTTATGAAACGGCCGATATCCCGCCAGCCTGTAAAGTCCGGTGCCTCTTCGCGCTTAGGCTGGTGGAAGTTCCAGGCAACGTAGGTGTCCACAGTATTGGCGCCCATGGCCTTGAGTCGACGCAGCCGGTCCTGCCACAAATCAGGGTGAACGCGGAAGTAGTGGATGGCTCCGGCAAGGATGCGATACGGTTCACCCGAACGGTAGAGGACGGCGTCGTGGTAGCTCAAAACGGCGTTGTTCACACGGAACAGATTAGCTCAACTTCCAACATTTATGCACAGGTGATGAATACATGACCAATCTTGATACTTCCCCGGCGGAGCAAGTCTGCCCCGCTGCCCCTGAAGGACAAGGCCCGTGCGTGCAGTTATGGCCTGAGCGTGAAGTTCCCCTGGGCGGAGTCCGGGCCATGAACGTGTTCCGCACGTTGCCCCAGCGCGGCTTGCCCACCGTTGGCGCCTGGTGCTTCCTGGACAGTTTTGGTCCGGACCGTGTGGCAATGAGCGTTCTCCCCCACCCTCACAGCGGCCTCCAAACCGTGACATGGCCGCTGGAAGGGGCCGTGCGGCACCGCGACAGCGTGGGAAGCGGTGTGGTAGTCAAACCGGGTGAACTGAACATCATGACCGCCGGCCATGGAATCTCTCATTCCGAATTCTCGGTCCTGCCTGCAGCTACGCTGGCCGGGGCGGATGACGAGATTCCCATGTCGCGGGGACTCCAGTTGTGGGTTGCACTCCCTGACGAACACCGGCACCGCGAACCCTCCTTCGAGCAACACACCGAGCTTCCAGTGGCTGTTGGCGAGGGCTACACAGCAACCGTGATGGTGGGCGAATTTGCCGGTCAACGCTCCCCGGCCACAATGTTCAGCCCCATCGTCGGCGCTGACATCACCGGCGCAGGTACACTCCAGCTTCCGTTGCTTCCGGAGTTTGAGCATGCCGTGTTGGTGCTGGACGGCCACTTGAACATCGACGGCGAAGACATCGAACCAGGCCCCCTGGCCTACCTCGGCGCCGGCAGGCAGAACCTGATCGTAGAGGCCCGAACGGAGACCCGTTTCATGCTTTTGGGCGGCGAACCGTTCGGGGAAGACATCTTGATGTGGTGGAACTTCGTGGGACGTACCCATGAGGAAGTGGAAAAAGCGCGTTTGGAATGGGAAGCCGAAGGCCTGCTCGACGACGACGCTGCCGCCACTTCACGCTTCGGGTTGGTCCAGGGCCATGGTCCAGACGCAGGGCCGGAAGCCGGACGAATCCCTGCGCCGCCGCTTCCGGGCGTTAAGCTGCGTCCCCGTACCCGAGGCTGAGGTCCTCGGACACGGGGCTGATGTTCAAACCGCTATGCCCGCTGTTCGGCCACAAGCATAGGGACGCCGAACACTGGGTCCTGCTGGAGAATCCGGACATCGACGATGCCCCGCTCGGCCAGCCGCGCCTTGAATGATTCCTGCAGGCGGCGGACGTTCATGCCCAGTCCGCTGCCTAGGATTACGGGACCATCCAAGCCGAGTTGTCGAACGGCCTGTTCAGCCAGGTCAGCCAAGTCCCTACCCGCTTGGTCCACCAATCGGGCGCTGGTTTCATCACCGGCATCCGCAGCTTCGACGACGAGCCGCGCTTGTTGTGCCCAATAACGGCGACCGGTTTCCGGGGAGTGGAACAAGGCGATCAGTTTGCCTGGCTCTTCCACTCCACAGGAATCCAGCAAGGCACGGCTCAGGGTGTCCGGCTCAAGTCCCTGGTTCATCCGCCGCAAGCTGTGGCGCACCGCTTCGCGGCCCAGCCAGTAACCGCTCCCTTCGTCGCCCAGAAGATAACCCCAGCCTCCGGCCCGGGCTTCCTCGCCCGCCGCGTTCCTACCCCAGGCGGCAGAACCGGTTCCTGCAATCACGGCGACGCCTGTGCTCGCTCCTCCCGCGGCCAGGAGCAGCCGGGAATCGTGAACCACCGTGATGCGTGCCCCGGGGACATGCGGAGAGATAAGGTCGGCGAGCGCTTGCGCGTCCTCATCGGTATCAATTCCTCCGGCACCCGCGTAAACCTCGTCAATGTCACCGCCGCCGATCTTTCCGAAAAGCTCGGCGAGATTTGCCATGGCCTCTTCGCGGCTTACGTTCTGCACATTGGAGCTTCCGGCACTTTCGTCCAGGACGGGAACGCCGTCTTCGAACCTCACACCCCGCGTTTTCGTGCCGCCGATATCCAGCCCTATCACGGTACCGGTGAGTGCCTCCGGGGACGCGTGGGAATGCATGGCAGAGTCAAGATTGTTCACCGTGAAAGACTAGCTTGGAGCGCCCCGAGGAGAAACCGCAATGTCGCATTCCCTGTTTGATACGCCTTTCATTGCAGCGCCCATGGCTGGTGGAACGTCCACTGCCGCCCTGGTGCAGGCAGTTCAAGCCGGTGGCGGTTTGGGTTTTCTCGCCGCCGGCTATAAAAGCCCCGAGGCCATGACGGCCGAGATCGCAGCTGCGCGTGCAATGGGCATCCGATTCGGAATGAACGTTTTTGTACCGGATATGGCTCAACTCTCCCCGTCCCCGGCGGCTCGCGCGAGGATGGAGGCCTACCGGACGGAACTTGAAGCAGAGGCGGCCCGCTACGGCGTGGCAGTCCCGGCCCTCCGATTTGATGACGACGACGCCTGGCAGGACAAAATCGACGCGTTGATCGCGGGTCCTGTGGAGTTCGTCAGCTTCGCCTTTGGGCTGCCGGGACGCTCTGTGGTCAAGGCCCTGCAGAAGGCCGGATCTGCTGTCATCACCAGTGTCACGAGTGTTGCCGAGGCCCTTGCCGCCGCGGAGGAAGGCCCGGATGCCCTTGCGGTGCAGCATAGTTCCGCAGGAGCACACACGGCGGCGTTCCTCGCCGCCGGCCCAGGAGAAAGCACCACGACGGCGGGTCTCATCGCCCAGGTGCGTACCGCCGTCGACCTTCCCTTGATTGCAGCCGGCGCGATCAGCGACGGTTCAGCGCTTCGCGAAGTCCTCGCCGCTGGTGCGGCAGCCGCGCAAGTTGGTACGGCGCTGATACGCACGGAGGAAAGCGGAGCCCGGCAAGCGCATAAAGACGCCCTCGGCGGTCCGCGCTATACCGAGACGGCCAGGACCCGGGCCTTTACGGGGCGCTTCGCCCGCTCTCTGGTCAACGAGTTCGTCCGCGACCACCCCAACGCACCGGAGGGTTATCCGGCAATCCATCATCTGACGGCGCCGATCCGGGCAGCAGCATCGGCGGCCGGTGATCCTGAGCGCCTCAATCTGTGGGCGGGCACCGGTTGGCGATCAGCAAAGGAAGGATCTGCGGAGGATGTCGTCAGGAGTTTCCTGAACGTGCTCTGACAAGCTCGGCCAGCAACGCTTCGCCCTCCCTGACCACCAGCTCACGGAAGAGCCTGACGGCGTCGGGTTCGAAGGTGCGCTCCCGCCAAGCCATGCCGATCTGCCGGAAGGCAAGCTCGGATTCGATGGCAACTTCAACAAGTCCCAACTCGGCCCCCGGCAGGAATTGGCCAGTTCCGGAGCCCGGCCCGGCGGGAGGCAGGATGCTGAAGCCAAGTCCGGCCGCGACCAGCCCACGGACAGTGTGGGATTCCTGGACTTCAAAGGCGGTCCGCGGACGGAAACCTGCTTCGCGCAACAACGCTTCACCCAGAGCCCGGAGGCCGACGCCGGCGGGCAGCGTCACATAGGGCTCGTGGCGCAGCTCGGAGAGGTGCACGCTTGAGCGGCTCGCGAGTGGGTGCCGATAATGCAGCACTACGCGCAGCGGCTCCCTGTAGAGAGGCAGGGAGTGGATGCCCCTGCCGTCCGGGGCGATCGGTGCAGTGAGCGCGAAATCTGTATCGCCCCTGGCCAGTTCGTCCAGGCAGTCGTCACGCGGACCCTGCCGGAGCTCGAAGACCGTATGCGGATGGCGGCCGCGGTACGCGCTGATGAGCAGGGGCAGCGTCGCTTCCCCAAACGTGTGCTGGAACGAGACCCGGATCCGTCCCCTGACCACGTCCGACTCGTGGCGAACCCTATCCAATCCGGCTTGGAAGTCTTCCAGCGCCGCTTCGATATAGGGCAGCAATGTTCTTGCCGCTGGAGTCAGGCGGATGCCACGCCCATCACGAACAAGAAGATCCATCCCCACAATCGCGCTTGCCCTGGTCACTGCACGGCTCACCGTGGACTGGGGAACGCCGAGGAGCTCAGCCGTTTCCGTCATATGCTCCGTCCGGCCCAATTCTGCCAGGACGGGTAGGAGCGGCAGGAGTTGCACAAGCTGTTGGTGATCCGGTTCCATGCGCCTGCCGTTCCGCTCCAGCATCAGTACGAAAGTCATGCATTCCTGCATGAATCATAAGCGAATCATGCATTGGAACGCACAGTCCAGGAAGCCTAGTCTGGGCCAGTGACTAAAACAGCTGTGAGCGTTACACCATGGGACGGGCATGCCAAGGGTTCCCGTGGCTACCGACGCGTGCTTGCCGCATTGGCCTTGGCCGGCGTGGCTACGTTCGCCCAGCTGTACTCAACCCAGGCGGTCCTGCCACTCATGGCAGCCGACCTCCGCATCTCGGCAGCAGAAGCCGCACTGAGTATCTCCCTGGCCACCGTGGGACTTGCCGTCAGCGTCCTGCCGTGGTCATTTGTGGCAGACAGGATCGGCCGGGTTCGTTCAATGGCCATGGGCATCGGAGCAGCAACAGTGCTGGGGCTGGTTGTTCCACTGGCACCGACCGTTCCACTGGTCCTCGGACTGCGCGCTCTTGAAGGCATGGCCCTGGGCGGAATCCCAGCCATAGCCATCGCGTACCTCAACGAAGAAGTCACCAAGATCCACACCGCACTGGCGGCCGGAAGCTACGTTGCTGGAACCACGCTCGGCGGACTTGCCGGACGCTTGGTCGCGGGTCCAGTGGGAGAACTGTGGGGGTGGCGGACAGCTGCGCTGGCAGTGTCCCTGCTGGCCACCGTCTCCGCGGTCCTGTTCCTGGTGCTGGTACCCAAACAGCGACGCTTCATGCCCGTACCGCCGAAGGGATTCCGCGGAGCCTTGCGCACACTGCGAGGCCATTCCACGAATCCCAAGCTGTTCTCCCTTTACCTTCAGGCATTCCTGCTCATGGGCGGATTTGTCGCGGTCTATAACTACCTCGGATTCCGGCTCCACGATGAACCATTCGGACTTCCCACCACGCTGGTGAGCCTCATTTTCCTGGCCTATCTGTCAGGTACCGTGAGCTCCCGGTGGGCGGCCGGACTCACGACGCGCTTTGGGCGGCGCAATGTCCTGCTCTTTGGGAGTCTCATGATGATTGCCGGACTCGCCCTCACGTTGGCAGAGAACCTCGTGGCAACGTTGATCGGCCTCGTGGTGTTTACTGGCGGCTTTTTCGCGGCCCACAGCGTGGGTTCCGGTTGGACCGGCGCCATCGCCACAACAGGCCGCGCCCAAGCGGCATCACTCTATAACCTCTCCTACTATCTGGGGTCCAGTGTCATCGGCTGGGCGGGAGGCCTGGCTTTCCAGGCGTTCGGGTGGCCGGCTTTGGCGTGGAGCGTCATGGCCCTTGCCGTCACGACGGCGGTAGTCACCGCCGTCGTACATCGCTCACCACAGGCGCAAACCAGGGCGGTTTCGACACCGGAACCCCTACAATCGGAGGCATGACAGAGGTCACAAGTTCCCGGGAGCTGTCCTCGCCGGAGCGGCTGCAGGCATTTACCGACGCCGTGGTGGCGATCGCTTTGACGCTGCTGATCCTCCCCCTCATGGAGAGCGTTGGTGAACTGGCTGATCATCACGGCACCACAGCCCAGTGGTTCGCCGAGGAGCGATATCCCCTCCTGGGATTCGTCCTGAGCTTCGTCCTCATCTCTGTTTTTTGGGTTCACCATCACCGGCTCTTCCGCAACGTCCGTCTTGTGGACTCAGTACTCTTGTGGCTGACTATCGCCTGGATGTTCACCATCGTGTGGATGCCGGTGGCAACTGCACTGTCAACGCAAATGCATGCAGATTGGGCGCAGCCGCTTGTCTACATAGGCACGCTTTTCGCTACGAGTTTCCTGCTGCTGCTGGCCCGCGTCTATCTTCGCTCGCACCCGCACTTGCATGACCTGGACGAGGCGGCCACGAGGTCCGGGATCCAGGCCGGGACCATCGTGGCGGCGCTCTTTCTCGCCGCGCTGATCCTTGCTCTCATAGTTCCAGACTTGGGAAACCTGCCATTGCTCCTCATGGTGCTCAGTGAGCCACTCCAACGGCTCGCCCGGCGTCGGAGCCTCAAGAACAGCGAGCGACAGCCCTTGGACCCAACCCCAAAATAATCCACGTAGTACCCGCGCCATCACGGACAAATATTCGGGAAGTACCATCTGGAACGAATGGTTAGTCAGGATTTCAGTGATTATGATGAATGAAAGGCAATTTCAGGAGGATCCGTGAGCAACCCCGCGAAGAATGTTCGGCCAACGTCAGGCAGCGCCGAGCCGCTGGACGCCATAGATGAACGGATCCTTGCCGCCCTGGTGGAGGACGCCCGCATCTCCAACAAACAGTTGGCAGAACTCGTGGGAATCGCTCCCTCCACTGCGCTGATGCGCACAAGGGCCCTGTCCGAACGCGGGATCATCGAAGGCTTTGAGGCTGTCCTCAGCCTGCCGGCAATTGGCCGCTCGGTGCAGGCGCTCATTGCTGTCCGTCTCCGCGCCCACGATCGGGACCAGATCGATCGCTTCACTGCACGCGTCCCTAAGCTGCCCGCAGTGATCTCCACGTTCCACACCACAGGTTCCGTGGACTATCTTCTGCATATTGCAGTCGCCAACACCGACGACCTCCGCAACTGGCTGCTGGATAACCTCGCGACTGATCCGGTGGTTGGCCACACGGAGACCACAATGGTCTTCCAGCACATCCCCGGCAATCGCGGTCCGCTCCCCGAGTAGCGACTCTCAGGCGCGCCTGGCACCCCGGAGTGACGCCGCGGCAAGTGCCAGCGCTGCAACCCCACACAGCACGGTAAAACCAACGACGGCGGTCTGCAAGCCAAATACCGAGACCGCCATTCCCAAACCAATCACCGGAACTGCGCTCCCCAAATAGGTGATGACGTATACCGTGCTGATGACCTGCGCATGCCGGGCTGCCTCGACCTTCCCGGCAACGTCGTTGAACACCTGACGGAAGGCGATGCCCTGCCCTGCACCCGCAGTGGCGCTGGCTGCAACCAGCAACAACGGACTTGACCAAGCTGCGGCAGCTCCCACCAGGACTATCGAGATGCCCAACACCGCCAGGGCAACGGGGACCAGGTAGCGTCCGCGTACTCCTACCAGCTGGCTGAGCGCCGAAGCACCCAAGGTCACCCCAGCCAGCAGCCCGATAAGGGGTCTGGAATCAGCATGCACCACCGTTGCGAAATATCCGGGAGCCAGCGACAGGCAGAACCCAAAGACTGCGAAGCTCAGGAAGCCCACTGCCGATGCCATCCAAAAGGCACTGCGGGCGTGACTGGAAATGGCGGGTTTTCGTGGAGCGAGAACCTTGAACGCCGGCTTTCCTGCAGCGGGCGCAATCGCGGGCCTTGCCTTGAGTAGCCACAGTGGAATAAGCGTGGCAAGCAGCACCCCGGAATGGATGTAATAGGGCGTCCGCGTAGGGTCCGGAAGCAGCGACAGGAGACCACCGATGGCGGGTCCGGCAGCCACGCCACCAGCCGAGGAGAGCAACGTGAAGCGCGAAGCCCAGTCAGGCCGCTGGGGCAACAGTTCACGCAGGGCTGCGGAACTGGCCCCAGTAGCCAGCCCTACTGCCACGCCTTGGAAGGCCCTGCCGAGGGACAACATGCCAAGACTGTCCGCATTCGCGAAGATGATGCCGCCCACCAAACCCATGACGACGGCAAGCACCAGTGCCGCCCGCCTGCCAATGTGATCGGACCAGTGCCCCGCCACGATGAGAGCCACAACAAGCGCCAGCACGTAGCTGGCAAAGGCCATCGTGACGTCCAAGGAGGACATACCCAGGCTGGCCTGCAGCAAAGGATAGAGAGGTGTGGCAAGGTTTGCGCCCACAAGCAGCGTGAACATCACTATGCCGGCCAGGACCAGCCTTGCAGTGGTGGTGGCATCCCAACTCCAGACGCCGGCTTTGGCCGGACGCATGCGGAGTTCGCTCAAGACAGTCATTTCCGTGCCTTTGATTCGGGGCTGCGCGGGGTTCCTTGTGGGATGGAGGGCACAGCCAGGTTTCGGTAGCAACAGATTGCCGCAGTACTGCGCTCAACGCAGCAGGAACGTGGGAAAATTGAGCACAATACTCAAAGTAGTGTCGTCAAAGTAAGCCGGAGTGACCATTTGAATACCTTGGACCCCATGGACTTGAAGATCCTGCTGGAACTCATCAAGGACCCCCGCATCCAGATCGCCGAGCTCAGCGATTCCCTCGGCATTGCCCGCAATACCGCGCAGAGCCGCCTTAAACGGCTGCTCCGGTCCGGGGTCCTTCAGGCAGCAGGCCGCGAAGTGGACCTTGAAAAGGTGGGGTACGACGTCGTCGCTTTCATCACCATTGAAGTAACGCACCGCGAACTCGACGGCGTCATCGGCGCCTTGCGGCTGATTCCACAGGTGCTGGAAGTCCACGAAATCTCAGGCCGCGGAGATCTGTGGTGCCGCGTGGTGGCCACGGACACGCACAACCTGCAATCTGCGCTGAGATCCGTCCTTCGTACCAAAGGCGTCATCCGAACAGAAACTGTCCTGGCCCTACACACGCATATCCCCTACCGCACGGAGCCTTTGATGGAAAGGCTGGCCGGTTCCACCAACACGCGGTCAGCATGAGCGTTTGAACGCGGTTCCAGGCGTCTCACCCGATTAGGCTTTTGACCATGGATTGGCTCTCACACATATTGCAGATCAACTGGCTCGCTGTCCTCCTGGCTTTCATTTCAAGCATGGTGATCGGGTTCGTTTGGTACATGCCAGCCGTCCTGGGGCGCCGGTGGATGCAAGCGATCGGCAAAACCGAAGAGGACCTTAAGAACATCGATGGTGGCGCGGGCATCTGGATTCCCATGATGCTTGCCGCGGCGCTCACCAGCATTCTGCTGGCCATCCTGATCAGTGCCCTGGAGCTCAACACTTTCCTTGCCGGCGGACTCTTCGCCTTGATCCTGGCTTTGGTGTTCCGTGCCGGAGGACATGTCATCCACAATGGTTTCGCGGGGCGTCCCTCTGAGGTGACCGTTATTGATGCGGGGCACGACATCCTCGCCATGACCATTGCCGGCGCCATCATCGGTGCCATGCAGTAGCGTTCACTCGTGACCATCATTGATAACGCCGTCTATGTAGAGGGCGTACGCACAGCCACCCCACGTAACCTTGAGCAGACTTTCGAGACTCTCTCGGAGCAAGGTGGCATGGCGTGGATCGGGCTATACAGGCCCACCCGGGACGAGATGGCCGCCGTCGCCCACGAATTCGGCCTTCACGAACTCGCTGTGGAGGACGCTGTTTCAGCGCACCAGCGGCCAAAGCTGGAGCGTTACGACAACAACCTCTTCACGGTCCTGCGGCCCGCCCGCTATCTGGATGCTTCGGAGACGGTGGAGTTTGGCGAGCTGCACATCTTCACTGGTCCCAATTTCGTGGTGACCATCCGCCATGCCGAGACCGGCGGAGTCGCTCGCGTCCGGCACCGTTTGGAGCAGCGCCCAGACCTTTTGCGGCATGGACCCGAAGCGGTGCTGTATGCCCTCCTGGACCAGGTGGTGGACGATTACGCGCCTGTGGTGGCCGGACTTGAGAACGACATCGACGAAATTGAGGACCAGCTCTTCAGCGGCGACACCGCGGTTTCTCGACGGATCTATGAACTTGCCCGTGAAGTCATTCAATTCCAGCGGGCCATCCAGCCTCTTCCGGACATCATGGTCCTGCTGGAGAAGGGCTTCGAAAAGTACGGCGTGGACATCGAACTCCAGCGCTCCCTCCGCGACGTAGAGGACCACGTCCAGCGCGTTATCTCCAGGGTGAACTCCTTCAGGGATCTCCTGCAGAACGCCCTGACCCTTGACGGCACCCTGACAGCCAACCGCCAGAACGAGGCGAGCGCTGCGCAGAACGAGCAGGTCAAGAAGATTTCCTCGTGGGCTGCCATTCTGTTCGCTCCCTCGTTCGTGGCGGGCGTTTATGGCATGAACTTTGACCACATGCCGGAGCTGCACTGGGACTTCGGCTATCCAATGGCCATCGGGCTCATGGTCGGAGCAGCACTGCTCATGTATCTCATTTTCAAGCGGAAAGGCTGGCTGTGACGCCGCTATTCCCGCAACCAGGAAACCGTACCCAACGAGGGCAAGGCAACGGGGAAACCGTCCTGGCGCTCTTGGAGGGCATCTCGCACGACGCCGGACGGTCAGGTTTCCAGCTTGAGTCCAGCCAGCATGAAGCAGCGCAGCGGTTGGCAGCCTTCGGTGCAGCGGTAACGGGCCGTCGTCGTACGCTACAGCAGAGGACGCCACGAAGCATCTACCTTCACGGACCTGTGGGTCGCGGCAAAACGTGGCTGATGGACAGTTTCCACGACAGGCTCCGGGCCCGGAAACGTCGCGTCCACTTTCATGATTTCTTCCGCAGGCTCCACGCCGGAACGCACCGTTCCGTTTCCGCGGATGGAACCGCGATACAGCATTCGGTGGATGCGCTCCTGGCGGACATCGATGTCCTGTTCTTCGACGAATTCCATGTCCATGACGTTGGGGATGGAATGTTTATCGCGCGATTACTGCGATCCGCGGCGCAGCGCAGGATTCCCTTGGTGGTGACGTCCAACTACGCCCCGGACGATTTACTGCCCAATCCCCTGTGGCACGACCATTTTGTGCCCACCATCGAAGCCATCAAAGAGATGATGGAGATTGTGGAGATCAACGGCCCCGCCGATTTCCGGCGGTTTCCTGCAGCAGGTACAGAACCCGGCGACGCGCCCAAGGCCTTCAGCTCTGGCCGGATCATCACGCCGGGCACGCCCAAACAACTAGGGCGGTTGGGGCTCTTCCGTCCATCCGCGTCCCAAAGCCGTGTGCTGACCCCAACAACGCAACCGATCGTGGTCAAGAACGCAGACCCGGACCTGCTCTGGGTGGGGTTTCCGGAATTGTGCGCGGGGCTGACATCCACAGCGGACTTCCTGGCCTTGGCGCACAGTTTCAAGACGTGGGTCATCGACGACGTTCCCTCCCCTGCCGTGGGAGACCCTGCTTCCGCACCCGCATGGCAGCGGTTCAGCAACGCGGTGGATGTGCTTTACGACCAGGACATCACCTTGTTCCTGATCGGCAGGGGACCCCTGGAGTGGGATGCAGAACCCGCCGGCAATGTCCTGCCCGTGGATCTGGCCCGGATAGCCAGCCGCCTGTCCCTGTTGGGCAGGTCCGACCACGACGATGCCCCGGCAATCGAAGAGGCCGCCGGAAGCTGAGCTTCGGGCGGCCTCGGGACCTGTTTTCGGCCTGGGAATTTCGACCTCGGGACGGTGTTGGCCCTTTGGATTTTTTGCCGCTAGATCACGCCACCGGCAGCAGACGGCGCACTTGAATCACGCCCAGCATCGCCAACGCTCTCACGGGCAACGTAATTCTCGATGTCGAAGAGGTTTTCCGCCCGCTCTGTGATGTTTAGAAGCGTGGTCATGGAGGCAACTTCCTCAACCTGTTCCTTCAGGAACCACAGCATGAACTGTTCGCCCAGGGCGTCGCCCTCTGCGCGGGCGGCGCGGAACATCTCCTCAATGTTGCGCGTGACTTCCCTTTCCTGCTCAAGCGCCAAAGCGATGGGTTCCTTGGCGTTGGCGAAGTTGTTGCGAACCGGGGCGATGCCGGGAATCTCGACGGGTACGTTACGGTCCAGCATGTACTGGACCATCATCATGGCGTGGTTCCGCTCCTCGAGGGACTGGCGGTAAAAATGCCGGGCAAGTTGCGGCAAGTCCTGACCGTCAAAATACACGGCTACTGCAATGTATTGCTGGGAGGCCGCGAACTCATTGGCGACCTGAACGGACAACAGCTCATTGAATGTCTTGTTAGCCATGGCACCGATCCTACAGCCGGGCTAAGACAGCCAGGCAGCGACCTGTTAAGCCAGCAGCACAGCGAACCAAACACCGGCAGCGGCAGCCCCGACGCTGACAGCCATGGAACCCAAGCCGTTGACAAGCGCCAGCCCCATCCGCCCGCTCTGCACCAGCCGGATGGTCTCCAGGCTTGCCGTGCTGAAGGTGGTGTAGCCACCCAGGAAACCAGTGCCGAGGATAAGTTGAAGGGATTCGGGGGCCTGCCCTTCCATCACCAGGCCAGCCAGGAACCCGAGGAGCAACGAACCGGAAACATTGATGACGATGGTGGCCCATGGCAGGGCAGCGCGTACGCGTGCCCGCATGAGCCCGTCCACGGTGAATCTAACAGCCGCACCCAGTCCCCCCGCCAGGGCCAACATGAGGACGGTCATGTCGCCCGCCGGTGGTGCCATGCAGCGAGCCAGATTCCGGTTGTGGTTGCCACCGCCCCACCCAGCAGGCTCACACCCAGATAACTTGTACCACCAGTCGTGTCTCCTGCGGTAAACAGGTGAACCGCATCCAATGCGAGCGTGCTGTAGGTGGTGTAGGCACCCAGAAAGCCCGTACCCAAGGCGAGGCGCAGCATCCGGCGACGTCCGACGTCGGGCCCCCTCCTCGCCAGCCCCTCCAGCAAAGCGCCGAGCGCCAAGGCGCCGGAAAGGTTGATGAGGAGGGTGGGCAACGGCCAGGACCCTGGCGCGGGAATCAAGAGTCCGAGGCCGTAGCGGGCGAGCGCCCCCAGGACGCCGCCTACGGCCACCATTCCAATGAACCCCCAGTGAAGATGGACCGGACGCCTGATCTCAGTCATCATCCACCGGTACCCGTGGCTCAACGGGTACAACGAGCACAGGACGGTCTTGGCGGTGGAAGAGCTGCCGGGCAATGGAGCCCGCCGTCAGTTCTTTGATGGCTGAACCGAGCTTGCGGTCCCTGGAGCCCACCACAATCATGGACGCCCCGATATCTTCTGCCTCACGGGCCAACGCCCGTGCCGGCTCCCCTGCCAGGGAAACGATGGACCAGTTCAGATCAGCTTCGGCCAACTGGGTGGCAATTGCTGTCCGTACGGATTCCGGGGCGCTCTCGACATCGTCATCCACGCCGTCGGGATCAATCGGGGCCGACGGACCGCCCGTGGTGCCGTCCACGGGATAGGCCGTCACGTCGACGAACGCGCACACCAGTGGGAGCCCGGCGCTCAGCGCCACCTCAGCGGCGCGCTCGACGACGACGGGCCGCTGCCCGGGCATGACACCTACCAGGATGGGGCCGGCGAGGCCTTTGGGTGCTGGGATCCCGGTCATGGTGAAGTCCTCCTGTCAGACTTTCTTTACGACGCTGGACTTGAGCTGCATGGGGCCGAATCCGTCCACTTTGCAGTCAATATCGTGATCCCCCACCCCGTCGACGAGGCGGATATTCCGCACTTTGGTGCCCACCTTGATGGCCGTGGCGCTGCCCTTGACTTTGAGGTCCTTGACCACCGTGACGGTGTCGCCGTCGCTCAGAATATTGCCCACCGCGTCTTTGATGACGTGCGCCTGCACTTCACTCTCGGCGGTGGGTGACCATTCGTGGGCGCACTCAGGGCAAACGAGCAGCACGCCCATCTGGTAGGTGTATTCACTGGAGCATTCGGGGCACGGAGGCAGGGAGTCGGTCACAGGGTAATTCTAGAGGGCCATCCACTGCCGCCGGCTCTTCAACCACAGCCCGATCGCGTGCCTCCGTCACAACCACATTACGAAGGCGCGCCGCCGAATCTGTTGCCCCATGTCGGATCGACACATAGGCTCAATAATGTGAGTGGCGGGGACGGTGATCCGACAAGCGGTACCGACCAGCGACCCGTGAAGGAAAAACAAGCATGGCTACAGGCACAGTAAAATGGTTCAACGCTGAAAAGGGCTTCGGATTTATTGCCCCGGACGACGGTGGCCCGGATGTATTCGCCCACTATTCCGCAATTACCTCCAGCGGATACCGTTCCTTGGACGAGAACCAGAAGGTCCAGTTCGACATCACCCAAGGCCCCAAGGGACCTCAGGCGGAGAACATCCAACCCCTCTAAACTCCCACAAGAAACCGGCCAGGCACGTTGTGCCTGGCCGGTTTTGTTGTAAACGGAAATCGTGGAGCTAAGGAGATTCGAACTCCTGACCTCTTCGATGCGAACGAAGCGCTCTACCAACTGAGCTATAGCCCCTGGGCACGGCGTCTACGGCCAGGCCAGTGTCCCTAGGCTACAAAGTTTCCCGGCGCTTTTCCAACCACGACACGAACGTTTCAGTGCCATACCTTTGCTCGGGCATGAGGTTGAGTCCTGCGCGCAGGTAGGCGCCCATGGCACCCGGCAGTGGGACTTCCAGAACCTTGCCTCGTGCGCCAGTAATGGCTTTCCACGAAGCCGCCATGTCCTTCATGGCCAGGACCTCGGGGCCGCCAACGGTTCTGACACGGTGCTGCTCTGGAGAAGGCGGTTCCAGCGCAGCTTCGAGCAATGCAGCTGCGGCTTCCCTAGGTGAGATCGTCTGGAACCGCACTCCCTTGAACACCGGAATCAACCGTATCTTTGCACCTGCACTAAAGATCATTTCGACCAGGCTGTGGAATTGCGTGGCTCTGATAACCACCGTTTCCAGTTCGGCCCTCGCGTAGACCCGTTCCTTTGCCGCTTTGGAGACATAGTAGGAATGGGCGCTCTTGTCGCAGTTGATAATCGACAACGCCACAGCCCTGCGAACACCTGCCTGGTGAGCCACGCCAAGAAGACGCTCGCCGCCATCGGCAAATTCCTTTTGGGGTTTCCCGAACCGGCCCTCACGGCAATCAATGACGACGTCGGCACCCGCCAGCGCAGCTGCCAGGCCATCGCCTGTGGTGACGTCGCCAGCAAAGTAGGCGGCGGCGTCGTGATGCTTCGCCGAACCGGGAGGCGGCACGCGGCGACTCAGGACGGATACTGTGTGCCCGGCGTCGAGCGCCTGGCGAACAACTTCACGGCCTGCCTGTCCGGTGCCACCCGCAACACAGAGCGTGGTCATGCCGGGCTAGGCGCGGCGACGCTGCAGGACATCGTCCAGGTTGCTCAAGGCACTCTGCCCCTTGGATGCAGTGCGCACCTGCGCAGCTGCTGCGGCCTCCGCCTGCTCAACACTTTGCTTCAGCACCGGCTTGCCCACAGGCTTGGGAGCGTCAGGAAGATCCAAAGGCTCCGGAGCGGGGCGCGGCGCCTTCGCGGCACCAACGTAGGTGGGCTTGGGAACCTCAACCGGTTCCCAGCTGGCATCCTCGGAACCAGCGGCCGCTTCAGTGGACCTGTCACCGGCGGACTTGTCACCAGCAGACTTGTCTCCGGCCGCTAAGGCAACAGCCAAGGCAGCCTGGCGTAGTTCCACGGCCGAAAGGCGTGCGGCTTCCAGCTTTCCGGCCTCAGCATCGAAAACCGGGGTTTCCTTGGCTTCGACAGGCGCTTCCTTTGGCAAGTACCGTGCCGGGGTTTGGATGGGCACCACTGGTGCAGCCCGCCGCGCACGGCGTTCACGGAGATCCCGGAGGGCGAGTCGCCGCAAAGTCACTACGGCAAGTACCGAACCCACGAACGACACCAACGGCAGCCAGACATTACCGGTGCCGAACAGCCGCAGTACGCCCGAAACAATGGCAGTCAACAATAAGGCCAGACCTGCCAGGGCCAAAGTGAGCCGGGCATAACGAATCGTAAAGGGAGTTGCGGGCGGCTTCCTGGCCGACGACTCAGCCACGCTGGATTCCTGGGGCGACGCCGGTGCTTTGCTGTGCATGGTCTCCATCGGTTTCTCCTGCCGGGGTGCCAAAGTCAGTACCACCCCTGCCTGCGTTTCGTCTGGTTCGTCGTCAAATGCCTCTGCTGAAACAGTGGCCGCCTGGACCTGCTGCCGTCTGTTCCGAAGAACGTAAGGAGCGACCCATACCATCCAAAGCGCGACAGTGATCACAAGTATCACTGAGCTGCTGAGAGGGAAGTCCACATTCAAAACCGTAGAAGCAAATCATCAGGGGCGGCGGCATTGCGGTCGGTGTGTCGTCGGCGAGTCCGCAAATGAATGGAGATACGGCTCAAAAGGGCCTATGACCTGCCTGTTCTTCCTCTGAGCCACGCGTCAAGGAGTCCCTGCGGAACTTCTTCCGAGGTGAGCGCGAAAGAGCGATGATCCGCCCACTCGCCATTGATGTGCAGATACCTCAGCCGGTAGCCCTCGTCCCGGAATCCGAGCTTTTCCACCACCCGGAGACTGGGCGCGTTTTCCGGCCGGATATTGATTTCCATCCTGTGCAGGCCAAGGGTCCGGAAGCAGTGGTCCGTAGCCATCGCAACTGCAGTGGGAGCAATACCGTGTCCGGCGCGTTCCTTATCAACCCAGTAGCCAAGGGTAGCCATCATCGCCGAACCCCACACGATGGATGAGACCGTCAATTGCCCCACAATCTGCGGCTCACGGAACCCCTCGGTCCGCTCCGTGATGAGGAAGGGCAAAGCCGTGGACTGCCGGGCTTGGGCATTCAGGGATGCCACCATTTGACGGTAACTGGGCAGGCGCCCACCCGGCGCAGGATTGGACGCCTCCCAAGGTGCAAGCCATTCACTGTTCCGCGAACGGACTTCAGACCACTCCCGCTTGTCGCGGTAACGGATGGGCCGGAGCACCAAGGCTCCGCTTTCCAGCGTTACCGGCCAGATCGCAGAGCCGTACACCGGTGTTATTTGGGAAGACCGGCAGTGAAGGTGGGCAGCCACTCGCGGAGCTCGGGGCCCAGGTCATCGCGTTCGCATGCCAACTCGATGCAGGCCTTCAGGTAGCTCAACTTGTCACCGGTGTCATAGCGGCGCCCACGGAAGACAACGCCATAAACGCCGTAGCCTTCACCTTCCCCGGCAGCCAGAACCTCAAGGGCATCCGTCAGCTGGATTTCTCCGCCGCGTCCGGGAGCAGTGTTCTCCAGGACGTCGAACACTGCCGGGTGCAGAACGTAGCGACCGATCACCGCGAGGTTGGATGGAGCTTCTTCGGGGGACGGCTTTTCCACCAGCTGCTTGATGCGGACGTAGCCGTCTTCACCGTTTTCCTCGACGTCGGCGCAACCGTAGGCGCTGATCTTCGAAGGCTCAACTTCAATGAGGGCAACAACGGATCCACCGGTTTTTTGCTGGACAGCGATCATTTCGCTGAGCAGGTCCTCGCGGGGATCGATCAGGTCATCGCCCAGCAGAACGGCGAAGGGCTCGTACCCGACGTGCTGCTTTGCGCGCAGGACCGCGTGGCCGAGGCCGTTGGGGTCGCCCTGGCGGACGTAGTGGATGTCGCCCAGGTTGGTGGCGGACTGGATGGCTTCCAGCTTGGCAGTATCGCCCTTCGCTGCCAGCGTTGCTTCCAACGCCGGCACACGGTCAAAGTGATCTTCCAGGGCGCGCTTGCTGCGCCCGGTGATCATCAGGACGTCGTGCAGGCCAACCTTCACCGCTTCTTCGACGACGTACTGGATGGCTGGCTTGTCAACCACGGGCAGCATTTCCTTCGGCATCGCCTTTGTGGCGGGGAGGAACCTGGTACCAAGACCCGCTGCGGGGATGACGGCCTTACGGACAGCATTGTTATCGAGAGTCACCGGACTAATGTAACGGAAGGAATACATCAACGGGTAAACCCTCGCCGTGGCAAGACGCAGAAACAGCCCTTGAACTGGAGCGGATTTGCTGCTTTACGTAGACGACGGTAGCCCGCGCGAATCTCATGATCGGACAAAAATGGCATCGAAGGAAGACATCCGCAGCAGCCGACGCCTCTACAGGCGTGGCCTCACCACCGAGCAACTAGCCCAAGCCGGCGAATCAATTGCCCGGCACGGCTTGGCCTGGGCCGAGAAAATCTCGGCCGGATCCCCCAGGACCTTCGCGATCTACGTCGGCGTCTCCCACGAACCCCCAACCATGCCCCTGATCGCAGGCCTCCACAACGCCGGCCACCAGGTGCTGCTTCCCGTCTGCGAAGCTGGCCGCCAGTTGAGCTGGGTCTACTGGACGCCGGAGACAGCTTTCGTCCGGTCCGACTACGCACCCATCGACGAACCCGAAGGCGAGCGTTTGGACAGTGCTGTTGTGAGCGCTGTTGCGGGCATCTTCATGCCGGCCACCGCTGTGGACCGGGATGGCAACCGCATCGGACAGGGCGGCGGCTACTACGACCGCCTCCTCCAACGGCTGGACAGTTCCGGTGGGCGGCCGCCCACCATTGCAGTGGTGTACGACGACGATGTATTGCCTTCCGGAGCTATCCCCGCCGAGCCTTTTGACCGTCCCGTGCCGGATGCATTGACGCCCTCGGGAATCATCACGCTTGGCGCCGGAGAGTGACCTCGTTGACGCTACGTGAAGCCGTGCACCTACGTGGAGTTGGCAGATAGCGAATGAGCGGGATGCTGATGATAGAATTGGCACTCAGGCCCTGCGACTGCTAATGCGGAGATTCTCCGCCACGGCTCCACAGGACCTGAACCTTGTCCTGAAGGAGGAACTCAGTGCCCACATACGCATACGCCTGCAAAGACTGTGACCATGCCTTTGACATCGTCCAGTCCTTCTCTGACAGCTCCCTGACGGAGTGCCCTGAATGCCAGGGCGCGCTCCGCAAGAAGTTCAACAGCGTCGGCGTTGTCTTCAAGGGCTCGGGCTTCTACCGCACGGATTCGCGCGATGCCAAGGGCAGCACCGTCTCCGCTGCGCCCTCCTCCCCGGCGACTCCGACCCCGGCTGCCACGCCTGCACCAGCGGCTGCGGCCGCAGCAAGCTAGCAGCACTTTTCCACACCAGCACTTTTCCACATAGGGCACCCGGGCGCTGTTGGGCGGCCGAGCCCGGTGGCTAACGTGGCCTCATGCCACTAAAGTCCACCACTTCGCCACTCCCCCGCCGCGAACATTCAACTGCCCCTGCCCGGGGCCGTGGTCGCTCCCGAAACCAGCCAACCAGCACGGCTGGCTCGTTCCTCCCGCGGAAGCAGGGGCCACATCGCCAAGTGAGGCTGGGCCTCAGGCAGAGCCTGAACTTCTGGGTCTCCCGGAATCGTCGGCTGACAGTTGCACTGTTGCTCTGCCTGGCCACGGGCATTACAGTCCAACAGCTAACCCCTGCCTCTGAGCAGCGCGTCAGCATTCTCGTCGCTGCCCATGATCTTGCCGCAGGCACCAGCCTCACAGTGGCCGACTTCACCACTGTTGGGGTGCCGCCCGACCTCGCGATTTCCGGAGCCCTGGAGGATCACGTTTCGCTGGTGGGGCGCCAGCTTGCCTCGCCCTTGACCAAAGGGCAGATTCCCACTGAATCCAATCTTCTGGGGCCGGGTCTTCTCACTGGTGCACCTGTAGGTTCAGCTGCGGTCCCTCTTCGCATGGCTGACCCTTCATCCATCCAGCTTCTGTCCCCGGGACAGCTGGTGAATGTAGTACTCACTGCTGCAGGATCATACGACGAGTCCCGGCAAACCGAAGTCCTGGCCGCCTCCGTCCCTGTTCTTTGGACGTCTGCCCAAGGGGGTAAACCTGGCCAATGGCTTGGCACCAGCGACACCGACGGCTTGATGGTGGTAGCTGCAGATCCCCGGCAAGCAGAAAAGCTTGCCGGCGCATCCACGCAAGGCAAGCTTTTCTTCGTTTTGGTCAATCCCTAGGTTTTGGTCAATCGCTGGGGTTTTGGTCAATGCCCAGGTTTCGCCAATCCCTGATGCAGGGCTTGGATTCGGTGATCTCATCAGCCCCAATGTGGGGGCTTCTGCTCCTTCAACCACTGCTCATGGTCATAGTTGCCTTCGTCGCCCCAACGCCGGGGATCGTCTTCAGCGGCCTTGGTAGGCAAGATTCCACCGGAAGCTTGCTTCGTCGCTGGCGTCTTTGACTCTGTCTGCTCTTCAGCGTTTTCGGCGCCTACAGCTGCGGTCTGTTCGTCAGAGCCGCTTTCGTTGCCGGTTCCCTGTTCATTCACTGGTACTTCAGTCCCATCCTCTGGATCACTGGGGGTTGGATTGCTGGCTTCTGCGTTGCTTGGTTCGCCATCCGCCCCCCTGCGCCTGTTCACATCTGTCTGTCCGGGCTGCTGGGATTCCAGCGATGCCTGGGGACTTCCCGGGCTTTGCCGATGCGAAGCCCGGGTTGCGGAGGAACTGCTGTACGAGGAGCTGTTGTACGTGGAGATCCCATATGAGGAGCTGGAATACGAGGAACCTGCATACGAGGAGCCAGCATTATCCAGATTCAATTGTTCAACATCCATGTCCAGGAAGCCATGCTCCGCTGGCGGGGCGGCCTGGGGAACATGGTTCTCAAGTCCCAAATAGGACCCGATTCGATCTGCGCAGGACGAAGGATCCGTGAACACTTCGATGGTCCACAGGGACATGTAACGCCAGCCCATGCGTTCCAGCAGCTGGGGCCTCAGACGGCTGCGTTCACGGACACTCATGCGTCGGTAACGCTCCGTGCCATCGGACTCGATTGCCACCGGCGTGGGAATCTCGGCGCCTTCCCGTCCAATGGTGTGGACGGGATCGGCAGCGGCGGCAATGTCCAGGACACCGTCGTAAAGGTGCCACACCCGGGCACCCCTCGCCCGCAACCTCTCGCCGAGATCGGCAACCAGAGGGTCCTCCCCCAAAGCCTGTTCGCTGGCAACGGCGCGCGAGGCAGGAGTTCCAAGGTTGCTGTTCCCGGACAGTTCCCGGTCCAGCAGTTCGTAAAAGTCCACAGCTCCGTGCGCCAAGCGGTCCAGATCCAGATCTTCCGGGCGGAAGCAGCTCAGGACGTGCATAGAACGGCGGGCACGGGTCATTGCCAACGCAAAGCGGTTTCGTCCGCCCTCGGTGGACAGGGGTCCGAACGAGTGCAAGGCGCGGCCGTGGGGTGTCCGTCCATAGCCCAGGGAGAAAATGACATGGTCGCGCACCAGGCCTTGGGCGCGCTCGAGGTCCACAACGCGGAAAGACTCGGGGCCGGCGCCGAAGAAGGCGGACAACAAGGGGTGGTTGGGCAACTGAAGCCGGATAGCCTCGCCGATCCGCGCAGCGTGGCGCAGGCTGGCCGTGACCACCGCCAAGGACGTGCGGGGCCGGAGTCTGGCATGCTCGAAAACAAGATCCACCACGCGGTTGACCTCCGCCGTAACGGACTCAACGCCCTCATGGTCCGCGCCGGGGAGGCCGGTTCCATCGGGGATGTACTCCACCAGGATCGAACGATCCAGGCCAGTCACCGAATTGCCATCAGGCAAACGCCGGAGGCCGCCGTCGTAGTAGTTCTTGCTCAACTGCAGGATCAGGTCCTCATCGACCGCCCGGTAAACCCAGTTCAGCTGCCATGTGGGCAGGACGCGTGCCAGGGCCTTGAACGCACTGTCCACGGCCTCATGGCTGGCCACTCCCGCCACTGGGGGTTCGACGGCAACGCTGAAGGTGCGGGCGTTCGCGACCTTCGCATCCCCGAAGGCTATGACTTGCCGGGCCCGTGCAATCGCCGGGAGGACGGCCTGAAGTGAGGTCGATTCGGCGTCGATGATGATCACGGCGTCAAACTTCTGCTCCGCCGGAAGAACTCCCGTCAACAGGTACGGGCTCACCGACCACACCGGAACAAGCAGGGGCACGAGGTCAGGGGCCTGCGCACTCAAAGCGGGGAGCGTCACCCGACCATCCTTCAGCAGGGCACGCAGCAACTCGGCTTGCCGGGGGTGCTCCACTATCCCTTGGCCCCACTTCCGGGCCAACTGCCACCGCAAACGCGCAGCACCACTGGCAATGTGGGCTTGGTCCGCGAGGCGGTACTCAGCTTCAAGACGGCGGAGGGAGTCGCCGTCGGACATGGCGAGGTAATCATCACCACTGATCATTGCTTCCAAGGCAGACTGCCACCAGGCAAGGTCCAGCTCGGCTGCCACCGAAGCGGCCGGAACTTCACGGGCGGCAAGGTCAGCGAGCAGCTCGCCGAGTCCGTGCTCGCGCATCTCCTCAATCAGGAGTGTGCGCTCCGGAAGTGTTTCAAGCGTGGCTGTATCTGCTACCAGCCGTTCGAGCCGCTCCATCAGTTCCAGATAAGGAGTCTGGTGCAGCGAACCACCGGCCGAAGTGTGCTTGAGTGCCTCACCCAGACGGCGAAGCTCGCCATCGAGTTCGCGGTACAAGGACCCGAGGTCGGCGAGCCCCGACGGCACGGCCGGGTGACGTTGGGTGGTTGCATAGCCCGCCCACAGGGCACGCTGCTCCTGGACCAGGACCAGGGAGCTGTGCAGGTCCGCGATGTGAACGCCAGGCCGCACATACTCCTTCGCAACCCGCCGCAGCCTCGAACGCTGCATGGAGGGCATCTCCAGGTTCCGCTCCCGCCTCCACGCCGAGCTTGCAGTTGCAGAGATGAGGTCGTGCACCGGGCGATCAAAAATATCCGGAGTGAACTTGTCCAGGCTTTCGCGCACGGCAATCAGCAATTCAAGCTGTGCGCCCCACTCCGTGAAGGTGTCCGCCAAACGGATCTCGGCGTGATCCGAAACCTGCTTCATGCGTTCGCGCAGGACGGGAAGTTTCTCCTCGGCGATGCGGGCAAGCTGCTGGGCCTCTTCGGTCTCCTTGCGGGTTACGAGCCGGGCACCGTACCAAGGGCTGGAGGTGGAAGCCCGGCTGAAGCTTCCCAGCTCGGCAGCACGACGCAGGCGCCCAGCCAGTTCTTCACGGTCCTTGATGTTGTCCAGCACACTGCGCTTCAGGCGCACCGTGGTGGACGGCGCCGGGTGGATGGACGTCAGCTCGGCCAACGATTGCATAGCCTGGTACGGCGAGCATCCCCAACGTTCGCGGACATTGTGGAGCGAGGCAACATGGTCCCTCAGGGCATGCCGGTGTCCGATCAGCGTCTGATGGAGGTTCCCGAGTTGGGGTTCCAGCGCCTTTTCATTGCGCATGATGGCACGGACCAACTGGCCCTTTAGCTGCTGCGGTGTGGTGCCGTTGCCCGGACGGAACAACATCGAATCCAGGCCCAGCGATTCCAGGTGCGCAGAGAGTCCCGCCAGGCTGGACTGCCGGTCTCCCACCACGAGGACGGATCTGCCTTCGCTGACCAAGGCGCCAATCGCATTGATTGCCGTCTGGGTCTGGCCGCTGCCCGGTGGGGTGCTGACAACAAGCGAATCTCCGGCGCGAACAGCGTCCACAACATACTGCTGGTCCGTGTCAGCGTCGAGCAAGAGGAGTTCGTCTGCCGGGTCGCGTTCATCAAGGCTGGGGAACCGCCCTGCTTTGATGGGTTCGGGCTCAATCTCGCCACCATTGGCAGCAGTTGCCAGCGCAGCCACGGTGGGGTTGTTCATGTTGATCCACGGATCATCCAGGTTTCCCGAAAGATCAGCCAAAGTGGTCACGAGCAAGTTGAATTCAACCTCGGCGCCGTGAATGGGCTGAACCAGGGTAGCCAGGCGATCCAGGACCGGTTGGGGGTCAAGCCGGGCCGTGTTGTAGGCCATGCGGGCTACTGCATTGACGTCGAACACGATGCCGTGGACGGTCTTCAGGTGACGTACCAAAGCCGGGTTCATGCGTGCTTGCTCGGTGAGCTGCAACTCGAAATCGTCCTCGCCCGGGCGAACGGTCAGGATAATGGAGGTCAGCATGACAGGGGCGGAAACCCGCTGGGGTTTGCCGCCTACGGCTGAAGTCCACACCACCGTGCCGGCGGAGAGGTATCCGGCCTCGATACCGCGATCATTGCTGAGCTCAAATATTTTGGAGCGAATGTTGCGTGCGGCCCGTGCCGCCACCAGATATTGCTGCCGGTCGCGGATAAGCGTGGACAACCTCGTTCTACGCCCAGCCAGCAGCTGCGCGAGGCCCGACGGATGTGCGTTGCTGAGATCGATGGCGCCTTCGGGCGTCTTCACGAAACGCAGCATCGTGTCCGCCCCTGTAACGGGCTTAAGTCCGGACAGCCATTTGCGGAGCTCTTCGGAGCCCTCTTCCTGGCCTTGACCTAATGACACAACTGCTGCCTTCTTTTCTGTACTAGCTTTAGACGCCTTGGACCATACCGGCATACTTTCGAGGGTAGCGGGAATAGTCCTTCAGCCCGCTCCGCAACACTGTGGCAATGCGAAATTCGCCGTCATTTCACAGCTGAAAGAACAGTGGCCGGCCTCCCAGGGGRGGCCGGCCACTCAAAATGCTATTCCCACTCGATGGTTCCCGGCGGCTTGCTGGTGACGTCCAGCACCACGCGGTTAACTCCATCCACTTCGTTGGTAATGCGGTTGGAGATGCGCGCCAGGAGGTCATACGGCAAACGCGACCAGTCGGCCGTCATTGCGTCCTCGGACGATACCGGACGGAGAACGATCGGGTGGCCGTAGGTACGGCCATCGCCCTGGACGCCGACACTGCGCACATCAGCCAACAGAACCACCGGCATCTGCCATACATCGTTGTCCAAACCGGCAGCAGTCAGCTCGGCACGGGCAATGGCGTCAGCCTTACGGAGCAGGTCGAGACGCTCCTTGGTGACTTCACCGACGATCCGGATACCGAGGCCGGGGCCGGGGAACGGTTGGCGGCCGACGATTTCCTGAGGCAGGCCAAGCTGGGCACCGACCGCGCGGACTTCGTCCTTGAACAGGGCGCGCAGAGGCTCGACGAGCTCGAACTGCAGGTCCTCAGGAAGCCCACCCACGTTGTGGTGGCTCTTGATGTTCGCAGCGCCCTCGCCGCCGCCGGACTCGACGACGTCCGGGTACAGCGTGCCCTGGACTAGGAACTTGATCTTCTCACCCTCGGCAGCCGCCTGGGCGATGATGGCCCGCTCCGCTTCCTCGAAGGCGCGAATGAATTCACGGCCAATAATCTTGCGCTTGGTCTCGGGATCGCTGACTCCGGCCAACGCAGACTGGAAGCGCTCTTGCTCGTTGGCAACATACAGATTTACGCCTGTAGCTGCCACGAAGTCGCGTTCAACCTGTTCTGCTTCGCCTTCGCGAAGGAGGCCGTGATCCACGAAGACACAGGTCAACTGGTCTCCAACGGCCCTCTGAACCAGGGCTGCGGCAACGGCCGAATCCACACCGCCGGAAAGACCGCAGATGACCTTGGAGTCGCCGATCTGCTGGCGGATGCGATCCACCTGCTCTTCGAGGATATTGCCCGTGGTCCAGTTAGGGCTCAGGCCCGCGCCCTTGAACAGGAAGTTCTCCAGGACGTGCTGGCCGTGTACGGAGTGCTTGACCTCCGGATGCCACTGCACACCGTAGAGGCGCTTTTCCTCGTTGGCGAAGGCGGCTACCGGTGCGCCGGCCGTGGTGGCCAGCACTTCGAAACCCTCGGGAGCTTCCTGGACGGAATCGCCGTGGCTCATCCAGGTGTTCTGTGAGGAGGGCACGCCATCAAGAATCGAGCGGGCATCGCCAACCACCAGTGCTTCGGTGGCGCCGTACTCCCGGAGGCCCGTCTCGGCCACCTTGCCGCCCAGTGCGTTGGCCATGGCCTGGAAGCCGTAGCAGATACCAAAAACGGGCACCCCGGCTTCAAAAAGGTCCGCTCCAACGCGCGGAGCACCTTCTGCGTAGACGCTGGAAGGTCCGCCGGAAAGGATGATGGCTGCCGGGTTTTTGGCCAGAAGCTGCTCGGTGGTGAAGGTATGCGGAACAATTTCCGAATACACATTCGCTTCGCGGACGCGGCGGGCAATCAGCTGCGCGTACTGGGCACCGTAGTCAACAACCAGCACCGGCTTCTGGGAAGTCTGGGGTGCGGTGGGAGTAGTCACCAACCAAGACTACTTTGCCGGGTCGCCCCGGTGCACGTTGGCAGCGGCCCGAAGAGGTCAATTACGCGGTGGTGGTTAGGTATCTCACACCCTAACGCCTCTTGGGCTGGCCCTGACGCCGCTAGTAGCGCTGTGAGGCCTGCGGGTTGGCTGCCAGTTCGGCCTCAACCTGAGCGTGGAACTTCTTCTCGACGATGAACGACATCAGGGGTACGACACCACCCAAGGCCAGCAAGACCAGCTTGGAGAAGGGCCAGCGCATGAGCGACCACAACCGGAAGTTGGACACCAGATACACCACGTACATCCAGCCATGGACGATCAATACAGTGGTGGAGATGTTGAAGCCACCGATCACGCCCTTGGGCTCAGACTCAGCGAATCCGAAGCCAAACGGCTTACCGGTCACGGCGTCCGTGCCACCGGCAAAGAGCGATACGCCGAAGCCATAACGGGCAATCAGCTCCGCGCAGAGCAGCAGGAGCATGGCACCGGTCAGGTAGGCCATGACTTTGTAGAACTTCAGCGCCGAACGGATCTGGGCTTCCGTTCCACCAAACTTGCGCTTCTTCGGCTTGGGTCCGGACTGCTCGGGCTGGATGGCCGGCTTGGGCTCAATCATTACTGCACCTTTTGTTCTGGCCCAGGTTGCTGGGGTTCAGGGCTTGTTGGTTCGTTGGGGTGGTGATTATCTTCGTCGAACTCGTCGTCTTCGAGCTCGCGACGGTAGTCGTCAGCCACCATCCGCCACCAGATGTACAGGGCGAATCCTGCGAAGACCACCCACTCAACGGAATAGAAGAGGTTCAGCCAGTTGATCTGTTGTTCCGGCGGCTGCGCAGGGATGTTGAGGGGCTTTACCGCGTCATTAACGACGACGGGAACACCTCCGGCTAGTTCTGATGTTGCGGCAACGAAGCCTTGGTAGCTGGAGACGTCCCAGACGTTGATGAGTTCGGCAACGGCCACCGCAGACGCCCGGCCTGGACCGGCGTCGACGTTTGGCAGCGGCGCTTCAGAGGGCAGCAGGCGGCCGGTCAGCGTGATAGTGCCCGACGGCGGCGGAACGGCTTGGGCGGCGTCGGCCACCCAGCCCCGGGCTACTGGAATCCAGGTCATGGGCGAGGCCGCGACACCGCTCAGCTTCGGAGCATTGTCCACAGCGAACGCCGAGACAATCCAGAATCCCTTCTGGCCGTTGTACAGGCGGCCCTCCACGAGGACCTGCTTGGCGGGATCGTAGGAGCCGGTGGCCGTGACCATCTGGTCGGAGACAGAACCGGGGAAGAACTGCCCCGGCTGCAGGACGTCCACCAGCGGCTTGACCTCTTCAATGCCGGGCGATACGGGAGCTTCGTGCTGGGTGGACCGGCTGAGCTGCCACTGGCTGAGCAGCACAAAAACCGCGGACAAGAGAAGCGCAAAGACGAGTCCTGCGATCCAGCGGGGTTTCAGCGCGGTTTTCAACACCCCTTAACCGTACTTCGTCCCGCTGTAGAACAACGAAACGAACGGTAGAACCTTAGCCCTGGAACGGGTCCGTGGCGGCCATCTCAATAATCGAATCTCAGTGGTCGAAGAACACCAGGCTGGAGTTGATGAGTTCGGAAATGACCTCGGTATCGTGCGCCCGGCGCAGGGACTCCCGGAATGACTCCTTGGAGAGCGAACGCGCCAACGTAGCAAGGACTTCCAAATGATCCGAGAAGGAGCTGGCAGGGGTGGCAATGAGCAGGATCAGCGTGGCGGGACCATCAGTGGCACCAAAATCCAGGGCATGGCCGAACTTCGTGACGCCCACTGCAATGGAAATCCGGTCTACGAATTCACTGCGCGCATGCGGCAGTCCAATGCCACCGGGAAGCCCGGTGGCCAGCTGGTGTTCCCGGGAATGGACCTGCTCCAGGAAGCCCTGGAGGTTCGAGATCCGGCCAGCCGCGTGAAGCCGTTCCGCAAGTTGTGCCGCAGCGTCGATTTTGTCCTCGGCAACGAGCTCCAGGATGACGGTGTCTGGCGTCGTCAGTTCCGCGTCATACCGGTCAAGTGGTTCAGCCAAGTCGTGTTCCCTCCAATGTGGCCTTCCGGCCGCAGGTCCTGTGTTTGCTCAGCGAAGGGGAACGATGTCATCGACTCCCATGCGCGCGGCGTCAGCTGATTCGTCATCGGGTTGTTGCTGGCTAAGCCGCTCAGCTTCCACCCGGGCCAGATAATGCTTTATTTCGCTTTCCCGCTGTGCTTCGCTCCAGCCAAGGATTTCTCCCATCAGCTTAGCCACTACTGGCACTGCTGACACACCCCGGTCCCAGGCTTCGATCGAGATTCGGGTGCGGCGCGTCAAAACGTCGTGAACATGACGGGCGCCCTCATGGGTGGTGGCGTAGACCACCTCTGCGGCAAGGTAATCGTCCGCACCGGGAAGCGGTTCCCCGAGTTCGGGTTGCGCAGCGATGAGATCCAGCACTTCCGAGGCCATGGACCCGTAGCGGTTGAGCAGGTGTTCCACGCGGGCAACATGGACGCCGGCTTCTTCCGCTGAGCGGCCGCGGCGGTTCCAGGCGGCCTTGAACCCCTCTGCACCGAGCAACGGGATCGTTTCGGTGCAGCTGGAGGGAACCCGTTCATCCATCGCCCGGGTGGCTTCATCCACCGCATCTTTGGCCATGACGCGGTAAGTAGTGAACTTCCCGCCAGCCACCACCACCAGCCCTGGCACTGGATGAGCCACCACGTGTTCGCGGGAGAGTTTGGCGGTGGAGTCGTTTTCCCCTGCAAGAAGGGGGCGGAGTCCTGCGTAGACGCCTTCTACGTCCTCACGGGTGAGGGGCCGCTTCAGGACCTTGTTGACGTGCTCCAGGACGTAGTCGATGTCCTTGCTGGACGCGGCGGGGTGCGCCTTGTCCAGCTTCCAGTCGGTGTCCGTTGTCCCGATGATCCAGTGGCGGCCCCAAGGGATCACGAAGAGCACTGACTTCTCCGTGCGCAGGATCAGCCCAACTGTGGATTGGAACCTGTCCCGCGGTACCACCAGGTGGATGCCCTTGGATGCCCTGACCTTGAGCTGGCCCCGATCCGTAACCATGGCCTGGGTTTCGTCCGTCCACACGCCTGTGGCATTGACTACCTGCTTGGCACGCACTTCGAAGACGCTGCCGTCTTCCTGGTTTTCCAGCTTGGCCCCCACCACGCGTTCGCCTTCCCGGAGGAAGTCCACCACCCGCACCCTGTTCACAGCATGGGCGCCATAGTGGGCTGCGGTGCGAACAACGTTGACCACCAAACGGGCGTCGTCCACTTGGGCATCGTAGTAGCGGATGGAACCCACGAAGGCATCGTCCTTGAGGCTGGGAGCCGCCCTGAGGGTGCCGCGCCTGAAGAGGTGTTTGTGCATGGGAACACCGCGGCTGTGTCCGGAAGTGAGACCCAAGGTGTCGTAAAGCATGATGCCCGCGCCCACATAGGGGCGCTCCCAGAACCTTCGCGTCAGGGGGTAGAGGAAAGGGACAGGGCGGACCAGGTGGGGTGCGATCTGCTGGATCAGCAAACCACGTTCCTGCAGGGCCTCCTGGACCAGCCCGAAATCAAGCATTTCAAGGTAGCGGAGGCCGCCATGGATGAGCTTGGATGATCGCGACGACGTCCCTGAAGCCCAGTCCCTTGCCTCAACTATGCCCACCGTGAGGCCGCGGGTCACGGCGTCGAGGGCTGCTCCAGCCCCCACCACTCCTCCGCCGACAATAAGGATGTCCAACTGCTTGCCGGGTTCGGCAGTGGCTTTCAGGACTTCAATGGATGCGGCACGGGATTCCGGGCTTAATGCTCCCGGAGAATTCACCTGCGGACCGCCTGCGACATTGCTCATCGGACCCCTCCTCAAACGCAACTGCTGGTAGTCCCCTACCCTACTTGTTGACTGGTCCGATTGGCAGAAGTCCTAGTTGCCCGAGTATGGGGATACTACGACGTCCACGCGCTGGAATTCCTTGAGGTCGGAGTACCCTGTGGTCGCCATGGACCGACGCAGAGCGCCAATGAGGTTGGACGTACCGTCGGTGTGGTGCCCGGGCCCGAAGAGGACTTCCTCCAGGGATCCCACCGTGCCAACGTTGACGCGGTCGCCACGGGGTGATTCGAGATGATGCGCTTCCGGACCCCAGTGCCAGCCGCGGCCCGGAGCTTCTTCGGCGCGCGCGAGGGCGCTGCCCAGCATTACTGCGTCCGCTCCCATCGCGATGGCCTTGACGATGTCGCCCGAGCGGCCCATGCCGCCGTCGGCGATGACGTGGACATAGCGCCCACCGGACTCATCCATGTAGTCGCGGCGGGCCGCGGTGACGTCCGAGATGGCCGACGCCATGGGCGAATGAATACCGAGCGCACGGCGCGTGGTGGTGGTAGCACCTCCACCGAAGCCAACGAGGACACCTGCAGCACCCGTGCGCATGAGGTGCAGGGCCGGCGTGTAACCAGCTGCTCCACCAACGATCACGGGGACATCGAGTTCGTAGATGAACTGCTTAAGGTTCAGTGGCTCATGGTTTTTGGAGACATGCTCAGCCGAGACGGTGGTTCCACGGATGACGAAGATATCGACGCCGGCAGCCACCACGGTCTTGTAGTGTTCCTGGGTGCGCTGTGGGGTCAGGGAGCCGGCCACGGTGACGCCGGCGGCGCGGATCTCGGCCAGGCGGGAGCTGATGAGCTCTGGCTGGATGGGTGCCTGGTACAGGTCCTGCATTCGGCGGGTAACGGCCGGGCTGCTGGTTTCGTTGGCCAAGCCTGCGATCTCGTCGAGCACCTTCTGTGGGTTTTCGTACCGGGTCCAGAGGCCTTCAAGGTCCAGGACGCCAAGACCACCCAAACGGCCCAAAGTGATGGCCGTGTCCGGGGACATCACAGAGTCCATGGGGGCGGCAATCACCGGCATGTCGAACTTATAGGCGTCGATCTGCCAGGAGACAGAGACGTCCTTCGGGTCACGCGTCCGACGATTCGGAACGATCGCGATGTCATCCAGGGAGTAGGCACGACGCCCACGCTTGCCACGGCCAATCTCAATCTCATAAGTCACTGCTCGAGTTTATCCCACCAAAACCAAGCCACCGTTTTGTTCCGACCTGCTCTTAGGGGGTGTTGTGGCTGGTCTCTTCCACAGTGAGCTGGGATTCGAACATCCGGAAGTAGCGGCCCCTCAACGCCACCAGCTCCTTGTGCGTTCCTTGTTCGGCAATCCGCCCGTCCTCCAGCATGTACACAACATCTGCCTTTTCGATGGTGGCCAGCCGGTGGCTGATGGCAATGATGGTGCTGTTCCGGTCCGCGAAAAGCCGAGTGAAGATCCGGTGCTCAGCCAAAGCATCGATGGCTGACGTCGGTTCGTCCATGACCATGAAGGAGGCATCCCGGTAGAAGTTCCGGGCCATGGCCAATCGCTGCCATTGCCCACCTGAGAGCCCACTCCCCTTGCGCCCGCGTGGATCCTCCATCCAATTGCTCACATGGTTTTCCAGGCCGTTGGGCAGCTTGTTGATGAATTCCATGGCCTCGGCATCTGAGGCTGCCCTCCGGATGCGTTGCTCGTCCCGGGGTTGATCGACATCGCCCAAATAAATGTTCTCCGCGGCCGTAGCGAATTCATACTTCAGGAATTCCTGGCTCAGGACCGCAAGGTGCCGGTGCCAACTGGTCACGTCGATCCCGGTGAGATCGACGCCGTCGAGCAATACTCGGCCCGAATCGGGCCGGTACAGTCCGGCCAGAATCCGGATCAGCGTGGACTTTCCTGCGCCATTCTCACCAACTATCGCAATGTGCTGGCCTGCCCTGATGGTCAGGGAAATGCCCTTGATAACTTCAACGTCACTCCCCGTATAGCTGAAGCGGATGTCCCGCATTTCCACAACGGACGGCGACTTCACCAAGGGAGGTTCGTGGCCGCTGGGCACCGGAAGCGCCATGAACAGCTCGTAGTCTTTGAGGTTGGCAAGGTCTTCGTCAATGGAACTCAGCGACGAGACCAGGTTGCTGGCGGTGGACAGGGCCCGGCTGACGATCTGTTGGATGTAGAGGAACTGCCCTACCGCCTGTGCCCTGGCAATGATTTGTCCCACCACCCAGATCAACGACACTACTTCGGCCCCATACTGCAGGGCGTCCGCTGCGAGCTGCTTGGGGATGTAGCGCTTCTGGAAGTCCAGCCGCCGGCGCTCGTCAGCGTCGCGAAGGCGCGAGCGCAGGTCCATCAGATAACCCACAATGCCATAGAGCCGCATCTCGGCAATGTGCTGGGGCCTCAGGAGGTTGGTCTCGATCATTCGCCGTTGACGCCGGGAATCCACTTGGGTATTCCAATGGGCTATTTGCTCTCGTGAGAGTTTGAACTGCAAGTAGACGCTCGGGACGATCGCTATAAGGACAATGACAGCGATCCACCAACTGACCAACAACAGCGCACCGACTGCCAGGATGACCGAAACCAACTGCGTAAAGATGGCCGCGATCCGGTCCAGGACCCGCGCATAGGAATCGGAGAACCGCTTGGCGCGATCGTAGAGGTCCACCGTTTCTTTGTCGTCATAGCGCCAGAACTCCAGTGCCAGGAAGCGCTCGTACATCATGTCGCCGACGATCGCGCCTACTTTGAAGCTCATCAACTGCTGGATGTATCGGTCGACGCTGCTGAAGGCGCCCCAAAACAGTCCCAGCGCGGCAGTAATGATGACGTACAGTACCGCCCGCGGACCGGCGTCGGGATCTCCCGCGTAACCGGCCGCCAACGCAGTGGTGGTCAACGCGGCGAAGTAGGTGGTTACCAGCGGCAGCGTGGCCGAAATCAGGGAGCCAGCCACTTTCATGATGACTGCAATCGGCGATGCCTTGAAACTCACCTTCAGGACCTGCCCGACGGCGCGTGCGTATGGCCGGAGGGCAAGCTTGCGGGGCGCTTTGCCGGGTTGGACTGAATTCAGCCGGACTGACTCCGGGTGCCGCGGTTGTGCGGGCTTTTCGGACATGTCCCCAGCCTATTCCTACCCACAGACATTTCCGTTGCGGCCCTTAAACAGCTGTTCCCCATGGAGGCTTCCACGGGGAACAGCTTTTTAGAAACTGATGTCAGCGGGAACCGTAGTTGGGTGCCTCCACCGTCATCTGGATATCGTGCGGGTGCGATTCCTTCAGGCCGGCAGGAGTGATCCGGACGAACTTGCCGCGTGCCTTGAGTTCGGCAATCGTGGGGGCGCCGGTGTAGAACATGGTCTGGCGGAGGCCACCGACCAGCTGGTAGGCCACCGATGCCAGCGGACCGCGGAACGCGACGCGGCCTTCGATGCCTTCCGGGATGAGCTTGTCATCACCGGACACGTCAGCCTGGAAATAGCGGTCCTTGGAGTAGGACGTGTTCTTTCCACGGGACTGCATGGCGCCAAGGGAGCCCATACCGCGGTAGCTCTTGAACTGCTTGCCGTTGACGAAGATGAGCTCGCCGGGAGACTCTTCACAACCAGCCAGCAATGAGCCGAGCATCACGGTGTCAGCTCCGGCAACCAGTGCCTTGCCAATATCGCCCGAGTACTGGAGTCCGCCGTCGGCAATCAACGGCACGCCTGCCGGGATGGCAGCCTTCGCGGATTCGTAGATGGCCGTGATCTGGGGAACGCCGACACCGGCTACAACACGGGTGGTGCAGATGGAGCCTGGGCCCACACCGACCTTGATGCCATCGGCACCAGCGTCAATCAGGGCCTGGGCTCCTTCACGGGTTGCTGCCTGGCCACCAATGATGTCCACGTGGGCAGCAATCGGGTCCGACTTCAGGCGGCGGATCATGTCCAGCACGCCCTGGGAGTGGCCGTTGGCGGTGTCCACGAAGAGTGCGTCCGCCCCGGCGTCGATGAGCTTCATGGCGCGTTCCCAACCGTCGCCGAAGAAGCCGATGGCAGCGCCTACGCGCAGGCGGCCTTCGTCGTCCTTGGTGGCCAGCGGGTACTGCTCTGCCTTGGTGAAGTCCTTGGTGGTGATGAGGCCCTTGAGACGGCCCTGCTCGTCAACGAGCGGGAGCTTCTCAATCTTGTTGGTGGCCAGCTTGTGCGAGGCTTCCTCGCGGCTGATGCCCACATGGCCGGTGATGAGCGGCATCTTGGTCATGGCATCGCTGACGCTGCGCAGCGGGAATTCAGATTCCGGAATGAACCGGGTGTCGCGGTTGGTGACGATACCCAGCAGCCGTCCGTCGGTGTCCACCACGGGAAGGCCGGAGACGCGGTAGCGGGAACACAGCTCGTCCAGTTCCTGCAACGTGGCCTGCGGGCCGATCGTCAGCGGGTTGGTGATCATGCCGGATTCGCTGCGCTTGACGCGGTCCACATGCTCAGCCTGGTCATCGATGGACAGGTTGCGGTGCACGACGCCAAGACCACCCTGGCGGGCCATGGCGATGGCCATGCGGGACTCAGTGACGGTGTCCATGGCAGCGGAAAGCAACGGCGTCTGCACCGTGATGCGCTTGGAAATCCGGGAGGACGTGTCCGCGTCAGAAGGAATGACATCGGTGTGTCCGGGGAGGAGCAGGACGTCGTCGTAGGTCAGGCCTACGAAGCCGAAGGGATCGTGTTCGGGCTGGGTCATGAGTGCGGCCTCTTACCTGGGTTCTGGGGGCTTTAACTGGTAGGGGTTGCAACTGATGACCAGCCCGTCATTACGGGACTGGCCTGTGCATAAATTGGCCTATGCATGAGGTACTGCAAGGCAAAGGTGCTTCGGGTATTGAATAAATAGTAGAACCTCGGCGGCCATCGCCATATTCCGCGGCGCCTGAGTGTGAGCAACAGCACTGGCGGAAGGTCGGCGTCGTGCGTTCCGTGCTCCCGCGAGGCGGCGAGGCTAGCGCCCGGACTGACCAGTCGAGTCGGACCAGCCCGTCGCGGCGAGGAGCCGCTCCTCGAACATCGGGATCATGCTCTGCACATAGGTCTTGGTGAGATGGTTGTCGTCCTTGTAGACGTACACATTCCCCACCACTGCCGGACACGTGCCCCGCTCGCAGATGAAGTCGCTCATGTCCATCAGGTACAACCGATCCACCTTGCCCGCGTAGTCGGCCAGAGGCGAGGACGCAGCCAGGGAATCTTCCAGCGGAGGGTTGCAGTCGGGCGAGTCAGGGCCCTTCTTCTGCACGCACTCGGGCATGTTGATGCTGAACCGCGGGTTGTCGCGGATGCCCACGACGTCGATTCCTGCATCCGTGAAGGGCTTGATGCCGTCCAAATACCCGGGCACTTCGGTCTCGAAAGGGGCCGTCACATGAGTCAGAGACGCCACAGTGAACACAGCATCGGGTTTGTGTTCCATGACATAAGCGGCACTTGCCTTGTTGAAGTCGTTGCAGTCACTGGTCCGCTCAGGCGAGTCGGCGCCGAACCGGCAGTTCCCCTTCAGCAGTGTGACCACTTCCCAACCGTGCTCCTTGGCGATGGGGCCCAGGGCCGCCATGTACTGCTGGGCGTGGGAATCGCCGAGGACCACGATCCTCTTGGTCACCACCTCGGGTTCGTCATTCTGGAGGCAACCCTGCAGCAACGGATCCGAGGGGACGTTGCCGCCAGTACAGAGGCCATCGATGTCCGCCCATTCATCCTTCATGGCGGCGGGTGCGGGAATGATCATCGCCTTGGGTGTCGGTTGGCCCGCAAACTCAGGCGAGAGCGCTGCAGCACCGGGCGTCAGTTCCTTGGGCTGATCCGCAATTGCCACGCCTTGGGCGGCGATAGCACCTTGCCAGGCGGTCATCGGCAGCGCGAGCAGCGCACCACAGGAAACAACGACGACGGCGGCCCGCCAGGACCGCGCGTCCGGCCACTGCCAGCGGCGCATGGGAACCTCGACAAACCGTGTGGTGGCAACGGCCAACGCCATCGATGCTGCCATGATGCCCAAGCCCTGCAGGAGGTTCGGGCTGGTGGTCTCCGTGACGAGCAGGAAGAACACCAGGACCGGCCAATGCCACAAGTACAGGGCGTAGGAATTGTTGCCCACCAGGACCAAGGGCTTTGAGCTGAGCACACGGTCCGCACCAAATCGGCTGTTGCTCTGGCCCGCAACGATAACCGCCGCGGCTGCGAGGGTTGGCCAGAGAGCCACGAATCCCGGGAAGGAACGGTCCACCGTCAAGATCAGGCCGCACGAGAGCATGGCGAGCAGCCCCGCCCAACCCAGGAATACCCGAAGCCGCTGTCCCGGTTTGAGGTACGGGAGTGCCAGTGCCAGCAGGGAACCCAGCGCAAATTCCCACAGCCTTGTCCGGGTATCGAAATACGCATACGCCTGATTGTGGGCAGTCTGGTCGATGGAATAGACCAGCGAGGCCACAAAGACCAGGCCGAACGCCATGAACAGCAGCTGCCGGTGTTCTATGACCTTCCGGCCCGGGAACAGCTTTGCGAGTTGCGGCTGCAGCAGGGCCACCGCTGCGAAAATCAGTGGCCACAGGATAAAGACCTGGCCTTGCACGGACAGGGACCAAAAGTGCTGCAGGGGACTCGCTCCGGAATGGTCCTGCGCATAGTAATCAACGGCAGAATCCGCGAGCTGCCAGTTCTGACGGTATAGCAGGGAGGCCCAGGCCTCGGCTAGCACATCCGGCCACCGGCTCTGCGGGATAAAGGCCCAGGTTCCGGCCAGGACTGCCAGCAGGACCACGACGACGGCGGGCAGCAGCCGCTTGAACACATGGAGCCAGTGCTGCAGGAGCCTCAGGGGCCTACGGTTTTCGAGCTTCCGCGTAAAGGACAGGGTCATCAGGAAAGCCGAGATGAGTAAAAAGACGTCTACGCCGCCGGACACCCGGCCGAGCCAAATGTGGTAAGCCGCCACCATCAACACAGCCAAGGCACGCAGTCCCTGGACCTCCGGGCGGAAGGTTCGTTCCGCCGTCGTGGTCCTCGCTGAAGTGGGCTTCGCTGTAGTGGGCTTCGCTGTAGTGGGCTTGCCACCCAAAGGTGCTGTTGCTTTCACCTGTCCGCTCATTGCGCCCACCCCGTCGCGGCAAACCACCTTTCGTCGAACATCTCGCCCATGCTGGTGACGTAGGTCTTGGACAGGTGGTTGTCATCCAGGTAGACGAACACATTTCCTATGACGCTGGGGCACTGGACGCCGTTGCAAAGGAGGTCCGTCATATCCAGGAATGCCGCATTTCCAAACTTTCCCTGTTCGGCCGCGAAGGGGCTCTCCGCAGCCAGGACGTCCTGCAGGTCAGACTTGCAGTCAGGGCTGTCCACGCCCTTGGACAGGGCACATTCTGTGACGTTGTGGTCGTAGCGTGGGTTGTCACGAATGGCCACCACCTGGATGCCGAGGTCGTTGAAGTTGGTGACCGACTGGTCAAAGCCGTACACCAACTCCTCATCCGGTGATGAGGGGGCCGCCTTGGTTCCCACCATGAACACGGAATCCGGGGTGTGGGCTGCCACGTATTTGAAAGCCGCCGAGTTGAAATCATTGCAGTGCTGGTCAGCGTCAGGGTTCTCCGGCATGAACGGACAACCGCCCAACAGGAGGGCCGTGACCTTCCAATGCTCAGCCTCAGCGAGAGGGCCGAGTGCGGCCAGCCACTGCTGGGCATGGGAGTCGCCCAGGACCACAATGCTCTTCGTGGCGTCATCGCCCACGCCGTTTTGCTGGCAGTTCTCCTGCAGAGTCTTGTCTTCCGGCTTGGAAACTCCCTCGCACGTCCCACCCAGGTGTGCCCAGTCTTCAGGCAACTGTTCTGCCGTGGGAAGTGTCTTGGCATCCTTGCCGACTTGGTCTACATAGCCTGGAAGGAGGGCATGGGCTCCAGGGTTGTCGTTGAATGCCTGCGTGTCAGCGGCCTTCTGGTCCAGATACTGCTTGTACTGGAAGCCGAGCAACGGCGCACACGCCACGGCCAGGCAGACGGCGATGGAGATGGCTGCGCGGCGACGTTTCACCTCCGGCCACTTCCACTCCCGGAATGGCTTCTCCACGTACTTCGTGGTCAGGAAGGCCAGGACCAATGCCAACGCCACAATCGCGGTGCCGGACAGCCACCCGGCGTGGTCCTTGCCGCTCCAAGCCAGGGCGATCACCAGGATAGGCCAGTGCCAGAGATACAGGGCATAGGAGTTATCGCCAAGACGTACCAGGAATTTGGAACTCAGAATCCGATCCACGCCGAATCGGCTACCGGTCTGTCCCGCTGCAATCACTGCAACGGCAGCCAGAGTGGGCCAGAGCGCAACAAAGCCGGGGAACGCAGTTTGGACCTGCAGCAGGATGCCGCAAGTAAGCATGGCGGCAACGCCGATCCACCCCATCGCCACGCGGACAGGTTTGGAAAAGTCCAGGGCAGGCAGGATCAGGGCAACAAGCGTTCCGAGGGCGAACTCCCAAAGCCGGGCGAAGGTGTCGAAGTACGCCACAGCCTGGTTGTTGGCCGTAAAAATAATGGAGTACGTCAGGGAAACGACGAAGATGAGCGCAAAAACGTACGCGAGCGAGGCCCGGTACCGGAGATCGAATTTGCGGCAGATGACCGCCATCACGGCGAAGATCACCGGCCAGAGAATGAACACCTGGCCCTGGATGGAAAGTGACCAGAAGTGCTGCACAGGACTGGCGAGGCTGTGGTCCGTGGCGTAGTAATTCACCGCGAGAGTCTGCAGCAGCCAATTTTCGTAGTAGAACAGTGAGGCCCAAGCCTGATTGACCACTTCCACCCAGCGGGTGGGAGGCAGGAAAGCAAAAGTAGCAGCCAGTGTTCCAAAGAGGACAGCCACCACTGCCGGGAGCAGGCGCCTGAACAAGTGCAGCCAGTGCCGCAGCAAGTCCATCGGGCGCCGCTGTTTGAAGCGGCTCGTGAACTGAAGAGTCATGAGGAAGGCCGAGATCAGCAGGAAGACATCCACCCCGCCTGATACCCGCCCAATCCAGATGTGGTAGCTCACAACCATGAGCACGGCGAGGGAGCGGAGGCCCTGGATTTCGGGTCGGAACGTGGACTTTACAACGGGACCGGTAGCCCGCCTGTTGGGACGGGCGGGCGGTCGGATCGTTGATGTAGTCACGTTAGGCAGTTCCTCAAGGCTATTGCACAAAGCATCCATCATACGCTGTTCCGGGCACCGACCCCAGTTGGGCCAGCCTGCGGAACCGCCTTACGAGTGTCTATTAGCTCAGGTTGGACTATGCGTTTGCAAAGATGAAACTGTGCGTTGCCTGTGCTGCGGGCACTTCTTTTTGAAGGTCAGCCACTATGCCAAAGCCGGCCGACGCTCAGCTGTGAACTGCCGGTCTGCTGTGATCTGGCGTGCCAGATAGCGGGCGTCACGGCCAACTCCTGGAAGTGTTGCCGAAACTGCCGCGAACAGAAACTCCTGGCCAAGGAAGTAGAGACCGGGCACAGATTCCACCACTCCCCTCTTGTGGGTCGGAATCCCATCGCCGTTCTGGTACGGGAGCTTCAGCCACGAGTAATCCTCCCGGTATCCCGTACACCAAATGACGTTCGCCACATCCAAAGTCCGGCCCTCTTCCAGCACCGGTTTACCTTGCTTTACCCCGGCTATCCTCGGCAGCAGTTCCACCTTCGCGTCACGCAGGTCCTTGGTGCGTGTCCGGATCAAAGGTGCCGCCATCATCTTGAATGCCGGCGCCACCTTCCGGCCAACCGGCGTGTTCAGCGTCAGGATGTGAAGGCCTGCGAATCGAATCACAGGCAGGACGAACCGGGCTGCAGCGCGTCCATGGCGAACTGGGATTTCACCACTGGCTTTGCCGGCCAGCAACGTGGTGTGCGTCCTGCTGGCTTCAACGGCAATCTCCGCGCCGGAATTGCCGAGCCCCACCACGAGGACGGGCCCGGGTTGGAGTTGCCCGGGGTTCTTGTATTCCTGCGAGTGAAGCTGCACGATGCCGGGATCCAGCTGATTGGCGAATGCCGGCCGCTTGGGCAGGCGGTATCCACCTGTGGCAACCACCACGTTGTTGGCGATCCAGGACCGATCACCGGAGCTCACAAGAAAGCAATCACCCTGTTGCGTCACCCCGTCAACACGGACTCCGTGGATCACGGGCAGACTGAACCGCCGTGCATATTGTTCGAGGTAGTCCGCCAACTCATCCTTACTGGGAAACGCCAACGGGTCCCCTGGGAAAGGTGCGCCCGGCAATCCGTCGTATTTAGCCGGGGTGAAGAGACGAAGCGAATCCCAGCGTTGACGCCACGAATCCCCGGTCCTGGCGTTCTCATCAAGGATGACGAAGTTGTGGTGTCCTTTGGCCAGCCAATAGCCGAGCGCCAAGCCGGCCTGGCCACCGCCCACGATCACGGTATCGAACTGCGGGTCACTAGTATTTTTCATGGCATTTCCTTTCTCGTTAATCCAACGCGGGGATCCTTCTATGGTTGTCAAGCGTGGCAAGGGCCGGGGTTTGGGGCGTTGAGGGTTCGGTAGATCCGCCGGGCGAGGTAGCGTTTCACGCACCGGCGGATCTCCTTTGTGGTTCGTCCCTCGGCTTTGCGTTTGCGCACG